>NZ_JBEUPD010000014.1:0-223908 GCF_040492135.1 Actinomadura sp. NPDC000600
GGCACGCCGAGCGCGGCGACTGGGCGCGGGCCGCGGCGGAGATCCGCGCCGCGCGGAGCGTCCCCGGCCACGAGCGCAACCGCGAGCTGCTCGACCTGTGGCGGGCCGCCGGACGGCACGGACGCCCCACGGCGGTCCTGGGCGCCTGGGAGGTGCGTGCCCTCCCGGACACCGGGGGCCGCGCGGACGGCGGGACCGCACTGAGCCGCGGCGGCGTCCTCGCCGTGCGGTTCGGCGGCTGGTCCGAAGTGTGGCTGGTGGACGTCGAGACCGGCGAGCACCTCCGCACCCTCCACGTCGGCGGGACGTCGGTCGGCGCGGCGGCCTTCACTCCCGACGGGACCCGGCTGCTGACGGGCGCAAGCGACGGGAAGGTCCGGGTGTGGGACGTGGCGTCCGGCTCCTGCGTCCACGTGTTCGGCGGACACCGCGCCGAGGTCAGGGCGCTGGCGGTGAGCCCGGACGGGCGGCTCGCCGCGTCCGGCGACGAGAGCGGCACCGTCCGCGTCTGGGACCTGGCCAAGGGCAGGCGCAGGCACGTCCTCAAGGGCCACGACGGGATCGTGTTCAAGGTCGGGTTCGGGCAGGGCGGCCGGACCCTGCTCGTGGGCGACTTCCAGCGGATCGTGACGCTGTGGGAGCTGGACGGGGAGCGCCGCCACATCCTGCCCGGCCAGACGCCCGCCGCCATGAGCGGCGACGGCCGCACCGTCGTGTCCTGCGGGCACACGGTCGGGACGCTGTGGACGGCGGACGGCACGACCGGCGAGGCCACCGGCTACGTCCGGGGCCCGTCCGAGCAGCTCGCGGCGATCGAGGTGAGCGCGGACGGCGGGATCGCCGCCGCCGTCGGCCCCGGGCGCGCCCTGCGGGTCTTCGACGTGCGCGCCGGGCGCCTCCTGCACCGCCTGTCGGATTCGACCGTCTGCCTCGCCCCCGCCGCCGACGGCAGGTTCGCGGTGTCCGGCGAAGCGGACGGGACGGTGCGGGTATGGGACCTGCCCGCCGGCCGCTGCCTGCACGCGTTCGGCGCGGACACCACCGCGATCGAGTGGGTCGGCCTCAGCGCCGACACCCGGATCGCGATCACGCGAACCCGGGACCACGGTATGCGCGTCTGGGAACTCGACTGGGATTACGCACACTAAGGGAACGGGAGCGACCATGCTTCTCAGCTGTTCGGGTTGGGCGTGCACGCGGCTCATCTCGGTGTCGAAGGTGCCGGGCGGCAACCCGGTGGCGCGGCAGGACCCTGACGGGTTCGCGATCGAGTTCATGATCTGCGACTTCTGCGGCAGCAACTTCTGCGACCGGTGCCACGAGCCCGGCTCCCGCTTCCGCGCTCCGCGCTGCACGTCCTGCGGAGGCAAGCTCGTCCCCGGCGCGAGGCTGGAGCAGATGAGCGGCCGCCCCCGGCCGGCCGCGGCCCAGCACCACGCCCAGGCCGTGCGCCTCATGGAGTCCGGCCGGTTCCAGGACGCCCTGCCCGAGCTGGACGAGGCCGTCCGGCTCCGCCCCGAGTACGCCGAGGCGCACCGGGTGCGCGGCATCGCCCTCAGCGGGACGGGGCGGCACGCCGAGGCCCTGGCCGCCTTCGACCAGGCGCTCCGACTCAATCCGTCCGACGCGCTCGCGCACGTCGAGCGGGCCGGGACGTTCCTGCGGATGGAGCGTCCCGCCGAGGCGATCGCCGCCTACGACCAGGCGATCGCCCTGCGGCCCGGCTACGCCGCGCCGCAGATCAACCGGGCGATCATCCTCATGGACGGCGGCCGGGACGCGGAGGCGCTGGCCGCGGTGGACCGCGCCATCGCCCTCCTCACCTCCGGGAGCGCCGTCGGCGCGGGACGCTACGACCTCGCCTCGGCCCACAGCGTCAAGGGCGCGGCGCTCGTCAAGCTCGGCCGCTACGCGGAGGCCCTACCCGTCATCGACTACGCCATCGACAACGGCCCCGACTCCTGGAACGACCACTACAACAAGTCCTACGCCCTGGAGCGGCTGGGCCGCATCGAGGAGTCGGAAAGGGCACGCGGTATCGCCGACTCCCTGCGCAACTCCTGAGCGAAGCGAACCGGGGGGTGTGAGGGGATCGTCCCCGCATGAAACACGCTCGCGGACCCGTGGGTGGGACGATGGGGGCCGGACCTGCGGGAAAGGAGCGCGCGTGGAGATCGGGGACGGGACGCTGGCCGTGGGCGCCGGGCGGCCGGAGGCGGAGAACTTCGCCCCCGCGCTGCCCGGGCCCGTGTTCGCGGCGCACTACCACCTGGCCGGGGAGGCGGTCGGCCCCTACACCTACGGGCGCGACTCCAACCCGACGTGGACGCGGCTCGAACGGGCGGTCGGCGAGCTGGAGGGCGGCGCGGAGGTCGTCTCGTTCTCGTCGGGGATGGCGGCGGTCGCAAGTGTGCTGCTGTCGCAGACCGGCTCTGGCGACGTCGTGGTCATGCCCGACGACTGCTACTACACGGCCCGGGCCCTGAAGGAGCGGCTGGAGTCCTACGGGGCCGTGGTCCGGATGGCGCCGACGGCGGGCGACGCACAGCTCGGGCTGCTGGAGGGGGCGCGGCTGGTCTGGCTGGAGACCCCGACCAATCCGAGCCTGGACGTGTGCGACGTCAGGCGGATCGTCGACGCAGCGCACCGGGCGGGCGCGCTCGTGGCCGTGGACAACACCCTCGCCACTCCGCTCGGGCAGCGGCCCCTGGACCTCGGGGCCGACTTCTCCGTCGCCAGCGACACCAAGTCGATGAGCGGGCACGGCGACCTGCTGCTCGGGCATGTCGCGACCCGCGACCCGGAGCTGGCGGACGCGGTCCGGTTCTGGCGCAAGACCGTCGGCGCCATTCCCGGGCCGATGGAGGCGTGGCTGGCGCACCGGTCGCTCGCCACGCTCCAGTTGCGGCTGGACCGGCAGACGGCCAACGCGCTGGCCGTGGCCGAGGCGCTGCGGGGGCACCCGCTGGTGTCCGGGCTCAGGTATCCGGGGCTGCCGGACGACCCGGCGCACGAGGTCGCGGCCCGGCAGATGCGGCGGTTCGGCTGCGTCGTGTCGTTCGCGCTGAGGGACGAGGCGTCCGCCGAGCGGTTCCTCGGCTCCCTGCGGCTCGTCATGCAGGCCACCAGTTTCGGCAGCGTGCAGAGCTCCGCGGAGCGGCGCGGCCGGTGGGGCGGCGACGCCGTGCCGCCCGGCTTCGTGCGCCTGTCCGCCGGCATCGAGGACACCCGCGACCTGGTCGCGGACGTCCTGCGGGCGCTGGCGGCGACCGAGTAGGGGAAACCGGATGATCGGCGCGGGCGCCCGCCGCTAGCGTGGCGGCCCATGAGCGAAGCGCGGGAACTCCTGGAAAGCGGCGACATCTCCGGCCTGATCCGGCATCTGCGGTTCAACGCCGACGCCATGGAGCCCGCCGAGGTCGCGCGGCTCATGGAGGGCGCGGCGGCGGTGTCCGGCTTCGACGACATGCGCGAGGCCGCCGCGGCGCTGGCCGCCCGGGAGGAGCCGCAGCAGCTCTACGACTTCGGCTACGCCTGCATCGAGCGCGGCGTCGCCTTCCTGGCCGTCCCGGCGCTGCGGCGCGCGCTGGAGATGATGCCGGGCGAGCCCGCCCTGCTGGCGGAACTCGTGTCGGCGCTGGAACGCGAGAACCGGAACGCCGAGGCCGTCGCCGCCCTGGAACCGCACGTGGACGCGCTGGACCCGTGGCCCTCCCGGTACCTGCTGGCCTACAACGCGCTGTTCTCCGGGGACCTCGACCGGGCCGCCCGCGAGGCGGCACGGCTGCCCGCGCCGGACGAGCAGTGGGGCCTGGCCAACGACCGGCTCGCGCGGATGCTCTCCCGGGCGGCGGCGGCCCGGGCCGTGAGCCCGCTCGACTCCCGGGACCTGCGCGGCTGGCACTTCGCGCTCGGCGGCTCCGTCCTCGCCACGATCTCCCCGTACGGGTTCGAGGACGGCATGACGGGCCGCTTCGCCTACACCTCCGACAGCTTCGCCACGTGCAGGCGGACCCTCGACCGGCTGCGGCTCGTCCTGGACGCGGCGGGGCGGCGCCCCACGTCGGTCGGCCTGCTGCCCGGCCGGTCGAGCCGCATCCTGGGCCTGGCGGCGGCGCGGCTGTTCGGGCTGCCCGCCGAGCCGTTCGACCCGGACCGCCCCGGCGCGCTCGTGGTCGCCTACGACCTGAACGAGACGGACCCCGGCGGCCTGCACGAGCGGGCCGAAGGGCAGGTGCTGTTCGAGCACGCGTCCTGCTGGACCGACCCGCCCGCGGTGAGCGCCGACGTCGCCGGGTTCCTGCACCAGGTCGTGGTGTCGCCGTGGGGCGAGCAGCTGCGGTTCTCGCCGGGCGGCGAGCCGGAGCGGGCCCCGGAGGACGAGCGCCCCGAGGAGGAGCTGGCCGCCGAGATCGTCGCCGCCGACCCCGCGCCGGAGGCCGGCGACGGCGACGCGCCGCCGGACCCCGACGAGCGCCTGGCGGGCTTCGTCCGGGCGGTCGCCGGCCACTGGCTCGCCGGGCCGAGGTACATGGTGCACTCCCCCGGCCCGGTGCCCAGCAGCCGCTTCGCCTAAGACGCGGTGAGGGCCGTCAGGTCGGCGAGGAGCTCGGAGACCAGGACCGGGTCCACACCGGCGAGCCCGTTCGCGATCATGCTGGACGGGTCGCCGGGCGCCCGGCCGATCCAGACCCGCTCGATCGTCTGGACGGGGTTCAGGTCGACGAGGCCCACCGCGATCCCGGGGTCCAGGTCGACCACGACGGTGACGCCCGGCGCGAGCGTGCAGGAGATCCAGTGCTCGATGCCGTTGTCCTGCGGGGCGCCGCGCTTCCACGCCGTCCGGGTGAGGCCGAGGAACCTGCCGGTCGGGACGGCCGCGCCCTCGAAGCGTTCGAGCCTGCCGTTCTCGCCCTCGCCGTCGGCGAGCGCGTGGACGGGCCGTCCGAGCTGCGGGAACGGCTGGAGGATCTCGTAGTCGGCGAACACCTGCGACCACGCGGCCAGGGACTCGCCCAGCAGCACCGGATGGGCGATGCGGACGCCCGCCGCAGGGTCGGGCTCGACGGGCTCGTCGTTCAGGTCGGCGAACGTGCCGTCCTCGGCGATCCGGAACGCCAGGCCGCCGCTCAGCCAGACCAGCCGCCGGGCGAGGTGCCGCATCAGCGGGTGCGCGACGGCGAACTCGCCGAACTCGGCGTGCGACCATTCGCGGCCCGCGACCATGGCGGCCTCCAGCCGGGCCACCTCCGTGGACGCGACCGCGCGGGCGTCCTTCCTCAGCTCCGCGAAGCGCCGGTAGGCGGCCGCGGCCGGCTCGGGGTCGTCCTTCGCGCCGGGTTTCGGCAGCGCCTTGCGGCGCACCCCGCTCTCGTCCGACACCTGCGGCTTGAGCTGCTCGTCGAACCCGACGACGAAGCGGCGCGGACCGTAGTCGAGCGTCAGGGTCCCGTCCGCGTCCAGGCCGAAGTCGGGCACGAGCCGGTCGGCGAGCTGCTCCGCGGTCAGGCCGCGCCGCTCCGCGATCTGGGCCAGCCTCCGCTGCGCCTCGCCGCGCAGCCCCTTGTACCGCGACTTCTGCGCGATGCCGCTGAGGTGCGTCAGGGCGACGTCGGTGCCGATGGCCGCCAGCGCGTCGAGGCCCTGGACGGCGCTGCTGTAGCCGCCGCTCCGCCCCGGCCACTCCTTGACCATCGGCGTGAGCCGGCGGACGGTCCCGTCGTCGCCGAAGCGCCCGAGGGCCGCCAGCACGAACCCGCTGCGGTTCGGCATGCGCGCCGCCTGCCACGCCTCGAACAGCGCCCACGCGAACGCGGTCAGCGACTCCGGCTCGCAGACCTCGGCGGCGGCGTCCACCACGCCGGTCGCGTCGAGGCGTCCGCCCGGGCTCACCGTCAGGGCGAGCAGCAGGGTGCGGGCGGCGTCGCGCGGCAACTCTCCGCCGTCCCGCAGGACCGGGCGGGGAAGCGCGTCGGCGTCGAGCCACCTCGGGAGGGACGGAGCCCTCACCGGAGGTTCGACGGGCGCTGCGACGGGCGGCGCGGCGGCGAGGAGCCGCGCGACCGCCTCGGCCGCCTCGTCCCCGTGGACGCGGGCCGCCGCCACGACGTCCCCCTCGATGGTCCGCAGGGCCTTCACCGCGCCCCGGCGCGGCCCGACGCGCTTGCCCAGCGCGTCCGGCACCAGGTACGGGACGGCGGCCAGGCCGTGCCGCTCGAACCACGCGTGCGCGAGCTCCTGCGCCGACTTCAGCCGGTAGAGCCAGTCGGCGACCAGCCGGGCCACGTCGGCGGACAGGAACGGCAGCACGACCGGGCCCGTCCCGAAGGGGTTCTGCTTCGCCAGCCGGACCGCCACGTCCCAGGCCGCGGTCTCGAACCGCGCCACGATCGGTTTGAGGGAATGGTCGAAGTCCCACGTCACGTGGGGCTCCCACCCGTCCAGCAACGGCCGCGCGAGATGCTCGGGCGCCTGCGCGAGGAAGCCCGCCCGGGTTGGCTCGTAGCCCATCCGCCCGTCGCGGAACTCCTCGGCGGCCTCCTCCCACTCGTCGTCCTTCCAGGACCCGTAGGGGCGGACCGCGGCCCATTCCTCGCGCTCGCCGGGCGCCCAGACGATCTCGCGGCCGTCCGGCGCCGCCAGGCCGGGAACGATGATCGGCTCGTCGCCGGAGGGCGGGGAGGCCGGTTTGCGCGCCCACGGCGGGTCCAGCAGCGGCTTCGGCAGATCCATGGGGATTCTCTTTCTCAGGTCAGCGTCGCCAGGTCGGCGAGGATCTCGGACACGGTGATCGGGTCCAAATCGGCGAAGGACGCCGTGGAGTTGTGGCCGTAGCCCATGTGCTCGCGGCGGCTCACCAGGACGACCCCTCGCAGCGTCTGCTCCGGTGGCGAGTCCGCCGCCCGGACGGCGATGCCGGGATCGAGGTCGACGACGATGTACCGGCCGCCAGGGAGGCGCCGGGAGAGCCAGGGTTGGATGCCCCCGCCCTGCGGCTCGCCGCGGCCCCAGCCGCGCGAGGTCAGGCCGAGCACCTTCCCGACCGGGACGGTCAGGCCCTCGAAGCGTTCGAGCCTTCCGTCTGCGCCCTCGCCTTCGGCGAGAGCGTGGACGGGGCGTCCGAGCTGCGGGAACGGCTGGAGGATCTCGTAGTCGGCGATCACCTCCGACCAGGCGGCGAGGGAGCCGCCGAGGTCGAGGGGGTGCGCGACCCGGACGTCCGCCGACTCCGGGAGGACGACGGCGTCGTCCTCGACGTCGGCGAACGTGCCGTCCTCGGCGACGCGGAACGCGGTCGTCCTGGCGTCCTCTCCCTCGCTCGCGAGCCACACCAGGCGCCGGACGATGTGCCGGACGAGCGGGTGCCCGGCCAGCAGTTCCCGGAACTCCCGCACGGGCCAGCGGCGCTGCGCGACCATGGCCGCCTCCAGGCGGCGGAGCTGCTCGGAGGCGACGGCCCGCACGTCCTTCTTCAGCGTCGAGAACGCCTTGTAGGCGGCCGGGGCGAGCTCCGGGTCGTCCTTGGCGCCGGGTTTCGGCAGCGCCTTGCGGCGGGCCCCGCTCTCGTCCGCCACGTACGGCTTGAGCTGCTCGTCGAAGCCGACGACGAAGCGGCGCGGACCGTAGTCGAGCGTGCGCGTCCCCTCGGCGTCGAGGCCGAAGTGGGGGACGAGCCGGTCCGCGAGCTGCTCGGCGGTGAGATCCCGTTCGGCGGCGACCTCCTCGATCTTCTCCTGCGCCCTGGTCCTGAGCGCCTTGAACTTCACCTTCTGGGCGATGGCGTGCAGGTGCATGAGCGCCACGTCGGTGCCGATGCCGGCGAGGACGTCCAGGCCCGTGACCGCCTTGGCGTGCCCGCCGACGCCGGGCCACTCCCGGATCAGCGGGGTCAGGCGGCGGACGGTCTCGTCGTTCCCGGTCAGGCCGAGCTGCGTCAGCGCCCACCCCTCCTTGGACGGAGCACCCACCGCCTCCCACCGCCGGAACAGGCTCCAGCCGAACTCGGCGAGCGAGTCCGGGTCGCATAGATCACGGACGGCGTCCACCCCGGCGTAGACGTCACCGGGCCTGGACATCGCGAGCATCGTCACCACGTGCCTCGCGGCGGTGTCCGGCAGCGCCCGCTCACGGCCGCGGAGCAGGAGTTGCGGGAGCAGCCGTGTGTCGGCCCACTCGCCGACGGACGGCGTCTTCGCGGGGACGCCCAGCGGATCGGCCGTGACGAGCGCCTCGATCGCGCCCGCCGCCCGGTCGCCGTGGACGCGGGCCGCCGCGACGACCGCCTCTTCGCCGTTCCACTCGGCGACGAAGCGCAGCGCGGCCTCGGCGGCGCGGCGCCGGACGCCCGCCTTGCCCAGCGCGGGCGGTATCAGGGCCGGGACGGCGGCCAGTCCGTGCCGCCGGAACCAGACCCGCGCGATCCTGCCCGCCTGCTTGAGCCGGAGGAGCCAGTCGGCCATCAGCAGCGCGACCTCGTCGCTCAGGAACGGCAGGAGCGTGGGGCCCGCCTTCGCGGGGTCGCGCCGCGCCGCGGCGACGGCCAACTCCAGCGCGTCGAGCTCGAAGCGGGCGATGAGGGCCCGCAACCATTCGTCCACGTACCAGGTGGGCGGCTCCAGGTCTTCCAGGAGCGGGCGAACGAGGTCCCCAGGCGCCGCGATGAACAGCGTCGCCCCCATGGCATAGGAAAGCCTGTCGTTCTTGAACCGCTCGACCAGGAGGGGCCAGTCCGCGCGTTCGACCCATCGGGGCCGGGCGACGCCCGCCGTCCAGGCGTGCCGCTCGCCGGGTTCCCAGACGACGGAGCGTGTGCCAGGCGGCTCCAAGTCCTTGAGGACCACTGGCTTCGCCTTCGTCCGAGGCCGGGTCCAGGGCGGGTCCACGAGCAGTTGCGGCAGGGCGTCGGCCGGGGCCTCCGGCACGCGCACGGCGCTCCCGCGGAGCGCCTCGACCGTCGCGCGCGACTCCTCCGGGAGTCCCGGCAGCATCTCCTCCGCCAGCTCGGGGTGCGTGAGCAGGTGCGCCCGCAGCACTTCCTCCACCTCCGGGCGCCGCGCGGCCGGCGGGAGGAGGCGCAGCGCCCGCCGCGGGAACGTCCGCGACGCGCTGATCAGCGCGGGCGGGCCGTAAAAGTAGCGGGCCTGCTCCACGAGCACCTGGAACGCCTCGTCCAGGGGCAGCCGGGCCAGCACGTCCAGCAGCTCGGGGCCTGCCAGGGCCTCGAGCACCAGCGGCAGCGCTCCCGCCGGCCCGACGCCGTCCACGAGGGTCGCGATGACGCTCGTCGTCCGGGCGAAGTGGCCGAGCGGCAAGACGTCCGGGTCGACCTGCTCCGGCCCGCCGAGCGAGCAGAAGAGCATCCACCGGTTCGCCGTGTAGGGCGGCAGGGCGAGGGTCGCCGGGTCGGCGCGGACCTCGTCGACCCAGTCCTGCCGTGTCGGTGCCAGGTAGGACACGGTCAGCCGCTGGAGCGGCGTCCGGCGGTGGCCCGCCAGTTTCTCGACGGCCTCGGCGTACACGTCGTCGCCGGCGGCGGCCAGCAGGGCGCGCAGGCGCCGCGCCGCGCGCTCGCCCGCCCACCAGCCGCCGCGGATCTCCGACGGCCCGGTCCGGCGCACTCCGGTCCAGGTCGGCTGGAGAGGCCTCTGCAGGTAGTCGGACGTGACGTCGCACATCTCGGCGTAGGCGCACGCGGCGAACGGCAGGCCGTGCTCGGCGGCCCACGCGTCCCGGAACGGCTCCCTGCCGCCGAGTTCGCGCAGGCCGCCCCTGGGCACCGCGACGATCGCGACCACGGCCGCGCCCAGCGGGTCGGCCTCGCCCTTGAGGTAGGCGCGGCCGTGCTCGGCCAGGTCGGGCACCGAGCCGGGCAGCGCGAGGACTTTCCCGATCTCGGTCCGGCGGCCCTCCAGCAGCGCCCGCGCCTCCCCGATCGCTCCGGCGTCGATCCGCACCCGGGGCCACGGCCCCGGACGGTCCCGGCGGGGATGCGCGATCCGCCGCCAGTCCTCCGGCATCACCCAGGTGGTCTCGTCGGCCGCCGCCGGCCCCGCAGTCGCCATGACGCCACACCGTAAGGGAGATCACCGACAAGGAGGATCAAGAGCCGGAGCGCATGTCCCGCTCGACGGCGTCGGCGGCCTTGCGGGCGGCGATCAGCACGGGGTCCCACACGGGCGCGAACGGCGGCGCGTAGCCGAGGTCGAGGCCCGTCATCTCCTCGACCGTCATCCCGTTCCACAGCGCGATGGCAAGGCCGTCGATGCGCTTGGCCGCGTTCTCCTCGCCGACGATCTGCGCGCCGAGCAGCCGCCCAGACCTGCGTTCGGCGATCAGCTTGGTCGTCATCGCGGCGCCGCCCGGGATGTAGCCGGCCCGGGTCGTGGACCCGACGGCCACGCTCAGCGTCTCGAACCCGGCCGCGGCCGCCTCGGCCTCGTTCAGGCCGGTCCGCGCGACCTCCACGTGGCAGATCTTGGAAACGGCGGTGCCGATGACGCCGGGGAACGTGGCGTAGCCGCCGCCGATGCCGATCCCGGCGACGCGGCCCTGCTTGTTCGCGTGCGTGCCGAGCGCGATCGCGACCGGCGCGCCCGAGATCAGGTGGCGGGTCTCGACGCAGTCCCCCGCGGCCCACACCCGCTCGGTGCGGGTGCGCATCCGCCGGTCGGTGACGATGCCGCCGGTCGAACCGGTCTCGATCCCCGCGTCGCGGGCCAGTCCGGAGGCCGGCCGCACGCCGAGCCCGAGGACGACGAGGTCCGCCGGCAAGGTGCGGCTCTCCGTGCGGACCGCCGTGACGCGCCCGTCCGGCGAGGTGTCGAAGCCCTCGACCGGCTCCCCCAGGTACAGCTTGACGCCGATGCCGCGCATCGCGTCCGCGACGAGCGCGCCCACGTCCGGGTCGAGGGTGCGCATCGGCTGGTCGGCGAAGTCCACGAGGGACACCTCCAGGCCGCGCATCACCAGCGCCTCGGCCATCTCCAGGCCGATGTAGCCGCCGCCCACGACGACGGCGCGGCGCGGGCTCCCGTCCTCGACGGCGCGGCGGATCGCCACGCCGTCGTCGAGGATCTGCACGCCGTGGACGCCCTCGGCGTCCGCGCCGGGCAGCCGCGGCCGGGTGGGGACGGCACCGGTGGCGATCACGAGGTGGTCGTAGGGCTCCCAGCTCTCGCCGCCGCCGTCCAGGGAGCGGACCCGCACTCGGCCGCCGCCGGGATCGATCTCCACGGCCTCGGTGCGGAGCCGCAGGTCGATGCCGCGCTCCTGGAACTCGGCGGGCGTCCGGGCGATGAGCGAGTCGAGCTCCTCGACCACACCGCCGACGTAGTACGGGATGCCGCACGCCGCGTAGGACGCGTGGTGCCCCCGCTCGACGGCGACGATCTCCAGGTCGTCCGGGGCGCGCAGCCTGCGGGCCTGGGACGCGGCGCTCATCCCCGCGGCGTCGCCCCCGACGACGAGCAGGCGTTCACGTGCGGCCATACCGGTCCCCCCAAATGCCGAATCCTCCCGATCGCCGGTTCCGCCCGGATGATCGGTTCACTCCAGACCGTAGACCCGGCGGGCGTTGCCGGAGGCGACCAGCCCCGCGACGCGCTCGGCGTCCCCGGGCGTCCAGGCTCCGTCGTCCACTCCCCCGGCCAGGAACCCGGCGAGCGCGCGCCGGAACAGCAGCGCCCCGAGGTGGTAGAGCTCGGCCAGGCCGAACGCGTCCGAGGAGTACAGCACCTTCCCGAACGGCGCCAGCTCCAGCAGCTCGGCGATGAGCGCGGGCGAGCGGTGCCCGAGGTTGTGCGTCGCCAGGCCCGCGTCGACGTACACGTTCGGCAGCACCTGCGCCAGGTACCCGGCGTTCCGGTGGAACGGGTAGTTGTGCAGCAGCATCGCGGGGACGGGGTCCATGGCGCGCAGCAGCTCGATGAGCAGCAGCGGGTCGCCGCGGCGCAGGTCGGCGTCCGCGTCCCCGTAGCCGACGTGGAACTGGACGGGCAGCCCGGCGTCCACCGCGCACCACACGAGGAAGCGGTGCAGCACCTCGTCGCACACGCGCGGCGGGGTCCCGGCGCGCTCCGCGGCGAGCATCAGCCGGTCGGCGGCGAAGACGACCTCGGCCTCCGACGGCCGCTCACCCGAGAGCTCCAGCCCGGCCCGGTAGGCGGCGATCGACTTGGCCCCCACCGCGTCCCTGGCGTGGAACCGGGAGCGCACCTCGTCGGCGAACCGGGCCGCCTCGACCCCGTCCGCCGCCACCTGCTCCGCGACCGACTCCAGCCGCACGATCTCGTGCGCCTCCGCCCCCGCCAGGCAGCCGAGGGCGGGCGGGTCGAGCATCGCCTCCGGCAGGTAGCCGGTGTCGACGCAGAGCGCGTCCAGCCCGGCGGCGTCCAGGAACCTGCGGTTCACCTCGGCGGCGCCCAGCTCGTCCCGGCGCGACAGGTACTCGTCAGGCCCGGCGTGCGCGTCGAGGCCGAGGACGGGCGGGCACCAGCGCCGCAGCGCGAACCCGACCTGGGTGTCGAACATGCTCACGCCGGGCGGCCCGGCGGTCTCCGCCTCGGTCAGCATCTCCTCGAAGGCCGTCCGGCCCAGGTCCCTGTCGAGGACGCCATGGCAGTGGTGGTCGACCAGCCGCAGCGACTCCAGATACTCCAGCACGGTTCCCGCTCTCCTCCGTCAACTACTCGGCCCTGGAAGCGCCGAGCTTGCGAGCTCGGTCCTTGGGGCGTTGTTCGCGCTCCCGACTGCCCGTTACGGCGGGGCGGTCACGGGTCGCATCCACCAGCGCCCGGGCTATGCCGGGGCTGGTTGGGGCATGTTGACAAATACCCACGCCGAGCGTGCGCGGTCGCGCACGTTGACCCCAGCGACGATGTCGGCGGGCCCAGCGAGACCGCACCGGCGACAGTGGAAGTGGTCCCGCGTGGGACGGTTGTTCCTGGCGGTGTGGCCGCAGCGCGGGCAGCGCTGCGAGGTGTAGGCCGCATCCACCTCGATGAAGGCCACACCGGCGCGGCGGGCCTTGTACTCGATGAAGGCGCCGAGCTGGCGGAACGGCCAGGACGACAGGCGTGCCCGCTGGTCGCGAGGAACCGTGACCCGTCCGCGGATCCCACCCAGCTCTTCGAGCGCGATGCCGCGTCCGGTGCGTGCCGCGACGGCGACGACCTGCTTGGAAATCGTGTGGTTGACGTGCCGGGCGTGCCGGGCCTCCCGCCGGGCCCGCTTCTTCAGCAGCCGGGCCGCCGACCGGGTGCGTTTGGCCTGGAGTTCGGCGCGTTTACGAGCCTGCCAGCGGCGGTAGCGGTCCAGGCGCCGCCCTTGATGGTTGTCGCCGTCGCTGGTGGTGGCCAGGTTGACGACGCCGCGGTCCACGCCCACCCAGTCGGCGGGTTCGTACACCTGCGGTTCGGGGATGTCGCAGGTGACGATCAGCAACCACTTCCCGCCCCGGTGGACGAGGTCGGATTCACCGCGCCGGTGCGCGGCCAGTGTCTTGGCCTGCTCGGGTGAGCAGGCGAACCGCAGATGCTTGGCCCGGCCTCTCACGGTCCAGATGCTGACCGTGCCCGCGTCCAGCTGCCAGGACAGGCACCGGTCGTCGTAGGTGTGCGCGGCCTCGGGGCGGAAGGCGATCGGTTTGGCCTCGGCTTTGCGACGCCGCTTGGAGCCCGGGCCGCCGAGGCCGCCGCCGCGGATACCGGCCCGCAGGGCAGTGTAGGCGTCCACAACCCGTTTGATCACGTGCTGGGCGGCCTGGGCGCCCAGCCCGCCGGCCTTGAGGTCGCCGTAACACAGCCTCCGCAAGGGCAACTCCCGGGCACGGAGCCCGAACCGGGCGAAAGCGACAGCCGAGACGTGATCGGCGGCGGTGTTGACCTGGTGGAGGGTGTCGGTCAGGGCCGCCGCCTGCTCGGGCGTCGGCAGCAGCCTCACCTGCACCACCAGCTTCACAATCCGTGACCATAGCATTACACTCTCCGGAATGTTCGGGGGTTGGACCCTGGCGGCTCTGACGCACCACGTAAGGCAGAAGCGATTCCTCCGGCCCTGAAGAACCCGGGTTCCTCACTAGAAGCCCGCTGAAACGCGCACGCGTTCTCCCTACGATGCCCTTACGGAGCGTGTTCACCTCCGCCGCCACCCGACCGGGAGCCAGCACCGTGGAACCGACCTCTCTTCCCGCCCCCCGGGGGCGCGGCGCCGGAGCGCAGGCACTGGACGGGCACGAGCGCGCCCGGCTCGGCGCCCGCGCCGCCGAGGCGGGGCGCAGGCTGGCCGGCGAGGGCATCGTCGCCGTGGCGCTGACATGGGTGGACGTCAGCGGCATCACGCGCACCAAGACCGTCCCGGTGGAGCGGCTGGAGCACGCGGCGGCATGGGGCGTCGGGATGTCCCCGGTGTTCGACGTGTTCCTGCTGGACGACTCGATCGTGTCCGGGCGGCACATCGGCGGCCCGAGCGGGGACCTGCGGCTGCACCCCGACCTGGACCGGCTCGTCCCGCTGGCCGCGCTGCCGGGCTGGGCGCACGCGCCCGCCCTCCGGTACGCCCAGGACGGCTCGATCCATCCGCTGGACACGCGGGCCCTGCTGCGCCGCGAGGCGGGCCGGCTCGCCGAGCGCGGCTGGGCGGTGAAGGCGGCGTTCGAGATCGAGTGGGCGGTCTCGGACGGTGGCGGCGACGAGTTCTCCCCCGCGTGCGAAGGCCCCGCGTACGGGATGACGCGGGTGACCGAACTGGCCGGCTACCTGCGGGACCTGCTGGAGGCGCTGAGGACGACGGGCGTGACGGTCGTCCAACTGCACCCGGAGTACGCGCCCGGGCAGTACGAGGTGTCGGTCGCCGCCGAGGACCCGGTCGGCGCGGCCGACACCGCCGTGCTCGTCCGGGAGACGATCCGCGCGGTGACGATGCGGCACGGGATGGCCGCCTCGTTCTCCCCCAAGGTCGAGGCCGACTCGGTCGGCAACGGCGCGCACGTCCACCTCAGCCTGTGGCGGGACGGCACGGCGAACGCGGCGGCGAACGGCGCGGTGAACGCGATGGCGGGCGGCCCCGGCCCGTTCGGGATGACGGCGGCCGGGGAGGCCTTCGCGGCGGGCATCCTGCGGCGGCTGCCCGCGCTGCTCGCGGTCGGCGCGCCGTCGGTGGCGAGCTACCTGCGGCTGATCCCCTCGCACTGGTCGGGCGCGTACGCGTGCTGGGGGCTGGAGAACCGGGAGGCCGCGCTGCGGTTCGTGACGGGCGCGGACGGCGAGCGCGCGACCGCCGCGAACCTGGAGGTCAAGTGCCTGGACGGCGCCGCCAACCCGTACCTGCTGCTGGCGGCGCTGCTCGCGGCCGGCCGGGACGGGCTCGGCGCCGACCTCCGGCTGCCGGAGCCGGTCGACGTCGATCCGGCGGGGCTGGCGGAGGAGGAGCGCGCAGCGCGGGGCATCGCCCCGCTGCCGTCGTCGCTGGCCGAGTCGGTCGCGGCGTTCGAGGCCGACGCCGTCCTGCGCGAGGCGCTCGGCGAGGCCGTCACCGACACGGTGGCGGCGGTGCGGCGCGGGGAGATCGCGCTGCTGGACGGGGCGACCCCGCAGCAGGTGGCCGCCGCCACCCGCTGGCGGCACTAGCGGTGCCGCCGAGTGCGCCGCCAGGGGCGCGGCTAGGGGTGCTTCGGCGCGGCCCCGCCGTCGCGGCCGGCCGCCGCGACCGGGCCCGCCTCGAACCGCTGCACGCGCATCTGCGGCCGTCCGCACGCGCAGCGGGTGTAGGTCACCACTCCCTCGGAGGTCAGGTGCCGCGACAGCACCTCGTACACATCGGACTCAGGCCAGCCACAGCGTGGGCATTCCACCGCGCATCCCCAGGGACGTCTGTAAGGGTTATAAACAAGATAACATTTACTGATCGGCTGCGGGACCGGAGGCCCGGGTAATGCGCATCACTGGATACAAGAGTCACGGGGTGGCCGCCGCCGCCGCGCTGGTCAACGCCGTGACGAGCGCCGGCGGGGACGACTCGCCCGGCGCGCTGCGCCGCATCCTGCGGGAGAACGAGTTCTTCTGGCAGGAGTTCGAGGACGCCGACGCCGGCGACTTCCGGCGCTGGGGCCGGGTCCTGCGCCCCTTCTTCGAGGCGCGGAGCCTGGAGGAGGCGATGGCGCTGCTGAACGGGCTCATGCTGGAGATCCCCATGCACCCGCACCTCTCCGACCACGAGCCGCACGGCCTGCACATGCACTACGCGCCGCCCTCGTCCCGGCTGGTGGAGCGGTTCCGCGCGACCACGCTGATGAACCTCGCCGAGCTGATCGTCGAGCACGGGCTCGGCCGGACGGGCGTCTGCGCGGCGGACGGCTGCGACCGCGTGTACGCCGACACGTCCCGGGCGGGCCGGCGCCGGTTCTGCTCGGAGGCCTGCGCCAACCGCACGAACGTCGCCGCGTTCCGCGCGCGTCGGCGGGAGTGACGCCCCCTCCCCGTTGACCTGCGGCTTCAGCGATTTTGTGATCTTTGTCCCTATCTGTGACCTTTACCCGCCTGCGGGCATGACAGAGCGCATGTCGCTCGTGTTCTTCCGCCGGCGTTCCGGCCAGGGTGACCGCCGCGACCGCTCGCCGCTGCGCGTGGCGACGGAGATCCGCTCCACGGTCTTCCGCATCGCCCGCCTGACGGTCACCGCCACGCTGGCGTTCGTGCTGGCCCTGGAGGTGCTCCCGGCCGGCGGGCCGCAGCCGCTGCTGGCGCCGCTGACCGCGCTGCTCGTCGTGCAGTTCTCCGTCTACCAGACGATCAAGGCGAGCATCCTGCGGGTCGCCGCCGTCACCTCGGGGGTGCTGGTCGCGGTGATGGCCGCGAGCACCATCGGGTTCTCCTGGTGGACGCTCGGCCTGACGATCCTCGCGGCCTTGGTCATCGGACACGTGCTGCGGCTCGGCGAGCACGTGCTGGAGGCGCCGATCTCCGCGATGCTGATCTTCGCGCTCGGATCGGCGAGCGAGGCGGGCGCCGCCGACCGCGTGCTGGAGACGCTGATCGGCGCCGCCACCGGGCTGGCGGCGACGCTGCTCGTGCCGACGGTGCGGGTACGGCCCGCGGAGGAGGCCGTCCAGGACGTCGCCGAGAAGCTGCGGGAGCTGATCGAGGGCATCGCGGACGGGCTGCGCGGCGAGCGCGCCCCGGACGAGGCGGCCCGCTGGCAGGCGGACGCCGAACGCCTCGCGCGCGAGATCGGCCGCGCCGACCGGGACCTCGGCGCCGCCGAGGAGAGCGTCCGGCTCAACCCGCGGACCCAGGCGCGGCGGCTCATCGACGCCGGTGTCGCGCTGCGCAACGCCATGGAGACCATGGAGCACTTCACGCTGTCGCTGCGCGGGCTGACCCGGTCCCTCGCCGACGACGAGCGGCTCGGCGAGCGGGGGCGGCTGCTGACCGACCCCGAGGTGCGCCGCGAGCTCGGCGACGCGCTGGCCGGGATCGCCGCCAGCATCGCCTCCTACGGCCGGCTGGCCCGCTCCGACCTCACCCGCGACGCCCGGCCGTTCCTCGCCGAGCACGAGCTGGAGGTGCGGGTGGACGTGGCCCGCGAGCGCCGCGCCCGGCTCGCCCGGCGGCTGCACGAGCGGGCCGCGGCGGGCGACCTGTGGCCGCTGTACGGGGAGGTCTCCATGGACATCGACCGCCTCATCGAGAACCTGCGGGTCGAGCACCGGGCCCGCGCCCGCGAGCACTGGCGGCGGCACCGCGGCGCCTCGCGGCACCTGCCCGCGCGGCCGGTCCAGGTCGTCCAGCAGGCGGGGCAGCAGCTGCGCCGGGCGGCCGGGTCCGCGGTCGCGGCCGCCGAGCGCGGCGCCGGCGAGATCGAGACGCGCGCGACCGACCCGAGCAGGGCGAAGACCCGCCCCCGGGGGGATGGGGACGGGTCTTCGCGCGGGGCGTGAGGCCCCGGTGGGACGGTCAGCGGAAGGTGGGCTCCAGCACGTCGACGCCGCGGGTGTTGTCGGCGACGTAGACGTACTTGCCGTGCCAGTACGGCTGCCAGGACGCGGCGTCCGCCGGGCGGTAGTAGGCGACCTGCCTGGGGTTCGTCGGGTCCGTGACGTCCAGGAACCGGGTGCCCTGCGAGTAGAACGACTGGGCGATCACGCCGTCCCGCACGTCGAAGTAGTGCGCCGAGCAGTCCGTGCTCTCGGGGTCGCTGCCCTCCTTGCCGGCCACGCCCCAGGTCGCGACGGTGTGCAGGCGGAACTTGTTCTCCGGCGTGGACCGCCAGCCCTCGCCGCCGTAGGAGCCCTTCAGCGACGCGATGACGAGCAGGCCGTCGTTGGCGCAGCCGTCGTTGAACGTCTCCTCGGTGACGTACAGCAGCTTGCCGTTACCCCACCGGCGCGGGTCGGCGGCCTGGTCCCGGGTCCGCCCGACCGCCCGGTAGCTGTTGTGCATGAAGGTGGAGTTGGTGGTGGCCTCGTCCAGGCCGCCGCCCGCGTACGGGACGGGGTCGACCGCGGTGGCCGTGCGCCACTTCTTCCGCAGCGGATCGTAGTGGCGGCCGGTCGTGTAGTAGCCGCGCACGCCGCCGCGTCCGGACGCCCAGGCGACCCCCTCGGAGTCGACCTGGATGTCGTGGGTGTAGTCGGTCTTGCCGTCGTTGCGGCCGGTGTCGATCGGGTCCTTGTGGACCTTCGGCCTGGCCGGGTTGCGCACGTCGGTCACCCAGACGGGGCGCCCGCCCCAGTCCGCGGGCATCCAGCTGGCCTTCGCGGGGCCACCCGTCCACAGGTACTTGCAGTCGTTCACGCAGGTCGTGGTGTGGCCCGCGGGCACCTTCACGTAGGTGATCTGGCGCAGGCTCTCCGGCTTGGAGGCGTCCACGACGTAGATGCCCGACTCGCCGGTGGCGGTGTTGCCGCCGAACGCGCGCGGGTCCCGGGAGAGGTAGATGATCTTGCGCTTGGCGTCGAAGTCGGTGTCCTCGGTCTCCCACATGCCGGGCATGTTCAGCTGCCCGACCAGCTTGGGGACGCGGGGGTCGGCGCTGATGTCGTAGGCCTTCAGCCCGAACTGGCCGGTCGCGTACATGATCGTCCGCTTGTGCGGGCCGCGGCCGTAGTCCATGAACATCAGGGAGATGGCGCCCTTGGCGTCGGGCACGCCGCCGACGCGCCGCACGCCCTTCACCGCCTCGGACTTCGTGCTCGCGGGGGCCGCCCGGTGGTAGTGCCCGGCGTGGCCGCCGGTGCCCTCGGCGGCCTGACCGCCGGCCGCGGCGGCCTGCTCGGTCTGGGAGTTCTCCGGCTCGGGCGGGCACGCCCAGGCGCTGCCGGCCGTCAGTGCCACGGTCGCCGCGACCGCCGCGGCGCCCTGCAGCAGGCGCCCGGAGGGAAAGGATGTGCGGGGGTGCATCGCGCCTCCACGGAAAGGATCTTCGCAAGCGCCAGTGTGACCGGCGCCGCCGAGGTGATCAACAGGCCCGCGGGTCACGAAATGGACTCAGCACCGTAAGGACTGGTGGGACCTGACATCGTGGTCTAGCCTCCCCTGGGGGCCGCCCCGGCCCTCGGAGCCGTCCCGGCCCGGCGGCGCCCGCCCAGCTCCCGGGAGTGGCCCTTGAAGAGCTCAGCCCGCACCGCCGCCCTGGTCGCCGGGGCCGTGGCGGTGCTGGTGGCGCCCGTCGCGGCCCTGAAGGCGTGGAGCGAACCCGCCGATCCGCGGATCTCGGTCGGCGCCCCGGCCCCCGCGACGCTGCTGCCCGGCGACGTCCGCGACGCCTCCGGCCGGATGATCGCGAACGCGGTGTGGACGGGCCTGGTCGCATACGACCCGAAGACGGGCGCGCCCGTGAACGCCGCCGCCGAGTCGGTCACCAGCCCGGACCGGCGCGTCTGGACGGTCCGGCTCCGCCCCGGAGCGACGTTCCAGGACGGCTCGCCCGTCACGTCCCGCTCGTTCACCGGCGCCTGGACGGCCGTGCTGCGCGAGGGCTGGGCCGGGTCGCGGCTGTTCACCGAGGTCGCGCACATCAAGGGCGCCCGAGCGGGCGAGGACGGGGTCGCGGGCCTGAAGGTGAAGGACGAGCGGACCTTCGAGGTGACGCTGGACCGCCCCCTCAACGGCTTCCCCGCCCTTCTCGGCGACCCCGCGTTCTTCCCGGTCCCGGAGAGCGTCCTGGCGTCGCGCGACTGGGCGGCCTACGGCCGCGCCCCGGTCGGCAACGGGCCGTTCCGGCTCCGGTCGCGGAGCGCGCGGGAGATCGTCCTGAGCCGGCGCTCGGGCGACGGGCGGTCCGTGGTCGTCAAGGCGATGCCGGAGGCGAAGCGCCAGTACACCGCGGCCGGCTCCGGCGACCTGGACGTCGCCACGACGGTGCCGGCGGACCGGCACGAGACGATGGAGGCCGACTTCGGCGACCGGCACCTCGCCGTCCCCGGCCGCGACGCCGCCTACCTGGCGTTCCCGGCCTGGGCGGAGCGGCTGTCGTCCCCCACGGTCCGGTCGGCGCTGTCGATGGCGATCGACCGCTCCGCCGTCACGGAGGGGCCGCTCGGCCACCAGTACTCCCCCGCCGACTCGCTCGTCGCCCCGGGCATCCGCCCCGGCCGCCGCGAGGGGCAGTGCCGGCTGTGCGTCCACGACTCCAAGGCGGCGGTCGCCGCGCTGGCCGACGCGGGCGGGCTGAAGGGCCCGCTGAACCTCTGGTACGAGGCGGGCCGGGGCGACGACGCCTGGGTGAAGGCGGTCGCGGACCAGCTCCGCAAGGAACTGAAGCTCGACGCGCGCCCCCACCCCGTCGCCGACCTGCGCAAGGCCCTGGACTCCCATGACGTGGACGGCCCCTTCGCCGTCCACACGACCGCCGCCTACCCCGCACCCGTCGCCGCGCTGACGCCGCTCCTGGACGCCGGGACCGGGTTCGACGACGAGTACACGGCCGATCTCGTCGCCGAGGCCGAGCGGGCGGCCACCCCCGAGGAGGGCGTGATCCCGGCGCGCCTGGCCGAGAGCGCGATGCTGCGCGACATGCCCGCGATGCCGCTGTGGGCGCACCACGACCACATGGTCTGGTCCGAACGCGTCCGCGGCGTCACCGCCGACGCCTTCGCCGGGCTGCGCCTCGACCGCCTGACCGTCGAGGACTGACCGTAACCTGGTGATCGTGACGAACGTGCTGATGCTGTGCGGAAGCCTGCGCAAGGGGTCCACGAACGAGGCGGCGCTGCGCACCGCGCAGGCCGTGGCGCCGCCCGGGACCGAGGCGACCCTCTACCCCGGCATGGGCGACCTGCCGCACTTCAACCCCGACGACGACCGCGAGCCGCTGCACCCGGCCGTCGCGGGCCTGCGCGCGGCGATCGGTGCCGCGGACGCGCTGCTGATCTGCACCCCCGAGTACGCGGGCGCGCTGCCCGGCTCGTTCAAGAACCTGCTCGACTGGACGATCGGCGGCGGCGAGGTCTACGGCAAGCCCGCCGCCTGGCTGAACGTGGCCTCCCCGTCGGCTCCGACGGGCGGCGGCGACGCGCACGCCTCGCTGCGCAAGGTGCTCGGCTACGCGGGCGCCGAGATCGTCGAGGCCGCGTGCGCGCGGATCCCGGTGACCCGGCCCGACGTGGGCGAGGACGGGCTGGTCCGCACCGCGGAGCCGCGCGAGCGGATCGCCGCGGCGATGGAGGCGCTGCGGGCCGCGCTCCGCTGACGGCAAGTTTCGGGGCGTCGGGCGAAATCCCTATGCTTGCCGGCATGGAGCAGGACGAGGGGGCGGGCCGGGTGACCCTGGCCCAGGTCGCGGACCAGGCCGGCGTCTCCATCTCGACGGTTTCGAAAGTCCTCAACGGCCGCGAGGACGTGGCGCGCGGGACGCGGCTGCGGGTGGAGCGGCTGCTGGAGCAGCACGGCTACCAGCGGGGCTCCCGGATGGCGACGGACGCGCCGCTGATCGAGCTCGTGCTGCACGAGATCGAGAGCCTGTGGACCATGGAGCTGATCCGGGGCGTGGAGAGCGTCGCGAAGGCGAACGGCGCGAGCCTGGTGCTGACCGAGAGCGGCACCCGCCACTCCCCCGGCCCCGAGTGGATCGGCGGGGTGCTGCGGCGCCGCCCGCTCGGCGTCGTGCTGACCTTCTCCAGCCTCGCGCCGCAGGACAAGAAGCGGCTGCGGTCCCGGTCGATCCCGTTCGTCATCATCGACCCGGCCGGCGACCCCGACCCCGACGTCCCCTCGGTCGGCTCGGCCAACTGGTCCGGCGGCCTCGCCGCGACCCGGCACCTCATCGACCTGGGGCACCGGCGGATCGCGATCATCACCGGGCCGGCCGACATGCTGTGCTCGGTCGCACGCCTCGACGGGTTCCGGTCGGCGATGGGCATGGCGGGTCTGGAGGTCGACCCGTCCCTCGTCGCCTACGGCGACTTCCACGTCCAGGGCGGGTTCGAGAGGGCCGCGGAGCTGCTCGCCCGGCCCGACCGGCCGACCGCGATCTTCGCGGGCAGCGACCTGCAGGCGCTCGGCGTGCTGGAGGCCGCGCGGGTGCACGGGCTGCGGGTCCCGGACGACCTCTCCGTGGTGGGCTACGACGACGTCGCGGTGGCGCCCTGGGCCAGCCCGGCGCTCACCACCGTCCACCAGCCGCTGCGGCAGATGGCGGAGTCCGCCGCCCAGATCATCCTGAGCGTCCGCGCGGACGAGCCCGTCGCCACCCGCATGGAGCTGTCGACCAGCCTGGTCGTCCGCAAGAGCACCGCCCCGCCGCCCGAAGCGGGCTGACCGCGCTCAAGCGCGCTCCGCCGTTCCGTCCGGACAGTTCCCCACCGCCGTCGGCCAGTCCCTCGCGCCCATGCATGTCACTCTGACATTTTGTGCATAGAATGTCAGGGTGACAGACGCGAGGATCGAACCCATCCTGGACGCCGCGTACACGTGCTTCACCCGGCATGGAGTCCGGCGCACCACGATGGACGACATCGCCCGCGAGGCGGACATGTCGCGCGCGGCGGTGTACCAGCACGTGAGCAACAAGCAGGACGCCTTCCGCCGCCTGGCCGAGCGGCTACTGGAGCGGGCCCTGACCGAGGCCCGGCTCGGCGCGGAGTCCGGCGAAGGGCTCGCGGCGCGGCTCACCGCGGCGCTGGAGGCCAAGCTCGGCTTGGCACTGCGCCTGTGGCAGGACAGCCCCGCGCACGCCGCCGAACTGCTGGGCGAGGACGCCCGCCTGTCCGCCGACCTGATCGAGTCCTACGACACCGCCATGCGCGACCTGCTCGCCGCCACCGTCCGCACCGGCGCCCCGGACGCGGACGCCGCCGAATTCGCCGAACTCCTCCTCGCCCTGACGCGCGGCCTGGAGGCCGACCTCACCGACCCCGAGGCCCCGACCCGACGGCTGCGCCATGCCGTGGCGCTGCTCGTGGCGGGCCTGACCCAGCAGCGACCTCTCACCTCGGAGCAGCCATGACGACCGCAGTCCTGATCACAGGGACCTCCTCCGGCATCGGCCGGGCCACCGCCGAGCGGCTGGCCGCCCGTGCCGAGCTGACCGTCTACGCCACCGCCCGCCGCCCCGAGGCGATCGCCGGCCTCGCCGAGACCGGCGCCCGCGTCCTCGCGCTCGACGTGACCGACGACGAGTCCATGCACGCGGCGGTCCGCGCGGTCGAGGCCGAGCACGGGGCGGTCGGCGCCCTGGTCAACAACGCCGGCTACGGCGAGTACGGCACCATCGAGGAGACCGACCTCGGCGGCGTGCGCCGCCAGTTCGAGACCAACGTCTTCGGCCTCGCCCGCATGACCCAGCTCGTCCTGCCCGGCATGCGGACCGCCGGACGAGGACGGATCGTCAACGTCGGCTCAATGGGCGGGCGGATCGTCTTCCCCGCGGGCGGGTACTACCACGCGAGCAAGTACGCCGTCGAAGCCCTCACCGATGCGCTGCGCTTCGAGGTCGCCCCGTTCGGGATCAAGGTCAGCCTGATCGAACCCGGCCTGATCCGCACCTCCTTCGGCGAGACCGCCGCCCACACCCTCGCGGGCTCCGCCGGGTCCGCCGGCCCCTACGCCGCTCTCAACGCCGCCGCGGACCGCCAGATGGCGGCCTCCTACCGCAACGCCGCCCTGTCCGCTCCGCCCGAGTCGGTCGCCAAGGTGATCGAACGCGCCGTCACCGCGGCCCGGCCCCGCTCCCGGTACGTGGTCACCCCCGCCGCCAGGGCTCTGATCCACACCCGCCGCCTGCTCGGCGCCGGCGCCTTCGACGCCTACCTGCGCATGCAGTTCCGCGGCGCCTGAGGCAGGAGCTCGAAACATTTCGGGTCGCCCGATCCGCTCGCGGATCCGTCCCGGCGCCGACTTGTAATCTATAGACCAGTCGGTCTATTTTGGGGTCATGACACCTCGGGGCGAGACGCGCGAGCGCGTCCTGCGGACGGCGGCGGAGCTGTTCCAGCGGCAGGGCTACCACGGCACCGGGCTCAACCAGGTCCTCGCGGAGAGCGGGGCGCCCAAGGGCTCGCTGTACTTCCACTTCCCGGACGGCAAGGAGCAGCTCGCGGCCGAGTCGGTGGCGCGGTCCGGCCGCGCGGTGGGCGAGGCGCTCGCCGAGGCCCTCGTCGCGGCGCCGGACGGGCGCGCCGGGCTGGCCGCCCTCGGCGACCACTTCGCGCGCGCCCTGCTGGAGTCCGGCTTCACCAAGGGGTGCCCGGTCGCGACGGTGGCGCTGGAGACGGCCGCCGAGAGCGAGGCCATCCGAGCCGCCTGCGACGCCGTCTACGCCGAATGGCAGCGGGGCATCGCGGCGGCCCTGCGCGGATGGGGCGTGCCGGAGGAGCGCGCCGATCCGCTGGCGGAGCTCGTCCTGTCGTCGGTGCAGGGCGCCGTCATGCTCGCCCGCGTCCGGCGCGACGTGTCCGTCATCCACGAGGTCACCCGCCGGCTCGGCGACCTGGTCTAAGGAGCATCAATGCGCGTTCACCATCTCGACTGCGCTCCCATGCGGGAGATCGAACCGGCCGACGGGCCGGAGAGCCCGATGCGGCCGGCGCGGGCCACGGGCCATGTGCTGCTGGTGGAGACCGACTCGGCCGGGCTCGTGCTCGTGGACGCCGGGATCGGGCTCGGCGACATCGAGCGGCCGTCCGAGCGGCTGCTGGACGACTGGGTGGAGATGGCGGGGCCGACGCTCGATCCGTCCGCGACGGCCGTCCGGCAGATCGAAGGGCTCGGGTACTCGGCCGCCGACGTCCGGCACGTCGTCCCGACGCACCTGCACCGCGACCACGCGGGCGGGCTCAGCGACTTCCCGGACGCGGCGGTGCACCTGTTCGAGGCGGAGCTGGCGGACGGCGGCAAGACCCCGGCGCAGCTCGCCCACGGCCCGAAGTGGGTCGCCTACGACGGCGGCGGAGGCGGGACCTGGCACGGCTTCGAGGGCGTCCGGTCGCTGGAGGGCGTGCCCGACGACATCCTGCTGGTCCCGCTCGGCGGCCACACGCCGGGGCATGCCGGCGTGGCCGTCCGCGACGGCGACCGCTGGCTGCTGCACGCGGGCGACGCGTACATGTACCACGGGGAGGTCGACCGCCCAGAGCCGGTCGTGCATCCGCTGATGGAGCTCGTCCAGATGAGCGGCGAGGTCGACCGGGAGCTGCGGCTCGCGAACGTGGCGCGGCTGCGGGAGCTGGCGCACGGCGGCGAGGTCGAGGTGTTCTGCGCCCACGACCCCTGGGAACTGGCCCGCTACCGCTGACCCAGGCGGTGGGCCAGGGCGGTGTGGCGGCGGCCGGCGCCGGCGGTGCGGACGGCGGCGGCCAGGGCGCGGCGCGACCCGACGAGGACCACGAGCTTCTTGGCCCGGGTGATGCCGGTGTAGAGGAGGTTGCGGCGCAGCATCATCCACGCGCCGGTGGTGAGCGGGATGACGACGGCCGGGTACTCGCTGCCCTGGGACCGGTGGATCGTGATCGCGTACGCGTGGGCGAGCTCGTCCAGCTCGTCGAAGGCGTAGTCGACGCTCTCGTCCTCGTCGGTCACCACGGTCAGGGACTGGTCCTCCAGGGAGACGGACGACACGACGCCGACGGTGCCGTTGAAGACGCCGGCCTCGCCCTTGTCGTAGTTGTTGCGCAGCTGGGTGACCTTGTCGCCGACGCGGAAGACCCGGCCGCCGTAGCGGCGTTCGGGGCGGGCCTCGTCGTGCGGGGTCAGCTTCTCCTGGAGCAGTGAGTTCAGCGTGCCGGCCCCGGCGGCGCCCCGGTGCATCGGGGTGAGGACCTGGACGTCGCGGCGCGGGTCGAGGCCGAACCTGCGCGGGATGCGGTTCGCGACGACGTCCACCGTCAGCTCGGCGGCCTCGTCCTGCTCCTCGCAGGGGAACAGGAAGAAGTCGGGGTAGCCGCGGGTGTGGGGGTGGTCGCCGGAGTTGACGCGGTGCGCGTTGACGACGATGCCCGACTGCTGCGCCTGCCGGAAGATCCTGGTGAGCCGGACGCGCGGGACGGCCTCGGCGCCGAGCAGGTCGGCCAGCACCTCGCCCGCGCCGACGGACGGGAGCTGGTCGACGTCCCCGACGAGCAGCAGGTGCGCGCCGCGCGGGATGGCCTTCACCAGCTTGTTGGCCAGGATCAGGTCGACCATGGAGCACTCGTCGACGACGACGAGGTCGGCGTCGAGGGGGTTGTCCTGGTCGTACTTGGGGTCGCCGCCCGGCTGGAGCTGGAGCAGCCGGTGCACGGTCGCGGCCTCGTGCCCGGTCAGCTCCGCGAGCCGCTTGGCCGCCCGGCCCGTCGGCGCCACCAGGACGATCTTGGCGTGCTTGGCGGCGGCCAGCTCCACCACCGAGCGGACGGTGAAGCTCTTGCCGCAGCCGGGGCCGCCGGTCAGCACCGCGAGCTTGGAGGTGAGCGCCAGCTTGACGGCGTCCTCCTGCTCGGGGGCGAGCGCCTGGCCGGTGCGCTGCCTGAGCCACGGGAGCGCCTTGTCCCAGTCGACGTCGGCGAACGCCTTGAGGCGGTCGGCCGGGGCGTCGAGCAGCTCCAGCAGGCCGCGGGCCAGGGAGCGTTCGGCGCGGTGGAACGGGACGAGGTACACGGCTGGGATCGTCGCGGCGTCCTCCCCCTCCCCGGGGATCGGCTCCCGGACGACGCCCTCCTCGCGCGCCAGCTCCTCCAGCGCCGGGACGACCAGCTCCCGCCCGACGCCGAGGATCTTCTCGGCCGCCGTGACGAGGTTGGGCTCGGGCAGGAAGCAGTGCCCGTCGTCGGCGGCCTCCGACAGCGTGTACTGCAGGCCCGCCTTGATCCGCTCGGGGCTGTCGTGGGGGATGCCGACGGCCTGCGCGATCGTGTCGGCGGTCTTGAACCCGATCCCCCACACGTCCGACGCGAGCTGGTAGGGCCGCTTGCGGACGGTGTCGATCGAGGCGTCCCCGTACTGCTTGTAGATGCGGACGGCGAGGGAGGTGGAGACGCCGACGCCCTGGAGGAAGACCATGACCTCCTTGATGGCCTTCTGCTCCTGCCAGGCGTCCCCGATCCGCTTGGTGCGCTTGGGGCCGAGGCCCTGGACCTCGACGAGGCGCTCCGGCTCCTCCTCGATGACGCGCAGGATGTCGGTGCCGAAGTGCGAGACCATCCGGTCGGCCATCACCGGGCCGATGCCCTTGATCATCCCGGAGCCGAGGTAGCGGCGGATGCCCTGGATCGTCGCCGGCAGGACGGTCGTGTAGGAGTCGACCTCGAACTGCTTGCCGTACTTGGGATGGGAACGCCAGCGCCCGACCAGGCGCAGGCTCTCCCCCACCTGCGCGCCGAGCAGCGCGCCCACGACGGTGAGCAGGTCGGGCCCGCTCTTGGCGGTCGCGACGCGCGCGACGGTGTACCCGGTGTCCTCGTTCGCGTAGGTGATCCGCTCCAGCACCGCCTCCAGCTCCGCCGGACGCGGCGTGGCGGGTGGGTTCGGGGAGGTCGGCACGACAACCATGATGACCGATCGGCCCGGGGGGATGGCCGGATCCGGCAGACGTTCTGGATCTTCCACTGATCGCGACATACGTTCCGGGCGCACCCGCACAAACACCCATACAACGCGTACTGGGAGGTATCGCCGGTGTTTCGCTCCCGAACCCGGGCACTGGCCGCGGTCGGCGGCCCCGCTCCGTCTCTTGTCTCGGCCCTGTCCCTCGTCGTGGCGCTCGCGGCCGCGGCCCCGGCCGCGGCCTCGCCCCCCGCTGGGAACGACGCGATCGCGGGTTTCACCGCGCAGAGCGCCCAATGGCAGCGCCGGTACGAGCGGCTGCTGTCGGCCGTCCCGTCGGCGCGTGAGGCCCGCGCGCTGGACGCCGAGCTGGCGGCCGAGCCCGCGCTGGCCACCACGACCGGTGACCGGCGCCGCGTCGACCGCATCGTCGCCCGCCTCCGGTCGTACGGCCTGAAACCCGAGGTCAGGACGTACTACGCCTACCTGTCCATGCCGAAGCGCGTGAAGGTCGAGATGACCGCGCCGCGGCGCCTGGCGCTGCCGGTCAAGGAGAGGCCGCGCCCCTGGCAGAAGCACTACGACGAGGTCGTCCCCGCCCACAACGGCATGTCGCCGTCCGGGGACGTGCGGGGCGAGGTCGTCTACGCCAACTACGGCCGCCCCGAGGACTTCGAGCTGCTCGCGAAGAACGGCGTCTCGGTCAAGGGGAAGATCGTCCTCGCCCGGTACGGGGCGGTGTTCCGCGGCATCAAGCCGCGCGAGGCCGCCAGGCGCGGCGCGAAGGGCGTGCTCATCTACTCCGACCCCGCCGACGACGGGTTCACGCGGGGCCCGGTGTACCCGGAGGGGCCGTGGCGCGCCCCCGACGGCATCCAGCGCGGCAGCGTCGCGCAGATCCAGCTCGCGGCCGGGGACCCGCAGACGCCCGGCTGGCCGTCGGTGAAGGGCGCGCGCCGCATCCCGCCCTCGGAGTCCCCGATGCTCAAGGGCCTCATCCCGACGGCGCCCATCTCCTACGGCGCGGCCGAACCGCTGCTGCGGGCGCTGAAGGGCAAGGAGGTCCCGAAGGAGTGGCAGGGCGGCCTTCCGTTCTCCTACCGGTTCGGACCGGGCGGGACGCGGGCGCACCTGGACCTGAAGAACACCTTCCAGGTGCGGCCGTTGTGGGACGTCATCGTGCGGATCCCCGGTAGCGAGCGTCCCGATCAGGAGGTCATGCTCGGCGCGCACCACGACTCGTGGGCGTACGGGAGCAGCGACAACCTGTCCGGCGTGGAGAACGTGCTCCAGGTTGGGCGTGCCCTGGGGACGCTGCTCAAGAAGGGGTGGCGTCCCAAGCGCACCGTCGTCCTCGCCACGTGGGACGGCGAGGAGTACGGGGTGTTCGGCTCCACCGAGTACGCAGAGCAGCGCGCGGGCCTGCTCCGCGACACCGTCGCCTATGTGAACATGGACGGCGCCGGAGGGTCGCGGTTCGGTGCGGCGGCGACGCCCGCCCTCGACCGGTCGGTGGTGGACGCCTCCAAGGAGGTGCGGTGGCCCGGCACGAACGGGACGCTGCACGAGGCGTGGAAGGCGCAGAACGGCGGCGAGACCCCGATCGACCGCATCGGCGGCGGCTCTGACTTCCAGCCGTTCTTCCAGCGGTATGGAGTGCCCGCCATGGACCTCGGGTCCGCGTCGCCGGGCTCGCCCGGGAACTACCACTGCTCCTGCGACGACTTCTACTGGACGGCGCACTTCGGCGACCCGTCGTGGGAGTACCACGCGGCGATGTCGCGGCTGGCCGGGATCGCGACGCTGCGGCTCGCCGACGCCGACGTGATCGCGATGCGGTACCGCCCGTACGCGGCGGAGACCGCCGGATACCTGGCCGGCTTCACCGCCGAGCAGCGCAAGCGGCTCGGGTCGGTCGTCGTGGACGTCTCGCGCGACATCGCGCAGGCCAGGGCCTGGCAGCGCGCGGCGGAGGCGCTGCAGGCGCGCGCGGACGAGGCGCTGCGCCGGGGCGACACGGCCGCGTTCCGGCGCCTCAACGACAAGATCATGCGGACCGAGCGGGATCTGCTGACGCGGGCCGGGCTGCCGGGCCGCCCCTGGTACCGGCACCAGATCTACGCGCCGGGGATCGACACCGGCTACGCGACGCAGCGGCTTCCCGGGCTGCACGACGCCCTGTTCGCCGACCGCGACGTCCGTGCCGCCAGGGCGCAGGAGGAGCGCCTGTTCGAGAGCCTGCGCGCCGCCACCCGCACCCTCACGCCCGAGGAGTGACCCCGGGGGCGGTCGCGGCCGCCCGCTGAGCGGGTGTGGCGCCCGCGGAGACCTCCAGCACGCCCGTCTCGGTGACCAGCGCGGTCACCAGGCGGGCGGGCGTGACGTCGAACGCGGGGTTGAACGCGCCCACCCGCTCCGGGGCGGTCCGCGCGCCGCCCCAGGCCAGGATCTCCTCGGCCTCGCGCTCCTCGATCGGCACGCCGGTCCCGTCGGGGAGCGCGAGGTCGACCGTGCTCCACGGCGCGGCGACCACCAGGGGTACCCCGGCCTCCCGGCAGGCCAGCGCCACGCCGACCGAGCCGATCTTGTTGGCGGTGTCGCCGTTGGCGGCGATCCGGTCGGCGCCGATGACCGCGACGTCCACCAGGCCGCGCAGGATCGTGCTCGGCGCGGCCCCGTCCGCCTGCACGACGCACGGGATGCCGGCCTGGTCGAGCTCCCACGCGGTGAGCCGCGCGCCCTGCAGGAGGGGGCGGGTCTCGTCCGCGTAGACGAGCTCGACGCGTCCCCGGTCGTGCAGTTCCCGGACGACGCCGAGGGCCGTCCCCCAGCCGGCGGTGGCGAGCGCCCCGGCGTTGCAGTGCGTCAGGACGCGCAGGGCCCGGTCCCCCGCCCGCGCGAGGATCCAGTCGGCGCCGTGCGCCCCGATGGCCCGGTTGCCGCGCACGTCCTCGTCGAGCAGGGCCTGGGCCTCGGCCGCCACCGCGCCGGCGCCCCGCGCCACGAACGGCAGCACCCGGTCGACGCCGGCGGCCAGGTTCACCGCCGTCGGGCGCGCCTCCCGGACGCGGGCGATCGCGGCGTCGCGCCGGGCGTCGTCCCAGCCCTCGCGCGCGGCCTGCGCCACGGCGACGGCGACGCCGAACGCGCCCGCCACGCCGAGCGCGGGGGCGCCCCGCACCACCAGCCGCCTGATGGCGTCCACGAGCGCGTCGACGTCGCGGACCGTGCGGAACTCGACCCGGCCGGGCAGGACGGTCTGGTCGAGCAGCCGCAGGGCGTCGCCCGTCCATTCGAGGGTCGGCACGTCGTTCGTCATGCCTCCATCATGTCCGAAATGCCGGGAGGCCCTGCCCCACCAGGCTTTCGGGCCCGCCCGGCTCCCCCGCGTGACCTGCGACAACTTGACAGAGGTCGAACTCGTGTTCGAAATTGATCCGGGAGGGTTCGAGAGGAGGAACGAGCGTGCCGGAGGCGGCCCTGCGGGATCTCGCGACGGCGCTGGAGGGCGCCAGAGCGGGGACGGCGCCGCACGCGACCGTGCCGGTCCTGCCCGCGCTGCGGACCGTGGTCCCCGGCGGCGGGCTGCGTCCCGGCTCGGCCGTCGGGCTCGACGGCCCCGGCGCCGCCTCCCTCGGCCTCGCGCTCGTCGCGGGCGTGTCCCGGCACGGCGGCGAGGACGGCGCCGGCGGCTGGTGCGGCGTCGTCGGCCTCCCCGGCTTCGGCGTGGCGGCCGCGGCGGGCATGGGCGCCGCGCCCGAGCGGCTCCTGCTCGTCGACGAGCCCGGCGACCGCTGGCCGGACGTGGTCGCCGCGCTGGCCGAGGCCGTCGACCTGGTCCTGCTGTGCCCGCCGGAGCGGCCCGGCGCCGCCGCGGTCCGCCGGCTGTCGGCGCTGGCCCGCAAGCACGGCTGCGTCCTCACGCTGACCGGGGCGTTCGCCCGCGACTGGCCCGGCACCCGGCTCCGCCTCCGCGTGGAGGACCCCGCCTGGGAGGGCCTGGCCGAGGGGCACGGCCGGCTCACCGGCCGCCGCGTCCAGGTGGTCGCCGAGGGCCGGGACGCCCCCGGCGCCGGCCGCCGCGCGAGTCTCTGGCTCCCCGCGCCCGACGGCACCGTCCGGCCGGTCGAGACGGCACGGCCGCCGCTGGAGCTGGTCCCCGGCTCCGTGGCCGCGGGCGCGCCCGTGCATCCGCGGCCGGCCGGCGCCCCGCCGTTCGTGCGGGCGGCGGTCGAGGAGGGGATCGCGTGACCAGGGTCCTCGTGGCGTGGTGCCCGGACTGGCCGGTCACCGCGGTCGGGATCGACGCGGCGACGCCGGGGGCCGTGGTCGTGCGGGGGCAGGTCGCGGCCTGCTCGGCGGCGGCGCGGGCCGAGGGCGTGCGGCGCGGGCAGCGGCTGCGGGACGCCCAGCGGCGGTGCCCCGGGCTGGTGGTGCGCGAGCGCGACCCCGACGCGGAGGGGCGCCGGTTCGAGGCGGTCGCGGAGGCGGTCGCGGAGCTGACGCCGCGCGTGGAGGTGGTGCGGCCGGGGCTGTGCGCGATCCCGGCGCGCGGCCCGGCCCGGTTCTACGGGGGCGAGGAGGCGCTGCGCGTCCTCGTGCAGGACACCGTCGTCGAGGCCGGGCACGACTGCGGGACGGGCGTCGCGGACGGCCTGTTCGCGGCCGAGCTGGCGGCGCGCGCGGGCCAGGGCGGCATCGTGGTGCCCGAGGGCGGCGCGGCGGCGTTCCTCGCGCCGTACCCGCTGTCGGTGCTCGACCGGCCGGAGCTGGCCGACCTGCTGCGGCGCCTCGGGATCAAGACCCTCGGCGACTTCGCGGCGCTGCCGTCCGGGCACGTCGCCGGCCGGTTCGGGGCCGACGGTGCGCTCGCGCACCGGCTGGCGCGGGGCGAGGAGCCGCGCCCGCTCGCGCCGGTCCGCGCCGCGGCCGACCTGTCGGTGCGCGCCGGCTTCGACCCGCCCGCCGAGCAGGCGGAGCGGGTCGTGTTCGCGGCGAAGCGGCTCGCGGGCGAGCTGCACGAGGGCCTCGCCGCGGCCGGGCTGGCGTGCGTCCGGCTGGAGGCCGCGGTCGGGTTCGCCGACGGGCACGTCCTGCGGCGGCTGTGGCGGCACGACGGGCTGTCGGCGCTGGCCGTGGCCGAGCGGGTCCGCTGGCAGCTGTCGGCCCACCGGCCGGCCGGGCAGGACGGGAGCGGCGAGGCAGTCTGGGGCGGCGTGACGTGGGTCGAGCTGGCGCCCGACCAGCTCGTCCCCGACCTCGGGCGGCAGGAGGGCCTCTGGGGGCGCACCACCGTCACCGACCGGATCGCGCGGGCCGCCGACCGGATCCAGGCGCTCCTCGGCCACCACGGCATCGCGCGGCCCGTGCTGGTGGGCGGGCGCGGGCCGGGCGAGCGGGTGGTCCGCGTCCCGGTCGGCGACCTGCCGCCCGCCGCAGCGCCGGAGGGGCCGTGGCCCGGGAGCGTGTCCGGGCCCGCGCCGGCGGTCGTCCCCGTCACCCCGGCGCCCGCCGAGCTGGCCGACGCGTCCGGCGCGGCGGTCGTGGTGTCGGCGCGGTGCGAGGTGTCCGCGCCGCCCGCGACGCTGTCCGTGCGCGGGCGCCCCGCCGCCGTGACCGGCTGGACGGGCCCGTGGCCCGCGGACGAGCGCTGGTGGGACCCGGCCGCCGCGCGCCGCCGCGCCCGGTTCCAGGTCACCACCGACGACGGCGCCGCCTACCTGCTCGCCGTCGAGGGCGGGCGCTGGCACGTCGAGGCCGTCTATGACTGAGGCGTCCATGACCGAGCCATCTGTGATCGAGGGGCGCTCCGGCTGATGGGATGGCACAACCCGCCGATCTCCTGGAAGGAGTTCGAGGGGCGGCTGTCGTGGCGGCCCGGCGAGCGGGCGCCCGAGCCGCCGCCGGAGCCGGCCGGCGTCCCCCGCCGCGCCGAGGGGGAGGTGCCGTGGGCGGAACTGCACGTCCACTCCTCGTTCAGCTTCCTGGACGGGGCGAGCGACCCCGGCGCGCTCGTCGCCGAGGCGGCGCGGCTCGGCGTGCGGGCGATGGCGGTCACCGATCACGACGGCATGTACGGGGCGGTGCAGTTCGCGCAGGCCGCGGCCGAGGCCGGGATCGGCACCGTGTTCGGCGCGGAGCTGGGCCTCGGCCTGACGGGGCCCCGCACCGGCGAACCCGACCCGGCGGGCCGGCACCTGCTGGTCCTCGCCCGGGGCGCCCCCGGCTACGCGCGGCTCTGCTCGGCGATCACGTCCGCGCAGCTCGCGGGCGGGCAGAAAGGCCGTCCCGTCTACGACGTCGACGCGCTGGCCGGTGCGCACGACGGCCACTGGGCCGTCCTCACCGGCTGCCGGAAGGGCCCGGTCCCGGCGGCGCTGGAGGCGGGCGGGCCGGACGCGGCGGAGCGGGAGCTGCGCGGGCTGGTCGGCATGTTCGGCCGCGAGAACGTGTTCGTCGAGCTGATCGACCACGACCAGCCCGACGACGACCTGCGCAACGACGCCCTGTTCGCGCTGGCGCGCCGGACCGGGGTGGACGTGGTGGCGTCCAACAACGTGCACTTCGCCGCGCCCGGCGCCGACGCGCGGCTGGCGCAGGCGATGGCCGCCGTCCGGGCCCGCCGCGGCCTGGACGACATGGTCGGCTGGCTTCCGGCGAGCGGCACCGCGCACCTGCGGAGCGGCGCGGAGATGGCGCGGCGGCTGGCGCGCTTCCCCGGCGTCCGGGAGCGGACGGTCGCGCTGGCCGAGGAGTGCCGGTTCGACTTCGACGTGGTCGCGCCCCGGCTGCCCGACTGGCCCGTCCCCGACGGGCACGACGAGGCGAGCTGGCTGCGGCGCCTGGTGAAGGAGGGCGCGCTCAAGCGGTACGGGCCGCCCGAGCGGGAGCGGGTCACCGGCGCGTACGAGCAGATCGCCCGGGAGCTGGACGTCATCGAGCAGCTCCGCTTCCCCGGCTACTTCCTGATCGTGCACGACATCGTCGAGTTCTGCCGGAGCAGGGGCATCCTGTGCCAGGGGCGGGGGTCGGCGGCCAACTCGGCGGTCTGCTACGCGCTCGGCATCACCGGGGTCGACGCCGTCCGGCACGGCCTGCTGTTCGAGCGGTTCCTGTCGCCCGGCCGCGACGGCCCGCCCGACATCGACCTCGACATCGAGCACCGGCGCCGCGAGGAGGCCATCCAGTACGTCTACGGCAAGTACGGGCGCGAGTGCACCGCGCAGGTCGCGAACGTCATCAGCTACCGCCCGCGCATGGCCGTCCGGGACGCGGCCCGCGCGCTCGGCTTCTCCCCCGGCCAGCAGGACGCGTGGTCGAAGAGCATCGACCCCCGCGATCCGGTCGGGTCCGAGACCGACATCCCGGCGCCGGTGATGGACCTCGCCGAGCGGATGCTGAAACTCCCCCGCCACCTCGGCATCCACTCCGGCGGCATGGTCATCGCAGACCGGCCCGTCGGGGAGATCTGCCCGATCGAGTGGGCGACGATGCCGGGCCGCAGCGTCCTGCAGTGGGACAAGGACGACTGCGCGGCGGCGGGCCTGGTCAAGTTCGACCTGCTCGGCCTCGGGATGCTCGCGGCGCTGCACGACTGCTTCGACCTGGTGGCCGAGCACCACGGGCGCCGCTACGACCTCCAGTCGATCCCGCCGGACGACCCCGAGGTCTACGACATGCTGTGCGACGCCGACACGGTCGGGGTGTTCCAGGTCGAGTCGCGGGCGCAGATGGCGACGCTGCCCCGCCTCAAGCCCCGCGAGTTCTACGACCTGGTCGTGGAGGTCGCGCTGATCAGGCCGGGGCCGATCCAGGGCGGGTCCGTGCACCCCTACCTGCGGCGGCGCAAGGGCCTGGAACCCGCCGAGTGCCCGCACCCGCTGATGGAGCCGGCCCTGTCCCGGACGCTCGGCGTCCCGCTGTTCCAGGAGCAGATGATGCAGCTCGCCGTCGACTGCGCGGGCTTCACCCCGGCCGAGTCCGACCAGCTCAGGCAGGCGATGGGCGCCAAGCGCGCACCCGAGCGCGTCGAGCGGCTGAAGCGGCGGCTGCTGGACGGGATGGCCGAGCGCGGCATCCCGGCCCCCGTCGCGGAGAGCGTGTACGAGAAGATCCTCGGCTTCACCGGGTTCGGGTTCCCCGAGTCGCACGCGCAGAGCTTCGCCCATCTGGTGTACGCGAGCGCCTGGCTGAAGCGCCACCACCCCGCCGCCTTCACCGCCGCCCTCGTGCGCAACCAGCCGATGGGGTTCTACAGCCCGCAGAGCCTCCTGGCCGACGCCAGGCGGCACGGCGTCGTCGTCCGGGGCGTGGACGTCAACGCCAGCGGCGTCCACCCGGCCCTGGAGGAGCCCGTCGAGGTCGACTCCGGCCATCCCCACGCGCCCGCCGCGCCGCAGCCCGCGATCCGGCTGGGGCTGGCGGGCATCCGCAACCTCGGGGACGACACCGCCGAGGCCATCGCGGCGGGCCGCCCCTACACGGACATGGAGGACCTCGCCCGCCGCGTGCCGCTGTCGGCGGGCGCGCTGGAGGCGCTCGCCACCGCGGGCGCGTTCGACCGGTTCGGCCTGTCGCGGCGCGAGGCGCTCTGGGCGGCGGGCGCGCTGGCGGGCTCCGGGCCCGGACGGCTGGAAGGCGTCACGCCGGGCGCGGCGGCCCCCGCCCTGCCGGCGATGACGCCGATCGAGGAGACCCTCGCCGACCTGTGGGCGACCGGCGTCTCCCACACCCATCCGGTCGCGCACGTCCGGGACGCGCTGGACGAGCTCGGCGCCCTGTCGTCGGCGCGCCTCGCCGAGACGCCCGGCGAGACCAACGTCGTCGTCGCGGGGCTCGTCACCCACCGGCAGCGCCCGCCGACGGCCGGCGGCATCGTGTTCATGACACTGGAGGACGAGACCGGCATCATCAACGTGGTGTGCCCGCCGCAGGTGTTCCAGCGGTTCCGCGGCCTCGCGGTCGACTCGCAGGCGCTGCTGGTCAGCGGCCGTCTGGAGCGCGCCGACGGGGTCGCCAACGTGCGCGCGACGCGGTTGCGGCGGCTCCCGGTGCCCGGCCGGGTCCGGGCCCGCAACTTCCACTGAAACGAGATCGGGGCGCCCGCGCTAGAACCTCACCGCGTCCTCTGACATCGTATGGAGGCGTTGGGGCCGCGTGCCGCCGTGGGGCGGTCGCCAAGACGTGGCTCCATGGGGGCGGAAGGTGAGACTCCATGGACGCGACCACCCTGGGTGAGCTGCGCCCGGACGACCCCACCCGGATCGGCCGGTACCGGATCGAGGCCAAGATCGGCGAGGGCGGCATGGGCGCCGTCTACCTCGGCCGCGATCCCGACGGCCGCGCGGTGGCGGTCAAGGTCGTCCGGGCCGAGCTGGCGGGCGACCGGACGTTCCTCGCGCGCTTCCACGACGAGGCCGCCAACGCGCAGCGCGTCGCGTCGTTCTGCACGGCGCAGGTCCTGGAGCACGGCGAGGACCTCGGCCTGGCCTACATGGTCACCGAGTACATCGACGGGCCCTCGCTGCTCCAGCACGTCAGCGCGAAGGGCGCGCTCTCGCCGGGGATGCTGCACGGCGTCGCGGTCGGGGTCGCCGCCGCGCTCGTCGCCATCCACAGCGCCGGCCTCGTGCACCGCGACCTCAAGCCCAGCAACGTACTGCTGTCCATCTCCGGCCCGCGGGTGATCGACTTCGGCATCGCCCGCGCGCTGGACATGGCCTCCTCCCACACCCGGACCGGGCAGGTCGTCGGCACGCCCGGCTGGATCGCGCCCGAGCAGATCACCACGCAGGAGGTCACCCCGGCCGTGGACGTGTTCGCCTGGGGCTGCCTGGTGGCGTACGCCGCCAGCGGGCGCAACCCGTTCGGGCAGGGCTCGTTCCAGATCATGGCGGCCCGCGCCGTGCACGCCGACCCCGAGGTCGGCGACCTGCCGCCGTCGCTGTCCGGGCTCGTCCGCGCGGCGCTGCGCAAGGACCCCGCGCAGCGGCCGACCGCCCGCGACCTGCTGCTGGCGCTGGTCGGCGGGTCCGGCGAGGCCGCCGTGACGACCGAGCTGGGCGAGGCGTGGACGTCCCCGCCTCCCGCCGGACCGGTGGCCTCGCCCGCCGGACCGCCGACCCCGGCCGCCGGAGGACCGAGTGCGCCGTTCCCGGGCGGGCCGGGGGCCACGTTCCAGGACGTCCCGGCCCGGCGGCCGGAGCCGGAGCCGCGCACCGAGCCCGTGTACGAGCGCCGCACCGACCCGCCCACCATGCGGGAGCTGCCGGAGCATCCGGTCGCGCGCCGGGGAGCGTCCCGGCGCACCGTGCTCGCCGCGTCGGCCGCTGCGGGGCTGCTGGTCGCCGGGATCGCGGGCGCCGTCTACCTCGTCGGCCGGCCGTCCGGCGGCGCGCGGAACGCGGGGGCCGCCGCGGCGGCCCTCCCGACCTCGCCGATGTTCGTCCGGATCGACACGGCGCCCGGGTGGCCGAAGACCTGCAACGCCGACATCGGCGTCTACAGGCCCGGCGACCCGTCCGCGAAGACGCTGGTCCGCGGGCCGAGCTGCGACATCCTCCCCGAGCGGTCACCGGACGGCAGGCGCGTCGCGTTCACCAGGATGGACGACCGGAGCGCCGACGCGTGGACGATGAACGCCGACGGGTCCGGCGCCCGGAAGGTGACCGGCATCGTGCGCGGCACCCGCGTCGCGTGGTCGCCCGACGGCACCCGCCTGGCCTACATGGGCGTGAAGGACGGCGTCCGGCAGATCTTCTCCCTCCCGCTGGGCGGCGGCCCGGCCACCCAGCTGACCACCGACGACTCGGTCAAGGACGACCCGATGTGGTCGGCCAAGGGCAAGCTCGTGTTCTGGAGCAAGCGCGACAGCGACGTGGAGCAGCTCTACACGATGGACGCCGATCGCCCCGGCGGCGCCTGGACGCGGCTCACCCGCGACGGCGAGCGCGCCGTCGACCCGGAATGGTCCCCCGACGGCTCCAAGATCGCCTACGTGCGGGGCCCGGCCACCGCGAGCGACATCTGGGTGATGAACGCCGACGGATCCGGCGCGCACGCGCTGACGTCCGGGACCGACCGCGACATGGACCCGGCGTGGTCGCCCGACGGCCGGTGGCTCGCCTACGTGCGCGGCGACGTCGCCGACCCGGTGATCCACGCCGTCCGCGCGGACGGCTCCGCCGACCGCGTCCTCACGCCCCAGGGCGCGGTGATCGGCCACCCGAACTGGTCGTGAGAGCGGGCCCGGTGCTCGGAGCGCCGGCGCTCAGCCGGTGATCATGTCGAGGCGGCGGAGGATGACGCCCTCGCGCAGCGCCCACGGGCAGATCTCCAGCTCCCGCAGCTCGAACAGGTCCATCGCGGCGTCCGCGACGATCGCGCCCGCGAGCAGCTGGGCGGCGCGCCGCTCGGACACCCCGGGCAGCTCGGCGCGCTCGGCGGAGGGCATCGCGGCGAGCTTGTCCGTCCAGTCGGTGAGGTCACCGCCGGACAGGACGCGCCGCTGGTAGGGCCCGTCGCCGGTGGGGGCGGCGCCGCCGATCCGGGCGAGCTGCTTGAACGTCTTGGACGTGGCGACCGCGTGGTCGGGGGGCCCGTACCGGGCGACGTCCCCGACCCGGCGCGCGATCTCCGTGCGGACGTGCCGGCGCAGGCCGCGGACCTCCTCGGCGGGCGGCGGGTCGGCGGTGAACCGGTCGCGGGTGAGCCGGCCGGCGCCGAGCGGCAGGGAGAACGCCACGTCCGGCTCCTCGTCGATGCCGGAGGCGACCTCCAGCGAGCCGCCGCCGATGTCCACCACCAGCAGCCGCCCCGAGGACCAGCCGAACCAGCGGCGGACGGCGAGGAACGTCAGCCGCGCCTCCTCCTCGCCGGACAGCGCCCGGATGTCGATCCGCTTGTCCTCGCGGATCCGCGCCAGCACCTCCTCGCCGTTGGAGGCGTCGCGGACGGCGGAGGTGGCGAACGCGACCAGGTCCTCGACGCCCTTGTCCTCGGCGACCTGCAGCGCCTCGTCGACGAAGTCGCGCAGCAGCGTCTCGCCCTCCTCGGAGAGCCGGTCGCCGTCCAGGTGGTCGGCGAGCCGGAGTTCCGCCTTGTGGGAGTACGCGGCGAGGGGGCGCGCGCCCTGATGGGCGTCCACCACGAGGAGATGCACCGTGTTCGAGCCCACGTCCAGCACACCGAGTCGCATGGCCCCGACGGTATCGGACCGGTCCGATGCGCGGGCAGGCCCCGGGTGCGGCTATGGTCTCGGGCATGGAGCCGGGTCAGGAGCGGCGGTGGCGCGTACCGCCAGGTCACGTGGTGGTCAAGTGCGCCGCCGCGGCCGCCGTCACGGCGCTGCTCGTCCTGTACTCCCACGACCCCCAGTTCCTGTTCCTCGCGGGCGCGGCGGCCATCGGGCTGAACGCGCTCGCGCTGCGCGACCTGGTCGCCCCCGTCCGCCTCGCCGCCGACGGCGACGGCCTCACCGTCGTGACCGGCTACGCCGGGCGCCGCCGCCTCCGCTGGGACCAGGTGGTCTCCATCCGGGTCGACGAGCGGCGCCGGCTCCTGCTGCACACGCGCATCCTGGAGATCGAGACCGCCGACGACCTGTACCTGCTCAGCGCGTTCGACCTGGGCTCGGACGTCCACGACGCCGCCGACGAGCTGTACCGGCTGCGCGCCCGGACGGACCGCTGAGCTAGAGGGCGGGCAGCTCGTCCGGCGTGGGGAACGAACTCTGCGCGCCGCGGCGGCGGACGGCGGCGGCGCCCGCGCGGGTGGCGAGGCGGGCCGCGTCCCGCAGGGAGTCGCCGCGCGCGAGCCGCAGGCACAGCGCGGCGGTGAAGGCGTCCCCGGCGCCGGTGGTGTCGACCGCCTCCGACCGCGGGGACGGGACGGCGGCCGTGCCCCGGCCGTCCGCGACGACGACGCCGTCGGCGCCGACCGTGACGGCGGCCGAGCGCGCCCCGGACTCGACCAGCGCCGCCGCCATCCGCGCCGGGTCGCCGTTCCCGCCGAGCAGGAAGGCGGCCTCGTGCTCGTTGACGACGAGGGGGTCGCAGAGGGCGAGCAGGTCGTCCGGGACGGGCGCGGCCGGCGAGAGGTTGAGCACGACCCGGCGGCCCGCCCCGGCGGCGACTCCGGCGGCGGCCTCCACCGCGGCCGGCGGCACCTCCATCTGGAAGGACACCACCGGCGCGCTCTCGATCAGCGCGCGGGCCGCCTCGACGTCGGCGGGGCCGAGCCGGGCGTTGGCGCCGGGCGAGACGACGATGCTGTTGTCGCCGTCCGGCCCGACCGTGATCAGCGCGACGCCGGTCGGGACGCCCGGCGTGGTCACCAGGTGCGCGAGGTCCACGCCGTCGGCGGCCAGGGCGCCGCGCAGCAGTTCGCCGTGCCCGTCGTCGCCGACCCGGCCGACGATCGCGGTCCGGGCGCCGAGCCGCGCCGCCGCGACCGCCTGGTTCGCGCCCTTGCCGCCCGGATGCGTGGCCAGGTCGGACCCGAGCACCGTCTCCCCCGGCGCGGGCCGCCGCTCCACGCCCACCACGAGGTCCGCGTTGAGCGATCCGACCACGGCCACGTCCCACCTGCGCTCTTCCACGGGTAACCGACTACACGCGCGGGGGCCGTCCGCGCAACCCGCTCACCCGGAGCGCAGCTCCGCGAGGTCGACCACCTCGGCGAGCTCCGCGACCGACGGGTAGTACCCGCGGCCCACGGGCACGCCGTCCCGCGTCACCAGCAGCGCGGTCGCGCCCCGCACGCCCGCGAAGTCCGCCCACACCCGGTGCGCGCCGGTGAGCCGCACCGCCGTCACCCGCAACCCGCCCGGCCCCGTCCAGGTCCCCTGCTCCTCCCCCATGCACGGAACGTTACGTATCGCTACTTAAAGCCACGACCACGTGGGTTCCCAGGCGGTCACCGGGCCGGATGCGGCGTTCGTGTTGCCGCCCGGGGGCCGTTGCCCGATCATGAGCCGGTGACCGACTTCTCGGGCGGGGCCTCCGCCGGTCTCGACGCCTCCTCGCCCAACGTGGCGCGGATGTACGACTACTGGCTCGGCGGCAAGGACAACTTCGCCGCCGACCGGGAGGCCGCCCAGCGCGTGGTGGAGATCTCCGAGGGGCGGGTGGTGCGGGGCGTCCGGCTCAACCGCGCCTTCCTCGGCGGCGCGGTGCGGGACGCCGCCGGGGCCGGGATCCGGCAGTTCCTCGACCTCGGGTCCGGGCTGCCCACGCGGGAGAACGTGCACGAGGCCGCGACGCCGGCCCGCCCGGACTCGCGGGTCGTCTACGTCGACTACGACCCGGTCGTGTGCGCGCACGGCCGGGCGCTGCTCGCCGACGCGGGGAACGTGGGGTTCGCCGAGGCCGACCTGCGCCGCCCGGACGACGTCCTCGGCCACCCGGTCGTGGCCGACCTGCTCGACTTCTCCGAGCCGGTGGCCCTGCTGCTGGTGTCGGTGCTCCACTTCGTGGACGACGCCGAAGATCCGCACGCGCTCGTCGCCCGCTACCGGGACGCGCTGGCGCCCGGCAGCCGCCTGATCCTCTCGCACCTGGCGTCGGACGCCTTCCCCGAGCGGATGGCCGAGGCCGAGCGCGTCTACAAGGACGCCAGCGCGCGGCTCGGCGCCCGTCCCCGCGCCCGCATCCTGGAGTTCTTCGACGGCTTCGACCTGCTGCACCCGGGGCTCACCGGTCCCCGCGAATGGCTGGACGGGGGCGTCAAGACCGACGGCGAGCAGTTCGCGGGGCTCGTCGGCGTCGGGGAGCTGACGCGGCCCGGCGCGGGCTGAGCTAGTCCGTCTCGAAGGTCGCCGGGTCGGGCCCGAACCGGACGCCCTTGTCCATCTCGCCGATCGCCTTCATGTCGTCCGTCGTCAGCTCGAAGCCGAACACGTCGATGTTCTCGGCGATCCGGGAGGGCGTCACCGACTTCGGGATCACGACGTTCCCGATCTCCAACTGCCAGCGGAGCGCGATCTGCGCGGGGGTGCGGCCGCGCGCCTGGGCGATGCGGTCGAGCGCGGGGTCGTCCAGGAGCCCGTGGCCCTGCCCGAGCGGCGCCCACGCCTCGGTGCGGATGCCGTGGTCTCGGTGGAAGGCGCGCAGCCCGTCCTGCTGGAAGTACGGGTGCAGCTCGATCTGGTTGACGGCGGGGACGACGTCGGCCTCGTCGATGATCCGGCGCAGCGTCTCGACCGTGAAGTTGGAGACGCCGATCGACCGGACCCGGCCGTCGTGCTTCAGCCGCTCCAGCGCCCGCCATGTCTCCAGGTACAGGCCGCGGCCCGGCATCGGCCAGTGGATGAGGTAGAGGTCCAGGTACTCCAGGCCGAGGCGGGACAGGCTCGCCTCGTAGGCGCGCATCGTGTCGTCGTAGCCCTGGTCGCTGTTCCACACCTTGCTGGTGACGAACAGCTCCTCGCGCGGCAGCCCCGACGCGCGCAGGGCGCGCCCGACGCCGTCCTCGTTGCCGTAGACGCTCGCGGTGTCGATGCTGCGGTAGCCGTTCCGCAGGGCGGTCGCCACGGCGCTCTCGGCCTCGTCGTTCCCCACCTGGAAGACCCCGAAGCCGAGCTGCGGCATCGCGGTCCCGTCGATGAGATCCACCTTCGGTACGGTCACGGTGTCCCTCCTTCCTCGACTGTGTGCCGTGCGCTCTCCTGCCCAGCGACGTGCCGTCAAACATGGCGGGGCGACCGCGCCCCGGCCCGGAGGCCGCGTCAGGCGTCCCGGTCCCAGGCCCGCTGGGACCGGGCGATCTCGTGGAACGCGTCCTTGAAGACGGTGTAGCGCTCGGCGCCGAGGGCGCGCCGGTGGCGGTCCTCGATGCCGGCGAGGATCGCGCGGGCCTTGGCGATCTCGTCGAGTCCGCGCTCGGTGGGGACGACCCGCTTGGCGCGGCGGTCGGCGGGGTCGGGTTCGCGGAGGACGTACCCGAGCTCCACCAGCTCGTCCACGATCGTGCCGACGATCTGCTTGTGCTGCCCGGAGCGGGCCGACAGCTCGGTCGCGCGCACGCCCGCGGGGTCCAGAAAGGCGAGGACGGTTCCGTGCCGCGGCCGGACGTCGGGGTGCCCCTCCTCGGCGAGCCGGTGGAACAGCTCCTCCTGGAGCGCCCGCATCAGCTGACCCGCCAGCATGCCGAGGTCGGGGGCGCCGCGCCCCCGGGCCGCGCGGTCCCGTCCATCTTTAGTCACAGTCTCTGACTATCAATATTCGTGACCGCAGGCAAGGCGCCGGTCCGGTGGGCCGCGGGGCGCGGCCCACCGGATGGTGCGTCAGGAGACGGTGCCGTGGAAGGTGTGGGTGCCGGAGCCGACCGTCGTCGGCTCGGCGGTGCCCGGGACGTGCACCTGGGCGGTGCTGCCCGGCGGGACCGTGACCTTCAGGGTGATCTCGCCGTCCTCCAGCGTCCAGGAGGAGCGGACCTCGCCGAACGGCGTCCGCCGGGTGGCGGAGGCGCTGGTCAGGTCGCCGACCACGGCCGGGTCGATGACCAGCTCGCGGTACCCGGCGGAGCCGGGCGCCTGCCGGATGCCGGCGAGGCGGCCGGAGAACCAGGAGTCGATCGAGCCGAGCATGAAGTGGTTCTGCGACTGGCCGGCGCCGCCGTCCCACGACTCGCCCAGGGCGGTGTTCCCGTGGACGACCTGGTACCCGTAGCTCGGGCTGTCCGTCCGCGTCGCGATCTTGTAGATCACCTCGTCCGGCAGGACCCGGAACGCCGACGGCAGCGAGATCTCACCGAGCAGCAGGTGGTGGCCCGCGTCGCGGATGCTGCCGACCAGGTGGTCGAGCAGCCTCTGGCGCTGGTCGGCGGGCACGGCCCCCATGTCCAGCGCGATGGCCTCGGCGCCCTGGCCGCCGCCCCCGAAGGTGCCGGTCGCGGGGTCGTAGAGCTTGTCCGAGAGGGCCTTGGCGCTCCTGTCGGCCTTGGCGCGGTAGGCGGCGGCGCCCGCCTCGTCGCCCAGCGCGCCTGCGATCCTGGACATGGTGTCGGCGATCCGCCACCAGCCGTACGTCCCCGAGACGACCTTGGGGAACGTGCGGTCGGGGGTGAACCAGTCGCCCAGGGTGTAGTCGGTCAGCCCGTCGGAGACGCGGCCCTCGATGTACGCGGCGTACCGCTTCATCGCGTCGTAGTACGTCCGCATGGTCTCGGTGTCGCCGTAGTTCAGGTAGAGCTGCCACGGGACGGCGACGAACGCGCCGCCCCAGTTGGAGTCGTCCCTGTAGGTGCCCGGAAGGACCGTGTAGTCGGGGACCGTGGACGGGACGAGCCCGGTCTCGGTCTGCGCGTCCGCCATGTCCTGGACGATCTTGCGGAGCTGGGCGTGCACGTCGTAGTTGGCGGCGAGCGCGTCGCCGACGAGGTGGGTCTGCTCCAGCCAGCCGAGCTTCTCCCGGCTCGGGCAGTCGGTGAGGACGCTCGTCATGTTGCCCTCGATCGCACGGCGGATCAGCCCGTGGATGCCGTTGAGGAGGTCGCTGGACGAGCTGAACGAGCCCGCGGAGTCGTTGTCGGCGCGCAGCACCTGCCCCCGCACGGATATCGTCGCGCCCTCGGGCAGGCCGCGCACCTCCAGGTAGCGGAAGCCGTGGTAGGAGAACTGCGGATGCCACGTCTCGGAACCCGCGGTGCGCGTCGTGTACTCGTCCCAGATGGGCGCCCCGACGTTGCTCATCGACTGGAACGCGCGGCCGTCCTTGAGGCTCTCGGACGGCAGGACCCGCACGGACGTCCCGGCCGGGGCCTCGACGGTGATCTCGGGACGGCCCGCGATGTTGCGGCCGACGTCGAACACCCGGTAGCCGTCACCCGCCCCGACCTGGCGGCCCTCCAGCGTCTCGACCACGCGGACCGGTTCGGCCGTGCGGCCGCTCAGCGCGCCCGGCGCCGCGACGGGGACGGCCGCCTCCCAACCGGAGCGGGACGCGCCCGGCCTGTCCCAGCCGGGACGCTCGCGGCGGGCGTCGTGGTCCTCGCCCCCGTACCAGTTGGAGAACGTGACGGGCCCGAGGACGGTCTTCCACGTGCCGTCGCTGGCGACCCGCACGACGCGGCCGTCGGAGAGGGCGACCTCCAGCTGGGCCATCAGCTTGGGGTCGCTGATCGTCCCGGTGAACTTGCGGTACCGGTCGGGGGTCGAGATCACGTTGGCGATGCCGTTGCCCAGCTCGACGCCGAGCGTGTTGGTGCCGGAGCGGAGCATGTTCGTGACGTCGTAGGTCGCGTACTGGACGCGCTTCTTGAACCCGGTGTTGGCCGGTTCCAGTTCGGCGTCGCCGACGCGGCGCCCGTTCAGCCGGGCCTCGTAGACGCCGAGGCCGGCGACGTAGAGGCGGGCGCTGCGGACGCCGCCGGGCAGCCCGAAGTCCTTCGCGAAGATCGGCAGGGCCTCGGGGACGGGCGACTCGGGCGGCTCCTGGCCGGTGACGGCCGCCCTCGTCGTGAAGGGCCCCTCGGCGGCGTCGGAGGCGGCGACCGAGAAGTCGACGGGCGCGTACGGGACCTTGCCGCCCTCGATGCCCTGGTCCGTGCGCGGGTAGAGGAGGACCTCGTCGAAGTCCTTTGCCACCTGGAGGTCCACGGTGAGGGTGAGCGGCTTGTCGGAGACGTCCGCTTTGCCGTAGGCGGAGCTCGACCAGCCGGCGAACTCCTGGTTCGTGGTCTGCGTGCCGTCGGTCAGGTAGCGGGTCAGCCACTTGCGGTTGACGTTGCCGCCGTTGTCGGACGCGGTGACGGTCCTGCCCTTGGCGAGGTTGGTGTCCGGGTCGCCGGAGTCGCGCACTTCCAGTTCGGCGAGCTGGAGCCGCCAGGTCTTGTCCGGCAGCTGTTCGACCTTGGGCAGGCCCAGCTTCGTCACGTCCAGGCGGACGTAGCGCGCGGTGGTCTTCGGCAGCTTCACCATGATCGGGGCGGGCTTCTTGCCCGCGACCTGCCAGTCCTTCTGTCCGATCCAGCCGCCCCGCCAGTCGTTCTGGGACGTCAGGCCCGTCTCGAACCAGGACGGCGACGACCAGCCGGAGGGCCGCGGCCCGGTCCAGACGCGGACGCGCCAGTACACCCGGGTCCGGCTGCCGATCTCCTTGCCCGCGTAGACGGCGCGCTGGCCGCCGGAGGCCACCCGGCCGGAGTCCCAGAGGTCGGCGCGGCCGTCCTGCAGGGCCTTCTCGCTGGTGGCGGCCTGGATCTGGTAGGCGGTCTGGGTGACGTTCCGGCCGCCCTGGAGCTGCCAGGTCAGCGGCGGCGTCGTGTCGTCGATGCCGAGGGCCTGGTTGAGGTCGGCGGTCTTCATGCGGGTGACGTGGGCTTCCGCGTCCGCGTACACGGGGGCGGAAAGGAAGGTCATCGGGAGGGCGACGGTGATGGACGCGGCCGCGAGGCCGCGCAGTGGCCTGCGCAAGGGGACTCCTGGAAGGGCGGTCATGCGCGGTCGCTCTGGAGGCGGTGCGAGCCGCGCAGGCCCTCGATGTACACGTACTCGCCGTCGCCGTGGACGCCTGCGGCCCGTGCGCGGGTGCCGTCCCAGACGAGGCGTCCGTCGACCCGGACCTCGATGCGGGCGCCGAACGTCGGCACGCCGGCGCGGCCGACGGTGGTGCCCGGAGCCTTCAGGTGCGCGGTGTACGTCCCGCCGGAGACCTTCCAGGAGGCGTCGACCGCGCCGGCCGTCGTGGTGATCCGGCCCTGCGCGAACGTCAGGTCGGCCGGGTGCGGGACGAAGTCGAACGACCGTCCGCCCGTCCCGGTGGGGTTCAGGCCGAGGACGGAGAACGTGAGGGCCGGCGTCGGGCCCGTCGCCCAGGCGTGCGCGAGGCTGACGTAGGAGCTGCAGAAGACGCACCCGTCCCCCGGGTTGCGGAACGACTCCCAGAAGGTGCTGCCGGTCCCCTGCGGGTGGTCGAGCATGTAGCCCCACTGGCGGCGGATGATGTCCACGCCGGCCTGGTCGGCGGCCTTGCCGCCCGCCGCGAAGTGGGCGTTCACCTCCATCGATCCGGAGAAGACGCCTGGGTTGCCCTTGTTCTCGGGCGCGGTGGAGGTGATCTCGTTCCAGTTGCCCTTGAGGGACTCGCTGATGCGGCGCGCCTGCCGCTGGTCCGCGAGGCCGTACCAGACGGCGAGGGAGTTGTCCGCCTGCGGGTGGATCGGAGAGTTCGGGTAGAACTTGTACGCGCCGGCGGCCTCGTCCCAGAAGTTCGCGTTGATGGCGGTGCGGAGCGCGGCGGCCCGCTCGGCGTAGGACGCGGCCAGGGAGTCGTCGCCCTGCGCCTTGGCGAGCTGCGAGCCCCTGTCGAGGACGCGCCACATCAGCACGTTCGCGATGAGGTTCTCGCCCTTGGCCAGGATCCGGACGGAGTCGGACGTCCCGGTGATGGACACCAGGCCCTTGTCGTCCATCTTCCGGGCGATGAAGTCGACGCCCTTCTGGTACCGGCCCCAGACGCCGGACAGCCAGCCCGTGTCGCCGGTGTAGTGGTAGTAGTCCCAGCTCGCGGCGAGGGTCCACAGGTGGTAGGTGTCCGAGCCCCACTTGTTCAGCTCGGGCCCGGCGTAGGGCAGCTCGCCGGTGTCGCGCTGGGCCTGGTAGACGGTGGTGAGCGCGTTCCGGGCGGACTCGGTGTCGTTGAACGCCGCGTAGGCGCTCGGGATCTCGATGCCGAGGTCGCCGGGCCAGACGGTCCGGTCGCGCTTGGCGCCGTCCACGAGGATGGTGTCGCCGACGCCGATGTCGCCGGTGCTGTCCCACAGGGCCGCCGGGGGCTCCCAGACCCGGCCGGTCTTCGGCGAGATCGTGTTGAGCTGGACGGTGTAGGCGCCCGCGTACCAGATGCGGTTGAGCAGGTCGTCGCTCGAGTAGAAGTAGTTGGCGTACTTCGACGGGTCCTTCATCGCCGGCGCGGGGGTGTAGTGCAGCGACACCTTGTCCAGGTCGACCCGGCCGCCGGACTGCATGAAGACCGTCAGGTAGCGGAAGCCGCCGCGGAGCAGCTCGGCGGGCATGGTGTAGGACGTGGCGCCGTCGACGTCCACGGAGAGGGCGCCGTCGCGGCTGCGGGGGCCTCCGGTGGAGGCGTCGCTCGTGGTGTCCACGTAGGTGGACGACTCGGAGAACGCGACGCCGACCTTCTGCGGGCCGTCCGACCCGGCGAAGTTCAGCGTGGTGAGCCCGCTGACCTCCTTGCCGAAGTCGAGCGTGACGGACGATCCGGCGCCGGTCAGGCCGGTCGCACCGCCCTTCAGGACGGCGTCCTGGTCCGCCACTGTGCCGGTGGTCTTGAAGACCGACACCGGGTGGAGGGTCCGTGACGACGGGGAGAAGTTGTACCGCTCCCAGGGGGCCGACTCGCGGCCCGGCTCGCGGCCCGGCTCGGCATAGGCGGAACCGAGCGGGGCCGCCTGGACGGCGGTCAGGGCGGACAGTCCGAGAGCGACCGCGATGGCGCCGCGGCGGCGCCTGGATACGCTGGTGTGCATGGATTCCTCGCTATTCCGGTCTTGAAGAGGGCTTGGGATGAGGGGTCCACCGTGCGGGAGGGCGGGGCCAACGCCCTCCCGCACGTCCGGGGTTCAGCGGGTGGGGACCACCGCCTCGGCGTAGGGGACGAGCCGGACGGGCCCGATCAGCCCGTACCGCTGGCGCGCCGCGCTGCCGTAGACGCCCGGGTCGGAGACGCGGAGCCGGTTGTTCAGCGTCGTGGCGACCTCGACCTCGATCGTGTTCGCGCCGCGCCGCAGCCAGGGGCCGATGTCCACGACCGGGACGATCACGCTCACCGGGAGCCGGTGGCCGTTGACGGTGACGCGGCAGGTGTCGAAGACCTCGCCGAGCTCCAGCAGCGCGCCGCCGCCCGCCCAGTCCACGGTGGTGGTGTAGGTGCCGATGCCGGAGACGTCCGCGAGCTCGGGGATGTCCGGCCACGCCTTGAGGCCGTCGAGCTCCAGGTCGTGCCGCTTCACGCCGTCCGGCGTCATGTCCTCCACCTGGAGCCGCCAGGACGTGAGCGTCCGCGCCTCGGGCACGGCGCCGATCTCCGTCCGCACGGTGCGGCCGTCGGGCAGCGTGGTGGAGTAGCCGCCGGCGGCCTTCGCGCGGGCGATCAGGCGCTGCCGGTCGACGCGGAGCTCGGCCTGCGACGCGGTCGCGGACGGCGCCTCGCCGCCGCGCGCCAGGATGATCACGGTGGCCTCGGAGGGCTGGAGCGCGACCCGCAGCGTGATCGTGTCGCCGTCCTCGCGGTAGACGGCGATCCGCTCGGTCTCGCCCGTCCACAGGTTCAGCCGGTACGGGACGGCCTTGCGGTCGGACCGGGTGAACGTGACCTCGTGGTCGATCGCGGCGACCGGCGGCTTGACGGTCTCGGCGTGCTTGCCGTTGCACAGGTAGAAGTAGTCGGCGCGGCCGTCCCGCCGGTGGCCGGTGAGGAGCGTCGACGCCTCCGCGTAGGAGACCGTCGGGCGCAGGCCGAGGTCGGCCAGCGCCCCGGGCACGTCCGCCTCCGCGGCGACGACGCGGACGCGCGGCTGCGCGAACACCTGCTTGAGGACGGCGCGCAGCTGCTCGTTCTCGCCGTCGCGGGCCAGGCCCGGCACGGTCGCGGCCGACCAGTCGCCGAGGAACAGCAGCGGCAGGCCCGCCTTCGTCAGCTTCAGCATGGTGCGGGCCGTGGCGAGCGGCAGCGTGCACTCGTTGCCGCCGAAGCGGTCGCCCTCGACGAACACGACCTTGTAGGCCGGGCCGTCGGGAGCGAGCCGTCCGCCGGACACGGTCGCGGACGGGAGGTCGAGCAGCGGCGCGCTGATGAGCTGGTGCGTCCAGCCCAGCGGGATGCCGAACTTGGTGAACCACCCGGCGCCGATGCCGGTCTTGGTGTAGCCCTTCTGGCGGAAGACGGCCACGTCGATGCGGCTCTTGCCCGCCTGCATGGCCAGATGGACGCGCGACAGGTAGGCGGCCACGTCGGGGGCGTGCCGCCACGTCGGCTGGCGCGGCCCCCACGACTCGGAGAACCCGATGCCGCCGTTGTAGGGGGTGAACGCCGCGAAGCCCGGCCACGCCGCCCCAGGCGCGGTGGCGTAGGAGAAGCCGTGCAAGACGGTCTGGTTGAGACCGGCCGCGTAGGCGCCGCCCATGGTGCGGAGGAACTTGCCCCAGGTGGTGTTGTAGGCGCCGCCCTGGTAGGCGCCCGCCTCGCAGGAGAGGACCTTGCGTCCGCCCATGTCGCGGCCTCCGGCGAGCGCGCGGTAGTCGTCCAGGTTCTTGAACCCGAGCGACTCGCCCTCCGGGACGTCCAGGATCGCAGCGGTGTAGATGGCGTCGGTCTCCAGCCCGTACGGCTGCGCGCGGTACTCCAGCCCGATCGAGTGCGCCCACTTCGCGAGCGCCGCGAAGTGGAACTCGTTGAACAGGTCGGAGACCGTCTGCCAGAAGTCGTGCCGGACGTGGGAGGTCGTCGCCGCGTCGTAGGCGAACTTGGTGTTCTCCTTGAGCCGGACGATCACCGGAAGGTACGGCATCAGGTCGTAGCCCCGGCGCCGCCGGAACTCGGCGGGCAGGTCGGGCGTCCAGTTGAGCGCCGCCGTCTCCAGCTCGATCGAGTCCTCGAACAGCGTCGCGCCCGCCCGCTTGATCAGTTTGCGGATGTCGCGGGTGAGCAGGCGCGCCTCCCAGAACGCGGTGACGGCCCGGGTCCCGGCGCGGCTGAAGTGGTCGACGACGCAGCTGTCCGGGGACGAGTGCGGGCCGGACTCCGGCCGCTGCCCGCTGCCGCGCCGCCAGTAGGAGAACAGCAGCCAGTCGCCGCCCTCGGGGGCCGTCCAGGTGATCCGCTCCCCCGCGGCCTTCGAGGTCAGGTCGGTGAACGACGCGGGGTCGAGGCCGGTCTCCTTGCGGGTGTTGTTCGCGGCGTCGAGCCGGACGGCGTGGACGGCGACGAGGTGGCGCCTGGTCACGCCGCCCTCGGGCGGGGCGACCGGCTCGGGGACCGGGCCGTCGTGGGTGGCGCCGCCCGCGACGGTCACCGTCCCGTACGCGAGTTCCTGGACGGCGGCCTCGTCGTCCGGCGTGATCGTCGGGACGGCCGCGGGCCAGGCCGGGCCGATCGTCAGGTCGACGGTCACGCCGCGCCGCGCGGCCTGGTCGAGCGCGGCCTCGACGCCGGCGTTCCAGACCGGGGTGCCCCAGCCGTGCCCCGCCGGGTCCAGGACGGACTTGTCGCGGATGCTGTGGTGCACGGCGACGATCTCCGCGCCGCCGAACCCGGCGTCCGCGATCTGGTCGATCTCGCGCCGGATCTCCGCCGGATCGACCAGGCCGTCCGGCCACCACCAGCGGAACCGGGGCCGCACCGCCGCGCCGGGGCCGGCGAACCCGCCGGCCTCCGGCGCCGCGGGGAGACCGGGCGCGGCCTGCGCCGCCGCCTCGCCACCGAGGACCGGGCCGGCGCCCGCCACCACGGCGGCGGCGGCGCCGATCTGGAGTGCGCGCCTGCGGGTGACGCCCTGGCCCATGCGTTCGTCGTTCACTGTCAACTCCTGATCACTGTGCTGCGGCCGGAGCCGACCGGGCCGATGGCGAGGAGCCGGCCGGTCGCGTCCTGGCTGGTGGAGCGGGGGGCGCGGGCATGGGGTCCGGTGAGGCGGAACGCGCGCGGATCGTCGTCGCCGAGCTCGACGACGACACGGGCGGACATGCCGGGCGGCACGTCCACGTCCAGGCGGTAGCCCTCACTGCGGTCGAGCGCGACGGAGACCGGACCGCGGATCGTCGGAACCCGGCCGGAGGCGCGGGCCAGCCCGCCCGGGCGCGGCCGGACCTCGATCTCGGCCGCTCCCGGCGCGGTGATCCGCACACCGAGGACGTGGCGCGGGATGACGTTCGCGGGCGCCGAGCCCCAGGCGTGCGAGAACGTCATGTTGGGTTTGAGGGACGGGTCCCAGGCCTCGGCCACGATGGTCGCGCCCAGGTCGTCCAGCATGTGGAGCCAGGAGCTCATGCCGGTGGCCGTCATCAGGCCGATCGCGGCCTTGGCCTGGCCGGTGGCGAACAGGGCGTCCAGAAGGAACTGCGCGCCGTAGACGCTGACCTTCATGCCGCCGCCGGCGAGGGTCTCGCCCAAGGCACGGACGACGGAGTCGGGAACCGTGCCGGGCCCGGCCACGCCGAGCGCGACCGGGTACACGGTGGCGTGCTGCGCGCTGTGGGTGGTGCCCACTCCGTCGAAGAACCGCCCGTTGGACGCGTCGAGGAGCTGCTCCCGCATCGCCTTGGCCAGCGTGTCGGCGCGCCCCCGCCAGCTCTTCGCGTCGGCCGTCCTGCCGAGCGCGTCCGCGATGTCGGCCATGGCGGTGAACGCGGCGTACTGGCAGGCGTTCACGACCGTGTTGACGTCGGTGAACACGTAGCCGTCCCGGTTGGACGCAGGCCAGTCGACCAGGTCCTGAGTGGGCGAGCCGGGCTTCTTGTGGACGAGCCCGTCCTCGCCGAGGTGCGGCGTCAGGTGCTTGGAGACGAGGATGTCGTAGTCCGCGGCGAGCTGCTCCGGGTCACCGGTGTGCAGGTAGTCCTGCCAGGCCGACATGACGCTCATCAGCCGGTACTCGGTGGGCCAGGTGGGGTTGCGGGCCAGGTAGGCGTCGGACGCGCGGGCAAGCGCGAACGAGCGCTGCACGGCGTACTCGGACGCCTGGTTGACGAGCGCGTCGCCCTCGTAGGGGCCGCGTTCGCGGGTGGGCGTGTCGGTGTAGAGGTCGCCGCGCGTCGCCTCGATCGAGTACCGGCACAGCTCGTACACGCGGTCGAGGTCGGGGCTGGAGCTGGAGAACGACGCGTCGGAGTCGCGCCAGGCGGCCCGCCAGGCGCGCCCGGTGGCGGCCTGCGAGAGGTCGAGGTCGTCGTCGCAGATCAGCTGCGCGTAGCGGAACCCTCGGTAGCCCCAGTGCTCGATGGTCTGGTCGCCGTCGCGGAGCGTCCAGACCTCCCGGTAGGTGACGCCGGCGCGCAGCGCGTGCCTGACGGTCCCGTCGGCGTTCAGCTCCTCGCCGAGCCGGACCTCGACGGTCTGCCCGGCCTTGCCGCGCACGGACAGGCGCAGACCGCCCGCGATCTCCCGCCCGAGATCGACGATCCAGGTGCCGGACGACGCCTTCCGCACGGACGCGGGCCGGACGTCGTACAGCCCGACCGGTTCGACGAGCGCGGGCTCCAGCCCGGCGATGGCCGGCTTCACCACCGCCGGCTCCCAGCCGGAGTCGTCGAAGCCGGGGCTCGTCCAGCCGGCCGGCTCCTGCCGCATGTCCCAGTACTCCTGGGGACCCAGGTAGAAGCTGGAGCCGATCGTCCCGCCGTCGCGCAGCATCCCGGCCTGGCGGCGCGCCTTCCATGCCGCGCCGCTCCTGACGGTGGTGGACGTCCCGTCGGCGTAGGTGACGACGAGTTCGGCGAGGAACCGCTTGTCCTCGGTGGTGAACGCGAGCGCGGCGAGCGCGTTGGGCCGGCCCGGCTCCAGCGCCTTGGTGACGTCGAAGGAGTGGTACTTCGGCGCCCCCGTCCCGCCCCGCATGGAGGCGAAGCCGGCCACCTCGCCGTTCACCCAGATCTTGGCGGGGTACTGGCGGCTGGGCGCCGGGGACTGGGCGGCGACGTGGAGCACGGCGGCCGCGATCGGTTTGCGCTCCGGGGTGAACTCGGTGCGCAGCAGCGCCCAGCTGTCGTCGGGCGACCCGGCCGAGGACAGCGTCGACTGCCCCTTGGCGAGGGTCAGGGCGCCCCCCGCGACCGTGCCGGCGCCGAAGGTGCCGCGGCCGTCGGTGAAGTCCTCGTCGATGACCGCCTTGCCGTCCGCGCCGGTGAAGGTGACGCGGTCCCACACGTTGGCCTCGCTGGAGCCGTTGCGCATCCCGACCGTGCCCGTCCGGTACGTGCCGTCGGTGGTGGTGTCGACCTCCGCCCCGTCGATGGACGTCCGGAAGGTGGAGCCCGCCATCTCGACCGCCACGTCGTACCAGCGGCCCGTCTCGACGGGGAACGCCAGCCGCTTCTCCTCCAGCACCTGGTACGCGCCGTTCACGCAGACGTGCTTCTTCAGGACGCCCGGAGATCCGGCGCGCAGCTGCCACAGGTAGTTGGCGCTCGTCCCGGACGCCCGGAACCACAGGCTCGCCGCGACCGAGGTGATCTGCACCCGGACCTTGAGGATGCCGTCGCCGGGCGCCTGCGCGGCCGCCGTCCAGATCGGCTCGGCGGACCACTCCTCGACGCCCGTGGCCAGCAGCGCGGGCTCGGACCAGCGGGACGCCTTGGGCCCGTCGAACGTCCGGACCCGCCACCAGTACGGCGTCCGCGGCGACAGCGCCGGACCGCCGTACGGCACGGCGACGGACGCCGACGACGCCGCCCTGCCGCTGTCCCAGACGTGCGGGCCGTGCTCCAGGCGGGCCGGCGTGGTGGCGAACTGCACCTGGTAGTGCGTCTGCTTCGTCCCCGGGCCGAGGTCGGCGAGCCGCCAGCTCAGCCGCGGCCGGGCCGCGGTGACGCCGAGCCCGTCGGGCAGCAGGGAGGTCAGCAGCCCGGACGGCGTCCGGGCCGCCGCGGCGGCCGGGGACGCCGACGCGGCGCCCCCGGCGGAGCCGAGGACGACCGTGCCCGCCACCCCGGCCACCGACGCCCCGAGGAAGTGCCGCCGGCTCATCCCGCTTCTCGATCGTTCGGTCATGACCGGGCTCCTCAGAGGTGGTTCGAACGGAAGGTGAGGTGCCCGGAGCCGGCCTCGAAGACGGCGTAGCCGTCCTTCATGCCGACGAAGCGGGCGCCGCCCGGCCCGGAGACGTGCACGTCGCCGGCCGAACGGGCGGGGACGTGGATCTCGGCGCGGACGTTGACCGGGATGTCCGCGTCGAGGGAGAAGCCGTCGCCGGCCCGCTTCCACGCGACGCCGACGTCACCGCGCTGCAACGGGACGGTCCCGGCCGCGCGGTCCAGCCCGGTCAGCGGCGGCCTGATCCGGACGGCGGCCGAGGCCGGGGCGGTCGCGGTGACGCCGAGGAGGGTCCGCTGCACCTCGACCAGCGACGTCGCGCCCCACGGGTGGGAGTGGCTCTGCCCGGTCTCCGGCGCGTCCCACGACTCCCACGTGAACGTGCCGCCGCGGGCGAGGATGTTGCCCCAGCCCGGCCCGTCCTTGTCGGTCAGGCGGGCCACGACGTCCGCCGGACGTCCCGCGAGCGCCTCCAGGAGCCGGTGCGCGGTCATCGGCCCCATCTGCATGCCGAGCCCGGCGATGTGGGACTCGACCTCGGCCCGGTCCGCGGCGGGGGCGACGCCGTAGGCGAGCGCGTAGGCGTTGGCGATCTGCGAGGCGTGCGTGCTCTGCACGCCGTCGCTCTTCAGGCCGTCGATGTAGACGCCGTCAGGGCGGCGGAGCCTGGCGTTGATGTTGCCGGTGAGCGTCCCGGCGTCCTTGCGCAGCGCCTCCGCGTCGCCGGTCCTGCCGAGCACCTCGGCGGCGCGGGCCGTGGCGTTCAGGACGTCCACGCCGAGCACGTTGACGACCGTGCGGGCGGCGGTGTCCATGTCGTGCCCGTACCGCATGGTCGCGGGCCAGTCGATGATGCCGTACTTGTAGGCCCCGGAGCCGCCCTCCAGGTTGGTGACCAGGCCCGTCCCGTCCGCGATGTAGCGGCGGACGTAGCCGGCGACCGCGCTCATCACCGGGTACGCCTCCGCGAGCGTGGACGCGTCGCCGGACTGCTGGTAGTAGTCCCAGACCCAGCCGGGGAACATCTCGGTGTAGTCGGGGATGTCGCGCTTGCCGTCGCCGTTCGGGTAGACGGCGTTGAGGCGCCCGTCCGGCCAGTACCGCGCCTGCGACGCCATGAACTCGCGGATCGCCTGCCGGGTCAGGCGCCGCTCCCCGTACGCGCCCATCATGGCGATCGACGTGTCGACCGAGTCGCCGAGGAACTGCCCCTTCTCCCGGGTGGGAGTGTCGAGGAACTGCGACTGCGACCCGTACAGCGCCGACCGCGCCATCAGGTCGTAGGCCGCGTTCACTCCCGCGTCGGACGTGCGGAGGTCGCCCTTGCGGGTCACCTCGTTGTGCTGGACGACGGCGGAGATGTCGTCCGCCTCGGCGCCCGAGCCAGGCGCGATCTCCAGGTAGCGGAACCCGATATAGGTGAGCGGCCGGAAGGTCTGGTCGCCGTCGCGCTGGGTGTAGCCGTAGCTGAGGTCGGTGTCCTGGTTGTCGTCCTTGGAGCGGGAGACCGTCCCGTCGGCGTTGAGGACGTAGGAGGCGTGCATGTCGACGTGCCGCCCGGCGACGCCGTCCCGGAACCGCACCACCGGCACGGCCGGGATCACCTTCCCGAAGTCGGCGACCAGCGCGCCCGAGTCCAGCCGCGTGACCTTCACCGGCCGGACGGCCTGGTACGCGAGCGCGGTCTCCTGCCCGTGCAGGTGCTTGAACCCGGACGCGGGGTGGACGCCGACGACCACCGGGTCCTGCCAGGAGGAGGCGTCGAAGCCGGGCTCGTCCCACCCGGCCTGCACGGCGGTGCCGTCGATGTCCTCGACGTAGTCGCCGCCGTCGCCGTTGCGCTTGGGCGCCTTCTTCCAGGGGGCGCGCGCCACCTTCCACGTCCCGTCGGTGACGACGACCTGCCGCGTCCCGTCGGCGTGGTCGATGACCAGCCGGACGAGCAGGCCCGGCTCGCCCTTCGGCCGCCCCTGCCCCGACCCGTACCAGTGGTAGAGCGCGCCGATCGTGGCGGGCTGCCCGGCCTTCACCTTCGAGGTGACGTCGACGGTCTTGTAGAAACCGTCGTCGGCGTACTCGAAGGCGGGGCCGTGGTCGACGGTCTCGCCGTTCAGGTGCAGCGCGTACTGCTGCCCGGCCGCGATGTGCACGCGGGCCCGCACGACCTTCGACGCGCCGACCGTGAAGTCCTTGCGGGCGAGGGTGTAGTCGTCGGCCTCCGCGGTGGTGCGCCGGATCCAGGCGGCCTGCCAGTCCGGGTCGGACAGCCCGGTGTCGAACGCGGCGGGCCGCGCCCACGGAGAGCGCTTTCCGGAGATGTCCCAGGTCCGGACCGTCCATGTGTAGGACGTCTCCGGCGCGAGCGCCGGCCCGGCGTACTTCACGTACTCCTGGCTCCCCGACCGGACGCGCCCGCTGTCCCAGACCGCCTTGCCGGAGGCGTCCCGCACGACGATCTCGTACGCGCTCTGCACCTCCCCGGGGTCGCGGTCGCGGGGCGTCCAGCCGAACAGCGGCGCCCCTTCCACGCTCAGGGGGCGGGGCTGGTCCCCCACGGTCAGCCCGGCCGGCGCCTGCGGCGCGTGCCCGGCCCTCAGCGCGGCCTGCGCGGTCCCGGGGAGTGCCACGACGGCGGCCGACAACCCGGCCGCGGCGGCGACGCGGAACGTCTTGGAACGGATCATGAGGCGTAGCCCTCCAGTTCGATGACGCGGCTGTAGTTGTGGTCGTTGGAGTCGTGGACCAGGAGCCGGAGGGCCGACGCCGGGACGGGGGCGAAGGTCTTCTCGACCGTGCCGGCGGCGCTGCCGGCGACGGTCGCGACGGTCGTCCATGCCCCGTCCACCCGCGCCTGGACGTCGAAGTCCCGGATCCCGGACTTGGCGGCCGGGTGCGCGGGGTCGTCGAGCGTGAAGACCTTCACGCGGCCGATGCGCTGCGGCTCGTCCCAGGTGGCGGTGAGGGTGTCGGGGAAGTCGCCTGCGGTGTCGTCGTTCCAGCCGCCGACGCCGTTCAGCCAGACGCCCGAGTCGGTGCCGCCGTCGTTGGTCCACGCGGGCGAGGAGCCGCTGTGGACGCTGGACGCCGACATCTCGGCGAGGCGCACGAGGTTGCCGGTGACGCGGACCGGGGCCTGAACGCTCTCATCGTCGACGGTGAGGGTGACGGTGCCGTCCGCCGCGCCGCCGGAATGCCCGATCTTGACCGGGACGTGGACGGAGCCGCCCGCGGGGATCGTGACCCGGCCCGCGGCCTCGGCGGTGAAGCCGTCCGACGCGGCGGCCTTCACCGGGACCGTGACGGTGTGCCGCTCAAGGTTGGTGACGCGGAACCGGGCGTCGGTGGTCTTCCCGTCGAGCACCGGGATGTCGACGCCGAACGGCGGTTCGACGGCGAGCTGGGTGCGGTCCTGTTGCACGGCCTCGGGGGTGCGGACGTTGAACGTCCAGGAGCCCGATCCGACCTCGTACACGGCCCGCCCGTCCTGGACGCCCAGGGACCGGGCGCCCGCCGGGGCGGTCGCGGCGGCCGCGCCGAGCAGCGGCACCTCGACGCGCGCGGGGGCGCCGGGCGGGACGGTCACGTCCAGGCGGAGGTCGTGCCCGGAGCGGCGCCACTCGCTGGACACCGCGCCGCGCGGCGTCCGGTAGGTGGAGGCGGCGCGGGTCAGGTCGCCGACCACGGCGGGCCGGACGACGAGATTGCCGAAGGCGACCGAGTCGCCGGCCTGGCCGATCCCGGCGAGCCCGGCGCCGAACCACTCGTCGATCGCGCCGAGCATGAAGTGGTTCTGCGAACCGTAGCCGGTGGGGCCGTCCCAGTACTCGGTGAGCGCGGTCGCGCCGTGCACGACCTGGTAGCCGTAGCTGGGGTCGGTGACCTGCTGCGCGACGGCGAGGATGACGTCGTCGCGCCCGGCCGCCGACAGCACGCGGAACAGGGCGGGCAGGGCGATCTCACCGGTGGTGACGTGGTAGCCCTTGCCCTTGACGGACGCGACGAGGTGGTCGAGGACCGCCTGCCGCTGCGCCTCCGGGACGATGCCGAGGTCGAGCGCGAACGCGTCCCCGGCCTGGCTGCCCGACCCGTAGGTGTGCCGCTCCTCGTCCAGGTACTTGGCGTTGAACGCGTCGGCGATGTCGCCGGCGAGCTTGCGGTAGCGCGCGGCGTCGTCGTCCTTGCCGAGCAGCCCCGCCACGGAGGCGAGCGCGGCGGCGCTGCGCTGGTAGCCGTAGGTCGCGGCGATCCCGCGCGGCGTGGTCTTGTCGACGGCGGCCCAGTCGCCGAGGCCGTAGTCGAGCAGGTTCCCCTTCGCCTTGGAGGTCAGGTAGTCCAGGTAGCGCTGCATGTTCGGGTAGAAGTCGCGCAGCGGGCGGGCGTCGCCGTAGGTGCGGTGGTGCTGCCAGGCGGCCATGATGATGGCGCTGCCCCAGTTGGGGTCGTCGCGGACACCGCCGGAGAACTGGACGTACTCGGGCGCGATGTCGGGGACGAGCCCGTCGGCGGTCTGCGCCTCGGCCATGTTGCGCAGCAGCGCCGGGTAGTAGGCCGCGACGTCGTAGTTGCGGGTGACCGACCCCTGGACGAGCTGGGTCTCCTCCAGCCAGCCGAGCTTCTCCCGGTCGGGGCAGTCGGTGAGGATGCTGAACATGTTGCCCTGGATCGACCGGTCGATGATCCGGTGGATGCCGTTCAGCAGCAGGTCGGAGCTCTCGAACGAGCCGGCGGAGGCGTTGCCCGCGCGCAGCACGACGGCGGAGACGGTGTCCGGGTCCGGCGCGGACGGCAGGCCCGTCACCTGGAGGTAGCGGAAGCCGTGGTAGACGAACCGGGGGTGCCAGGTCTCGGTGCCGCCGCCGGCGAGGGTGTAGTGGTCCTCGATCGGCGGGCGCTGCGCGCCGCCCGCGATCATCGTGCCCTGCTCGACGAGGCCGTCCGCGCCGAGCCGCTCCCCCGGCTTGAGCGCCAGTTCCGTGCCGCGCGGGCCGCCGACCCGGATCCGCGGCCAGCCCGCGACGTTCTCGCCGAGGTCGAAGACGTAGGTGCCCTTCTTCGGCTGCGTGACCTTCACGGTCCCGCGGCGGCCGACGGGCACGATCGCGGGCGACATGCGCGCGGTCAACGCGATGCCGGGGTCGGGGGCCTCGGCGGCGGGGCGCCAGGACGCCAGGTCCGCCGACGGCCCGTCCCAGCCCTCGCGCGCGAGCCGGGCGTCCTCGTCCTCGCCGCCGTACCAGTGCGTGAACGTGGTCGGGCCGAGGTCGGTGCGCCAGGACGAGTCGGTCGCGACCCGCGCGGTCGTCCCGTCCGCGAGCGTGACCTCCAGCTGGGCGAGCAGCTTCGGCGATCCCTGCGCCCCGACGTACTTGGTGTAGCGGTCGCTGGTGGAGGTGACGTTGTAGGTGCCGTTGCCGAGCCGCACGCCGATCGCGTTGCCGCCGCGCCGCAGCAGCTTCGTGACGTCGTAGGCTGCGTACTCGGCGCGCTTGCGGTAGTCGGTGTTCGGCGGCTCCAGGACGGCGTCGCTGACCGGGCGGCCGTTGACGGTGGCGTCGTAGATGCCGAGCGCGGTGATGTAGAGCCGCGCCGACCGGACCTCGTCCTTCAGGGAGAACTGCCGGGCGAGCAGGGGCAGCCGGGGCAGGTCCGTCTGGTAGGCGGGCGGCGGCTCCTGGCCGGTGACGGTCTTCACGGTCGCGAACGGGCCGTCCGCCGAGTCGGAGGTCTGCAGGGTGTAGTCGACGGGGAAGTTCGGCGTCTTGCCGGCGCTCGTCATCAGGTCCGTGCGCGGGTACAGCTTGACCGAGGCGAGGTCCTTGGCGGCGCCGAGGTCGAGCTGGAGCCAGATGTGGTGGCCGGGGTCCTGAGTGCCATAGGCGGGGCTCGTGTAGCCGAACGGTGCCTTCTGCGTGGTGAGCGACCCGTCGGTGACGAACTCCGGCATCCACTTGCCGGGGTACTCGCGCACCTCGGAGGCGGTGACCTTCGCGCCCTTCGCGACGTTCGCCCCGGACGGGTCGAGCGCCTCGATCTCGGCGAGCTGGAGCCGGGACAGCAGCGAGCCGCCCTCCTTGACCGGAAGGCCGAGCTTCGTCACGTCCAGCCGCAGGTAGCGGGCCTTGGTCCCGGCGGGCAGCGGGACGGTGGCGGGGGTCGGCGCCCGGTTCAGCCAGCGCTCGTCACTGATCCACTTGGCGGACCAGTCGTCCTTGCCGAGCAGGCCGGTCTCGAACAGGGCGGGCGTGCTCCAGTCCGACGCGCGCCCCGAGCCGTCCCAGACCCGGACCCGCCACCACACCTGGCGGCGGGAGGTGAGCGCCGTGCCCCGGTAGACGGCGCTCGCGGCGGCGGAGGACACCTTGCCGGTGTCCCACAGGTCGGCGCTGCCGAGCCGGTCGCGGGACGTCGCCGCGACGACCTGGTAGGCGGTCTGGAGGGAGCCGCGGCCGGGGGCCTCCAGGCGCCAGCTCAGGGTGGGCGCCGTGTCGTCGATTCCGAGGGGCTCGTCGAGCGCGTCGGTCCGCAGCCCGGTGGCGTGCAGGCCGGGGGCGTCCGCGCGGGCGGGCAGGGCGGTGGCGGTGGTGAGCGCCAGACACAGGGCGACGCCGCACGCGGCACCGCGGGGTGGGGGGATTTTGCGCATGACGAAACATCCTTCGGAGCTGCGCAGGGGGGTGGGGGTGGGGAGCGGCGTCGCGCCCGGGTGTCGTTCCGTCAGGGATTCACTTGGACGAGTTCGATCTCCATGAGGTCGGCGAGGGCCTTCAGGTCGGCGACGCGGTGGCCGGTGCCGAGGGCCCAGTGGTGGGAGATCCCGGTGGCCGACCACGCGTCGGTCCACTCGCCGGGGTCGCAGCCGAAGTCGACTCGGGAGGTGGTGTTGCCGATCTGGAGCAGCGGCCCGTCCACGGTCTCGCCCTCGGACGCGACGAACGCGAACCGGCCGTCGCGGCGCTGGATGACGCCGAACGCGGTGACCGGGCCGTGCTTGACGTCGAACTCGACGGACACGCCGTAGCCGCGCTTGCCGTGGTAGACGCCGAGGCCGCGCAGCAGCGGCCGGCAGGCGCTGATCGCCAGGTGCGCGGGCCCGTCGTGGCCCATCTCGACGTGGCCGCGGTGGAAGTCCAGCGCCTGCAGCTCGGTGAACGAGCCGCCGGCGCCGAGCCGGTCGGCGATCAGCATCGCCAGGGAGGTGCGCAGCTCGTACTCCCCGGCCGCCGGGATCCCCCGCGCGGTGAGCAGCGACGCGCCGAGGATCATCCCGGCGCCGAGCCGCTCGTGGATCTCGCCGTCCAGGCCCCGGTGGTAGTAGGCGAGGCTGTCCAGCTCGAAGTCCTCGACGAGGCGGTCCAGGCCGACCGAGACGCGGGCCGCCCAGGTCAGGTCGTCGTCGTTGACGGAGGCGTCCAGCTCGAAGATCTTCTCGGCCTCGGCCTTCTTGGCGGCCGTCTCGGCCTCGGTGACCTTCTCGACCCTGACCCGCAGGTCGTCGAACTCCAGCACCTCCACGTGCCCGCCGAAGTTGGCGCTGACGAGCGTGAGGTCGGTGGAGACGTCGAGCATGCCCGGGTACAGGTGGCCCATCAGCCCGTGCCTGCCCCGCCGCAGCGCCGCGCGGACCCCGGCGGCGCGCACCCAGCGGCCGATCCTCGCCCAGGCGCGCTCGTCCTCCAGGTACCCCGACACCGAGCGGAACGGGACGCCGCAGCGCGCGAACGCGTTCGCCATCTCCGGCAGCGGGCAGGCGCCGCAGTAGGCGAGCCACTGCCCGGTGTCGAAGGTCGCGTGGTCCATCGACTCGGTCGGCTGCAGGTTGATCAGCAGGACGGGCGCGTCCGCCCGCTGCGCGACCGGGACCAGCATCGTCGCGGTCATGTAGGTGGTGAGGAAGCCGACGATGATGTCGCAGCCCGCGGCGCGCAGGCGCTCGGCCGCGGCCGCGCCCTCCTGCGCGTCGGAGATGAACCCGACGTCGACGACCTCGGCGCCGAGCCCGCGCATCCGCTCCGAGACGCGCTCGGCGGACCGCTCGAGCTGCGGCAGCAGGTCGGGGAACTGCGGCCAGTAGGCGCCGAGGCCCCCGGCGACCAGGCCGACCTTCACCGGCGGCGGCGCTGTCGTGTCTGCCATTGCTTGTCCTCTCCTAGCAGGCGGTGAGGGTGCGGCGCCCGGCGGACGCCCCTTCCATGGGGACATGCCCACCGGCGCGGGACCCGCCGGATGCGGCGTCCCCCGCCGGGGACGTGACGACGGACACAAGGGAGCGTGTGAACTTCCTCGCCGCCGGCACCGTTGTCCCTTCGGGTTCACTTGGTCGAGCGGGCCCGGACAGGACGGCCGGCGGCCCGGGTGGGGACGGCGCGGCCGCGGCGGGGGTGAGCGCCGCGGCCGCGCGGTCCGGGCCGCCGGCCGGCCTTCCTTCCAAGGGGACGGTCCTCCTCAGCGCAGGAACGCGGCGGCGACGCCGGCGTCCACGGGGATGTGCAGTCCGGTGGTGTGGGTCAGGTCCCCGCCGGTGAGGGCGAAGACGGCGGCGGCGACGTGCTCGGGCAGCACCTCGCGCTTGAGCAGCGTCCGCTGGGCGTAGAACTCGCCGAGCCGCTCCTCCTCGACGCCGTACACGGCGGCGCGCTTCGCGCCCCACCCGCCGGCGAAAATCCCGGAGCCGCGGACGACGCCGTCCGGGTTGACCCCGTTGACGCGGATGCCGTGCTCGCCGAGCTCGGCGGCCAGCAGCCGCACCTGGTGCGCCTGGTCGGCCTTGGTCGCGCCGTAGGCGATGTTGTTCGGCCCGGCGAACACCCCGTTCTTGGACGAGATGTAGACGATGTCGCCGCCCATCCCCTGCTCCACCATGACGCGGGCGGTCTCGCGGGAGACCAGGAACGAGCCGCGCGCCATGACGTCGTGCTGGAGGTCCCAGTCGGCGGTGGTCGTGTCCAGGAGCGGCTTGGAGATGGACAGGCCCGCGTTGTTGACGACGAGGTCCACTCCGCCGAACGCCAGGACCGCGACCCGGACGGCCGCGATGATCTCGTCCTCGGACGTCACGTCCGCGCCGGCGGCGACGGCGGCGTCGGCTGCGCGCAGCGCGGTGGCGCCGATCTCGGCGGCGACCTTCTCTGCCGCCGCGAGGTCCCGGTCGGCGACGACGACGCAGGCGCCCTCGGCGGCGAGGCGGCGGGCGGTGGCCGCGCCGATGCCGGAGCCGCCGCCGGTGACGAGCGCGACCCGGGAGGCGAGCGGCTTCGGCGCCGGCATCCGCCGGAGCTTGGCCTCCTCCAGCTCCCAGTACTCGATGCGGAACTTCTCCGCCTCGTCGATCGGCGCGTACGACGACAGGGCCTCCGCGCCGCGCATCACGTTGATCGCGTTGACGTAGAACTCGCCGGCGACCCGCGCGGTCTGCTTGTTCGCCCCGAAGGAGAACATCCCGACGCCCGGGACCAGCACGATCGCCGGGTCCGCGCCGCGCATCGGCGGCGAGTCCGGGCCGGCGTGCCGGTCGTAGTAGGCGGCGTACTCCTCGCGGTAGGCGGCGTGCAGCTCCTTCAGGCGCGCCTTGGCCTCGTCGAGCGGGGCGTCCGGCGGCAGGTCCAGCACCATCGGCGCGACCTTGGTGCGCAGGAAGTGGTCCGGGCAGGACGTGCCGAGCGCGGCGAGCCGGGGGTGCTCGGCGCGCGACACGAAGTCCAGGACCGGCTCGCTGTCGGTGTAGTGCCCCACCTGCGGGCGGTCCGTCGACGCCAGGCCACGGATCAGCGGGAACAGCGCGGCGGCGCGCGCGTGCCGCTGGTCCTCGGGCAGCGCCGGGTGGACGACCTCGCCGAACGGGTCGGCCTTGCCGTGCTCGGCGATGTAGGCCTCCGCGGTGCGGATGATGTCGAGCGAGTTGGCCTTGCACTCCTCGCTCGTCTCGCCCCACGCGGTGATGCCGTGCCCGCCGAGGACCACCCCGATGGCGCCGGGGTTGGCGCGCTTGATCTCGGCGATGTCCAGGCCGAGCTGGAAGCCGGGGCGCCGCCACGGCACCCACGCGACCCGGTCGCCGAAGATTCGCCGCGTCAGCTCCTCGCCGTCGGCGGCCGTCGCGATCGCGATGCCGGAGTCGGGGTGGAGGTGGTCGACGTGCGCGGCCTCCACGAGGCCGTGCATGGCGGTGTCGATGGACGGCGCGGCGCCGCCCTTGCCGTGCAGGCAGTAGTCGAACGCGGCGACCATCTCGTCCTCGCGCTCGACGCCCGGGTAGACGTCCACGAGGGCGCGCATCCGGTCCAGCCGCAGCACGGCCAGGCCCTTCTCGGTGAGGGTGCCGAGGTCGCCGCCCGAGCCCTTCACCCACATCAGCTCGACGTCGCGGGCCGTCACGGGGTCGGTGACGGTGCCCTTCGCGGACGCGTTGCCGCCGGCGTAGTTGGTGTTGCGCGGGTCCGAGCCGAGGGTGTTGGCGCGTTCCAGCAGCTGCTCCACCTCGGGTGGAGTGGCGGTCATCGGATTCTCCTCATGTGGGTGTGCTGCGTCGGGTGCGTGCGGGGCTTCATGTGCGTGCGCGGCTTCATGTGCGTGCGTGGAAGGTGTAGGCGCCGGAGCCGGCCTCCACCCGGACGACGTCGCCGTTGGCGCCCCGCCCGGTGCCGAGGACGCGCACGCCCTCGGCGGCGGTCAGCGGCCTCCCGCTCTCGGTCACCCGGTCCGCGGCCGCGGCGGGCAGCTCGATCTCGGCGGTGGCGCCGACGGGGACGCGCACGCGCAGGTCGAACCCGGCGCCGGACCTCGTCCAGCGGACGGTGACCGGGCCGTGCGGGGTGGGCGTGGAGGCGTCCACCGAGCCCAGGTCGCCGAGCGGCTGCGGCGCGACCCTGATCCGGTCGAACCCGGGCGCGGCGGGCGTGATGCCGGCGAGGTCCTCGGTGAACCACTCGCCGATGGCGCCGCCGAGGAACACGTGGTCGCGGGACCGCGAGTCCAGGTCCCAGCGCTCCCACAGCGTGGTCGCGCCGTTGGCGGTCCAGTACCCCCAGCTCGGGTAGGTGCGCTGGTCGGCGACGCGGTAGGCGAGGTCGCCGTGGCCGCGCTTCGTCAGCTCGGTCAGCAGGTACTTGGTGCCGAGCGCCCCGGTGTCGAGGTGGTCGCCGCGCTCCTCCACGTCCCGGACGAGCCGGTCGGTGACGGCCTTCTGCGCCTCCTCCGGCGCGAGGCCGAGGGCCAGGGCGAGGAGCGCGTTGGTCTGCCGGTAGCCGGGGTCGGAACGGGTGACGTAGGCGTCGCCGCGCAGGAAGGCCTTGTTGAACGCGTCCTTGATGCGGGCGGCGGCGGCCCGGTAGCGGGCGGCGTCGTCGCCGCGGCCGAGGACCTCCGCCACGCCGGCGATGATCAGCGCGTTGGAGTAGGTGTAGGCGGTGCCGTGCAGGCGCCTGTCCTCGGGGGTGTTGCCGTTGTACCCGGGGGCGAGGTAGTCGTTCAGGCTGCTCGGGTAGAGCCCCTCGCCGTCCGCGCGCTTGAGCCACCCGTCCAGGTAGGCCTGCATCGCCGGGTAGTTCGCGGCGAGGACGTCGCGGTCGCCGTACCGCTGGTACATCTGCCAGGGGATCTCGGTGAAGGAGGCGTGCCATGGCGGCGCCTGGCCGTAGGAGCCGAGGCCCCAGCCGTTGTCGGGCACGATCCCCGGGATGACGCCGTCGGAGCCCTGGCTGTCGCGGTGGTCGGTCATCCACTTGGCGAACAGCCGGCGCAGGTCGAACCGGCCCATCTCCATCTCGGCCATGAGCTGGGCGTCGCCGGTCCACCCGTTCTTCTCGTACATCGGGGTGTCGGTCGGGATGCCGTGCCAGTTGTTGACGACGGTCTGCCGGGTGGCGGCCTCCACCGTGTTGAACAGGTCGTTGGAGCTGCGGAACGAGCCGTTGGAGCGCAGGGCGCTGTGCACCTCGCGGCCGTCGAGGTCGTCGACGGTGGGCGGCTCCCCCGGCCAGCCGGTCACCTGGACGTACTGGAAGCCCTTGTAGCTGTAGCGGGCCTCCCACGTCTCGGTCGTCCCGCGCCCGGCCAGGACGTACTCGTCGGTCTGGAAGCGCCCGGTGACCAGGCCGTTGCCGGCCTGGACGGTGCCGTCGGAGTTGAGCCGCTCGCCGTACTTCAGGCTCACGGTCGCGCCCTGCGGCCCGCTGACGCGGATGCGCGCCCACCCGGCGGTGTTGTGGGGCATCTTGAAGACGTGGACGCCGGGCTTGGGGTTGGTGACCGCGACGGGCCGCAGGGTGCGCGCGACCTTGATCGGCTCGTGCTCCTCGGGCACCACGGTGGCGGTCGGGGCCTGCACGGCCGCCGCCTGCCGCCAGGAGGAGGCGTCGAAGCCGGGGCGGTCCCAGCCGGGCTTCTCCTCGCGGGCGTCGTAGGTCTCGCCGCCGTAGAGGGAGTCGTAGCGGACGGGGCCCTCGGCGTAGCGCCACCGCCCGTCGGTCGCGACCGTCTGGGTGCTGCCGTCGTCGTAGGTCACGACGAGCTGGGCCAGCAGCCGCGGCTCGCCGGTCCACGGCGTGGCATGCCAGTTCCAGGTGTTCTTCTGGGTCATCCCGTAGAAGCCGCGGCCGAGGCGCGCCCCGATCACGTTGCCGCCGTGCCGCAGCATGCGGGTCACGTCGCGGGTGACGTACTCGACGCGCTTGTCGTAGCGGACGAACCCGGGCTGGAGCACCTCGTCGCCGACGCGCCTGCCGTTCAGGCTCAGCTCGACGTAGCCGCCGGCCGCCGCGTACAGCCGCGCCTTGGCGATCTTCTTGCCGGCGACGTCGAAGTCGCGGCGCAGGAGCGGCTCGGGGAGGGTGGGCTTCTCGGGGTTCACCTCGCCCCAGGGAGCACCGCCCCAGGGCGCCAGCACCTTCGCCTGCGGCCAGGCCGCGTCGTCGTAGCCGACCGCCTTCCAGTCCCCGGAGGGCTCCTCGTTCGCGGCCCGCCAGGCCGCGCCGGTGTCGAACTGCTTCGGGTCCTGGCCGGGCAGTTCGAGGCGCCCGAGGAGTCCGGCCGGGCTGGCCTTGCCGTTGGTCGCCTTGACGGCGACGACGTTGCGGCCCGTCCGCAGGTGGGCGGTGACGTCGACGACGATCGGGCGCCGCCAGTTCTCGGCCACCGGGTCGGGGTCGCGCCCGCCGACCTCGGCGCCGTTCACCCAGGCGGTGAAGCCGTCGTCGGCCGTCATGACCAGGCGGGCGCCCTCGGGCACCGCGGCCAGGTCGAACGCGCCGCGCAGGTAGCGCGAGCCCGCGGGCGCCTGCGTCTTGGGGTCGCCCTCGGGGTACCAGATCCAGCTGGTGCCCCGCAGGTCCGGGGTGGACGCGGCGTTCTCGGGGGCGCCGATCCAGGCGCCGCGCCAGCCGTCCGCGCCGAGCGCGGTCTCGAACCAGGTGGCCGCGCTCCAGCGCGTCCAGTGCCCGCGGGCGTCGGCGACCTTGACCCGCCAGGTGTAGCGGGTGGCGGGCGCGAGAGCCGGGCCGCCGTAGCGGACGTCGTAGCCGCGGGCCGAGTCGACCGCGCCCGAGTCCCAGACGGTGCGGCCCCCGTCGGCGGTGGCGAGGGAGACGCGGTAGGCGGTCTGGCGCTGGCCGCGCTCGCGGGCGTTCAGCAGCCATCCGAACCTCGGCTTGGCGGCCGAGACGGCGTTCGGGGTCGTGGCGTGCTCGGTCTCCAGGCCGCCGACGCTCAGGGCGGCCTCCTCCAGCGCGTGCGCCGGAACGGCCGCGGCCAGCACGAGGCCGGCGACGGCGGCGATGACGACGGGGCGGCGGGGCGCCGTGCGGGTTCTGCCGGACGGCGCGGCGGGCGCGGCGGCCATGCTCAGGCCCCCCAGCCGGCCGCCTGGCCGTCCTTGCGCTCCTCGGCGATCCGCTCGTAGTAGCCGGACGCCTTGTAGGCGGCGACCGGGTCCGGGTGCAGGCCCATCTCCTCGCGCAGTTCGGCGAGCAGCGGCCGGACGTCGGTGTTGTAGGCGTCCATGAACACGGCGTTCGCCTCCAGGACGTCACCGGACTCCTGCGCCGAGCGCAGGGCGTCGGCGTCCACCAGCAGGGCCTTCGCGGTGGCCTCCTGGACGTTCATCACCGAGCGGATCTGGCCCTGGATCTTCGGCTCGATGTTGTGGCACTGGTCGAGCATGAACGCCACGCCCGTCTCGGCGTCGTAGCCCCCGCCGCGCACCACCTCGTACATGATGCGGAACAGCTGGAACGGGTCGGCCGAGCCCACCATGAGGTCGTCGTCGGCGTAGAAGCGGGAGTTGAAGTCGAACCCGCCGAGCTTCCCCTCGCGCAGCAGGAACGCGACGATGAACTCGATGTTGGTGCCGGGCGCGTGGTGGCCGGTGTCGACCACGACCTGCGCCTTGGGGCCGAGCTTCAGGCAGTGCGCGTAGGAGGTGCCCCAGTCCGGCAGGTCGGTCATGTAGAACGCCGGCTCGAACAGCTTGTACTCCAGCAGGAACCGCTGGTCGTCGCCGAGCCGCTCGTAGACGGTGGCGAGGGCCTCGGCCATCCGGTCCTGCCGGGTGCGGATGTCGTCCTGCCCCGGGTAGTTCGTGCCGTCGGAGAACCACAGCTTCAGGTCGCGGGAGCCGGTCGCGTCCATGATGTCGACCGCCTCGAGCAGGTGGTCGAGGGCCTTGCGGCGGACGGCGGGGTCGGGGTTGGTGACGCTGCCGAGCATGTAGTCGTCGTCCTGGAAGACGTTGGTGTTCACCGCACCGATCCGCACGCCCCGCTCCTTGGCGTGGGCGGCCAGCGCGGCGTAGTCGTCCACCCGGTCCCAGGGGATGTGGACCGCCACGCTGGGCGCGACGCCGGTGAACCGGTGCACCTGCGCGGCGTCGTCGATCTTCTCCTGCGGGGTGCGCGGCACGCCCCGCTGGGCGAAGACCTTGAACCGGGTCCCCGAGTTCCCGTACGCCCACGAGGGAGTCTCGATCTGCTGGCGGCGCAGGGCGTCCTTCACCGCGCTGGTGTCGTTCACGGTTTGCCTCTCTCCTATCCGGTCACCGGCTAGTCCAGGTGGAAGACCTCGGTGAGCGGCCGCATCCCCTCGTCGGGGCGGCCGTCGAGGTCCTCGAAAAACTGCGCCATCTCCGCCTGCCACCGCGCGTTCACCTCGGTGCGGGCCATCGCCTCCTGGGCCGCCTCGAAGTCGTCGGTCTCCAGGTAGCCGACGAGGAGGCCGTCCTCGCGCAGGAACAGCGAGTAGTTGTGCCAGCCGGTGTCGCGCAGGGCGTTGAGCATGTCGGGCCAGACCGCCTGGTGGCGCAGCTTGTACTCCTCCAGGCGGTCCTGCCTGACCTTCAGCAGGAAGCAGACGCGCTTCGTGCGTCCGGACATAGGGGCGTCTCCTTGTGGGGGGCGAAGCCCCCCGCCCCCCGGTTCGCGTCGCTCAGGGTCAGAAGTGGTACTGGTCGATGTTCTTGGCGTCGAACACCGTCGGCGGGCCGAGGATCACCTCGCCGTTGGCGCCGATCGTGCGCTCGCCGAGCTTGCCCGCCTTGAACTTCTCGCCCTCCGCGCCGGTGATCTGGCCGGACGACAGGGCCGCCGCCGCGTACGCGGCGAGGTAGCCGAGGTTCTTCGGGTCCCAGAGCTCGAACCCCTTGACCGTGCCGTCCTTGACGAACTTGCGCATCTGGTCGGGGGTGCCGAGGCCGGTCAGCGCGACCTTGCCCTTGTACTTGGAGCCGGAGATGTAGCGGGCGGCGGCGGCGATGCCGACCGTGGTGGGCGAGATGATGCCCTTCAGGTTCGGGTACGCCTGCAGCAGGCCCTGGGTCTGCTGGAACGACTTCTGGTCGTCGTCGTCGCCGTAGGCCACCTTGACGAGCTTCATCTTCGAGTACTCGGGCTTCTTGAGCTCGTCCTGCATGAACTTGATCCAGGTGTTCTGGTTCGTGGCGTTCGCGGTCGCCGACAGGATCGCGATCTCGCCCTCGCTGCCGATCTGCTCGGCCAGCAGCTTGACCTCGCTGCGGCCGATCTCCTCGGAGCTGGCCTGGTTGATGAACACGTCCCGGCAGTCGGGGTTGGTGTCGGAGTCGTAGGCCACGATCTTGATCTTCTTGGCGCGCGCCTGCTTGAGCGGGCCGCACACCGCGTTCTCGTCGTTGGCGGCGATGAGGATGGCGTCGTGCCGCTGCTGGACCAGGGTGTTGATGTAGGAGACCTGCGAGGACGCGGACGCGTCGGACGGGCCGACCTCCTTGGCCTCGCCGCCGAACTCCTTGGCCGCCGCGATGCCGGCGTTGTCGACGATCGTCTCGTAGGGGTTGTTGACCTGCTTGGGGAGGAAGGCCAGCTTCAGGCCCTTCTTCAGCGGCGCGTTCGGGTTCGCGGACGCGTTGCCCCCGGCCTTGGCGTCCCCCGAGTCGGACGCGGAGTCCTTGGTGGTCCCGCCGCAGGCGGCCAGGCTGAGGGCCAGGGCGCTCGCCGTGGCGGCGGCCAGCAGCCGGCGCGGGGCGCGCAAACGAATGGTCATCAGGGTTGCCTTTCACAGTTCGGGGTCGTGCTTGAGGTGGGTGGGTGTGCGGCGGGGGGCCGGGGGGTGGGTGCGCGATGGTGGTCAGGGCGCGGTGGTGGTCAGGGCGCGGCGGCGGGGACCGCGGGTCTCGCGCCCCGCCGCCGTTCTCGGGCCTCGCGCACCACGGCGATCAGCCGCGGGGTGAGGACGCTGATGATGAGCAGCAGCCCGGTGACGATGGACTGGACCTCGGTGGACACGTCCCTGAGCATCAGCAGGTTGCGGAGCAGGCCGATGAGCAGCACGGCCGCGATGACGCCGCCGAGGGTGCCCTTGCCGCCGTCGAAGTCGATGCCGCCGAGCAGCACCGCCGCGATGACTGCGAGCTCCAGGCCGATGCCGTTGTCGGCGCGGGCGCTGCCGTAGCGGAGCGTGTAGACGATCCCGGCGAACCCGGCGACGAGGCCGGACACCGCGAACAGGATCAGCTTGATGCGCTTGACCCGGATGCCGGCGAAGTACGCCGCGTCCTCCTGGGAGCCGATCGCGAACAGCGACCGCCCGATTCCGGTGGCGTGTAGGACGACGCCGGTGACGGCGGCCAGCACGACGAACAGCGCGACCGGGTACGGGATCGGCGTGCCCGGGATGGAGGACGTCGCGAGATCGGTGTAGGCGGTGGGGAACTCCGAGATCGCCCCGGTGCCGAGCGTCACGTACGCCAGGCCCCGGTAGAGGGTCAGCGTGCCGATGGTGACGGCGAGGGACGGCAGCCCGAGCCTGGTCACGAGCAGGCCGTTCACCAGCCCGCAGACGACGCCGACGACCAGCACCACCGGGATGATCGTCTCGATGGCCATGCCGCCGTCCCACAGCTTGCCGGTGAGGGCGCTGCACAGCCCGAGGATGGAGGCGACCGACAGGTCGACCTGCCCGCACACGACCAGCAGCGTCATCGGCAGCGCGATCAGCGCGATCTCGCTCAGGTCGTCCAGCGCGAACGACAGGTTGTCGTTGTTCGCGAAGTCGGGCGAGAACCCGGCGCCGCCCGCGAAGACCAGGACCAGCAGCGCGGTGACGGCGGTCTCCCACCGCATCAGGCGGCTCATGACCGTCCCTCCTTGCTCTCCGGGGCGGCGGCGCGGTGCGCGGCGGAGGCCAGCGAACGCTGTTTCAGCGCCCGGGTGACGCGCAGGGCCAGCAGCCGGTCGACGCTGATGGCCAGCAGCAGCAGCACGCCGGTGATCGCGTCCTGCCAGAACGAGTTGACCTTGAGCACCACCAGCACGCTGCCGATGGTGGTGAGCAGCAGCGCGCCGAGCGCCGCCCCGTAGACGGTGCCGACGCCGCCGGTGATGGCGACGCCGCCGACGACGACGGCGCTGACGACCTTCAGCTCCCAGCCGTTCGCGGCGTCGGCGACGACGGTGCCGAACCGGGCGAGCCACAGCACCCCGGCGAGCCCGGCGAGGGCGCCGCTGACCAGGTAGGCGGTGAGGACGCGGCGGCGGATCGGCACGCCGGCGAGCATCGCGGCCTCCGGGCTGGACCCGATCGCGTAGTACTCGCGCCCGGAGGAGTAGGAGCGCAGGTAGTAGCCGACCGCCAGCATCACGAGCACGGTGATGATCGGCAGGTAGGGGACGCCGAGGATCCCGTCGTTGCCGAGGCTCAGCAGCGAGGCCGGCAGGTCGGCGGCGCCGATCTGCTGGCCGTGCGCGATGCGGTAGTCCAGCCCCTGGATCACGTACAGGGTGCCGAGGGTGACGACGAGGGCGGGGACGCGGCAGAAGCTGACCAGCAGCCCGTTCACCAGGCCGCACAGCAGGCCGATCCCGACGCCCACCAGCACGACCAGCACGACGTTGCGGTCCCCGCCGGAGGCGTACTTCCCGGCGGTGAAGGCGACGAGCCCGACGACGGACCCGACCGACAGGTCGATGTTGCGGGTGACGACGACCATGCTCTGCCCGACGGCGAGCAGGACGAGGATCGAGGCGTTGAGGAAGATGTCCTTGAGGCCCTGGCCGGACATGAACCGCGGGTTGGCGATCGTCGTGCCGAGGACGAGCAGGACCAGCGCACCGAGGATGCTCAGCTCGCGGGCGCGCAGCACCATCTCGACGAGGCGCCGCCCGCCGCCCGGCGGGCCGCCCGACTCCGGCCTGGCCGGTGACTGGGTGAGGACGGTCATGGGGTCAGGCCGCCTTTCCGGTGCCGGGGCGGCCGGTCGCGGCGGCCATCACGCTCTCTTCGGTCGCGTCGGCGCGGGCGATCTCGGCGGTCAGCCGGCCCTCGTGCATGACGAGGATGCGGTCGGCCATGCCGAGCACCTCCGGCAGGTCGGAGGAGATCATCAGCACCGCGAGGTCCTGCGCGGCGAGCTCCGACAGCAGCCGGTGCACCTCGGCCTTGGTACCGACGTCGATGCCGCGGGTCGGCTCGTCCACGATCAGCACGTCGGGCTCGGTGGCCAGCCACTTGGCGAGCACGACCTTCTGCTGGTTGCCGCCCGACAGGACGCCGACGACGTCGGTGAGCTTGGAGTACTTCAGCTGGAGGCGCAGGCCCCAGTCGGCTGCGCGGCTGCGCTCCACCTTCCGGGAGATCAGGCCTCCGCGCCCGGTCTCGCGGCGCAGCGTCCTCAACTGGGTGAGGCCCATGTTCCGCTCGATCGACATGTCCATGACCAGTCCCTGCTGGCGGCGGTCCTCGGGGACGAGCGCCAGCCCGGCCGACATCGCGGCGGTGGGGCTGCCCGGGGGGAGCTCGCGGCCGCCGACCTCGACGGACCCGGCGTCCCAGCGGTCCACGCCGAAGACGGCGCGGGCGACCTCGCTGCGGCCGGCGCCGACCAGCCCGGCCAGCGCGACGATCTCGCCGCGGCGGACCTCGAAGGAGACGTCGGTGAAGGCGCCCTCGCGGGTCAGCCGGTGCACCTTCAGCGCGACCTCGCCGGGCGCCACGTCCTGCTTGGGGTAGAGCGCGTCGAGGTCGCGGCCGACCATCCGGCGGACGAGGTCGTCGGGCGTGAGGTCGGCGACCATGTCGGTGCCGACGTAGGCGCCGTCGCGCAGCGTCGTCACCCGCCGGCAGATCTCGAAGATCTCCTCCAGCCGGTGCGAGATGAACAGCACCGCGCAGCCGTGCTCCTGCAGGCTGCGGGTGACCGCGAACAGGCGGGCGACCTCCTGGCCGGTGAGCGCCGCGGTCGGCTCGTCCATGATGAGCACCCGCGCGTCCCGGGAGATGGCCTTGGCGATCTCGACGACCTGCTGGTCGGCGATCGACAGGCCGCGGGCGGGCTGCTGCGGGTCCAGCGCGACGCCGAGCCGCTCGAACAGCCGCGCCGTCTCGGCGTGCATGGCGCGGCGGTCGATGCGGCCGAGCGCGCCGCGCGGCTGGCGGCCCATGAAGATGTTCTCGGCGACCGACAGGTCGGGGAACAGCGTGGGCTCCTGGTAGATGACCGCGACGCCGGCGGCCTGCGCGTCGGCGGGGCTGTTGAAGGCCACCGGCTCGCCGTCCACCCGCACCTCGCCCGCGTCGGGGCGGTGCACGCCTGCGAACGTTTTTACGACCGTGGACTTGCCGGCCCCGTTCTCTCCCGCCAGCGCGTGCACCTCGCCCGCGTGCAGCTCCAGGGTGACGCCCTGCAGGGCGCGTACCGCACCGAACGACTTACTCACGTTGACCAGTGCCAATGTCGGCGGCGCCGACCGGCCCGGTGCACCCATCGCGGCCCTCCTCGCGGGGGACGTCTGTGACGTACAGATGAAAAACGTTTTAACGAGATGTTGCGGAGGACGCTAGATGTGACCCGGAGCACCCGTCAAGGGGTGAAATCCCGGCCGCCTCCGCCCGACGTGCCGAGAAGCCCGTACTCGCAAGGGCAGGGCGAGTTTTCGAAGTCGCTCCGGCCGGGACCGGCCGACCGGGTTCGGCGGCCCCGGTTCCCGGTTTCGGGTTGACACGTTTTAATCAGATGATTCACAGTGAGCGGCGACACACCAGCGGACGACTCGGGGGCACACAGATTGGGCGCAGACCAGACCGGCCGCTCCGCGCCGCCGGGCCGGACGGTCGGGATCAAGCAGGTCGCGGCGCACGCCGGGGTGTCTCCGGGCACCGTGTCCAACGTGCTCAACCGGCCCGAGCGGGTCGCCGAGGCGACCCGGATCCGCGTCGAGGAGGCGATCCGCGCCCTCGGCTTCGTGCGCAACGGCTCGGCGTCCACGCTGCGCGCCGGGCACAGCAGCACGATCGGGCTGATGGTCCTCGACCTCGCCAACCCGTTCTTCACCGACGTGGCGCGCGGCGTGGAGGACATCGCCAGCGAGCGCGGCTACGCGGTGATCCTGTCCTCCTCCAGCGAGTCGGAGGAGCGGGAGCTGCGCAACCTGCGGGTGTTCGCCGAGCAGCGGGTCCGGGGCGTCCTGCTGACCCCGGTCGGCGACGACGGCGAGGCGGCCGACCAGCTGCGCGAGCGCGGCGTCCCCGTCGTGCTGCTCGACCATCCGACGCCGCGCGCCAACCAGTGCTCGGTCGCCGTGGACGACGTCGCGGGCGGCGAGCTCGCGGTCGCCGAACTGCTGGACGCGGGCGCCCGGACGCTGGCGTTCGTCACCGGCCCGACGGTGCTGCGCCAGTGCGCCGACCGGCGCACCGGCGCCCAGCGGGCGCTGCGCGCCGCCGGGCTCGGCCGCGACGCCATGCGCGAGGTCGCCGTCGGGGCGATGAACGCGCGGTCCGGGCAGGAGGCGGCCCGGCGGCTGCTGGAGGCCGGTCCCCCGCTGCCCGACGCGATCTTCTGCGCGAACGACCTGCTCGCGCTCGGCGTGCTGCGCGTCCTGCTGCAGGCCGGGGTCAAGGTGCCGGGTGACGTCGCGCTGATCGGGTACGACGACATCGAGTTCTCGGCCGCGGCCGCCGTCCCGCTCAGCTCGGTGCGGCAGCCCACCTACCAGCTCGGCCGGATCGCGACCGAGCTGCTGCTGGAGGAGTGCGACGGGTCGGCCGGGCACGCCCACCAGCAGGTCATGTTCCAGCCCGAACTCGTCGTCCGCGAGTCGAGCCGGTCGGTCCTGGGAGACCTCAAATGAGCGGAGCGAGCCGGGGGGCGTTGGGGGTCGCCCCCCGAAAAGGCGAACGTATGAAAGTCGCGCTGTTCCTCACCTGCGTCAACGACACGATGTTCCCGGGGACGGGCAAGGCGGTGGTGAAGCTGCTGCGGCGCCTCGGCCACGACGTCGAGTTCCCCGAATCGCAGACCTGCTGCGGGCAGATGCACCTCAACACCGGCTACCGCCGGCAGGCGCTGCCGATGGTGAAGGGGTTCGCGGAGACGTTCGAGCCCTACGACGCGGTGGTGACGCCGTCCGCGTCCTGCGCGGCGATGATCCGCGACTGGCACCCGAGGCTCGCGCCGCGCACCGCCGGGGTCGCCTCCCGCGTGTACGAGCTGTCGGAGTTCCTGGTGGACGTCCTCGGCGTCACCGACGTCGGCGCCTACTTCCCGCACCGCGTCACCTACCACCCGACGTGCCACTCGCTGCGGATGCTGCACGTCGGCGACCGCCCGCTGCGGCTGCTGCGCGAGGTCCGCGGCATCGACCTGGTCGAGCTCCCGGACGCGGCGGAGTGCTGCGGGTTCGGCGGGACGTTCGCGCTGAAGAACTCCGAGGTGTCGGCCGCGATGTGCGCCGACAAGGTCACCGCCGTCCGCGCGACCGGGGCCGAGGCGCTGTGCGCGGCGGACAACTCCTGCCTGATGCACATCGGCGGCGCGCTCACCCGCACCCGCGCCGGGGTGCGCACCGTCCACCTGGCCGAGATCCTCGCTTCCACAGAGGAGGACCCCGTATGACCTCCCCGGCGATGCCGACCTATCTAGGTATGCCGTCGTTCCCGGAGGCGGCGCGGCGCGCGGTGGGGGACGCGCGGCTGCGCGGCAACCTGGCGCACGCCACCACCACGATCCGGGGGCGGCGCGCCGCCGCGGTGGCGGAGCTGGACGACTGGGACGCGCTCCGCGAGGCCGGCAAGCAGATCAAGGACCACGTCCTGGCGAACCTCGGCCACTACCTGCCGCTGCTGGAGGAGAAGGTCACCGAGGCCGGTGGGACGGTGCACTGGGCGCGCGACGCGGCGGAGGCCAACCGGATCGTCGCCGACCTGGTGAAGGCCACCGGCGAGACCGAGGTCGTCAAGGTCAAGTCGATGGCGACGCAGGAGATCGGCCTCAACGAGTTCCTCGCCGAGGAGGGCATCACCGCCTACGAGACCGACCTGGCGGAGCTGATCGTCCAGCTCGGCGACGACCGGCCGTCGCACATCCTCGTCCCGGCCATCCACCGCAACCGGTCCGACATCCGCGACATCTTCCTGCGCACGATGGACGACGCGCCCGAGGGGCTGACGGACGCGCCCGCCGAGCTGGCCGAGGCGGCCCGGCGGCACCTGCGCGCCAAGTTCCTGTCGGCGAAGGTCGGGGTGTCGGGGGTGAACTTCGCGGTCGCCGACACCGGCACGCTCGTCGTGCTGGAGTCGGAGGGCAACGGCCGGATGTGCCTGACGCTCCCGGAGACGCTCATCTCGGTGATGGGCGTGGAGAAGATCGTGCCGAGCTGGCGGGACCTGGAGGTGTTCCTGCAGCTGCTGCCCCGCTCGTCCACCGCCGAGCGGATGAACCCCTACACCTCCACCTGGACGGGCGTCTCCCCCGGCGACGGCCCGCGCGACTTCCACCTCGTCCTCCTGGACAACGGCCGCACCGACACCCTGGCCGACGAGGTGGGCCGGCAGGCGCTGCGCTGCATCCGCTGCTCGGCGTGCCTGAACGTGTGCCCGGTCTACCAGCGCGCGGGCGGCCACGCCTACGGGTCGCCCTACCCCGGGCCGATCGGCGCGATCCTGTCCCCGCAGATCAGAGGGATCGGGTCGGAGGTGGACGCGTCGCTGCCGTACGCGTCGTCGCTGTGCGGGGCCTGCTTCGAGGCGTGCCCGGTCGCCATCGACATCCCGGAGGTGCTCGTGCACCTGCGGGCCCGCGCCGTCGAGAAGGGGCCGCGCCACCCGCTGGAGCGGGTGGCGATGACGGCGGCCGGGTGGACGCTGCGCTCCCCCACCCGGCTCGCGCTCGCGCAGCGCGCCGCGTCCGCGAGCCGCCGCGTCGTGGCGCGCGGCGGCCGGATCCGGCGGCTGCCCGGGCCGCTGGGCGCGTGGACCGAGACGCGGGACGCGCCCGCGCCGCCGCCCGAGTCGTTCCGCGCCTGGTGGGCCCGGACCGGCGGCGGACGCGAGGAGGGGGACCGGTGAACGCGCGCGAGGAGATCCTGCGCCGGATCGAGAAGGCGGCGCCGACCCGGTCCGCCGCCGAGGTCGCGGCCTCCTATAACCGGATCGACCGCGGTTATCTGCGCCGCCACCACGAGGACGGGATCCTCGACCTGTTCGCCGAGCGGGTCGCCGACTACCGCGCGAACGTCCTGCGCGTCGCCGCGTCCGAGGTCGCCGCGGCCGTCGCCGAACGGCTCGCGGCCCGTCCCGGCGCGTACGGGGTCCCGTCCGACCTGCCGCCGGAGTGGACGTCCACGACCGGCGCGGCGCTCGTGCACGACCCGTCGGTCGCTTCGCTCGACGGCCTCGCCGGAGCGGTCACCGGCTGCGCGGCCGCGGTCGCCGAGACGGGGACCATCGTGCTGGACCACGGCGCCGCCCAGGGGCCGCGCGCCCTGTCGCTCGTGCCCGACTACCACCTGATCGTCGTCCTCGCCGACCAGGTCGCCGCCGACGTGCCGGAGGCGCTCGAACGGCTCGACCCGGGCCGTCCGCTCACGTTCGTGTCGGGCCCGTCCGCGACGAGCGACATCGAGTTGTCCCGTGTGGAGGGCGTGCACGGGCCCCGGACTCTGGAGGTATTGGTCGTCCAATGAGTGAAGCGATGAGCGCCGCGACGTTCGCGGCCGTCGATCTCGGGGCGTCCAGCGGGCGGGTCATGGCCGGGCGCGTCGGCGCGGGCACCCTCGCCCTGGAGGAGATCCGCCGTTTCCCGAACCGCCCCGTCCGGGTCAGCGGGACCCTGTACTGGGACATCCTCGGCCTCTACGGCAACGTCCTGGACGGCCTGCGCGCCGCGCCGTGCGGGCTCGCGTCGATCGGCATCGACTCGTGGGCGGTCGACTACGGGCTCCTCGACGCGGAGGGCAGGCTGCTCGGCAACCCCGTCCACTACCGCGACGCACGCACCGACGGCGTGATGGAGCGGGTCCGCACCGAGCTGGGCGACGACCTCCTCTACCGGACGTCGGGGTTGCAGTTCCTGCCGTTCAACACGATCTACCAGCTCGCGGCGGACGACCTGTCCCGGGCCGCCACGCTGCTGCTCGTCCCGGACCTGCTGGCCTACTGGCTGACGGGCGAGGCCGGCGCCGAGCGCACCAACGCCTCCACGACCGGTCTGCTGGACGTCCGCGACGGCACCTGGTCGCGGGACCTCCTGGACAGGCTGGACCTCCCCGCGAAGATCCTCCCGCCGCTCCGCGAGCCGGGCTCGGCCATCGGGACCCTCCGCCCGGACGTGATGGCCGAGACCGGCCATGGCGCCCTCCAGGTCACGGCGGTCGGCTCGCACGACACCGCGTCCGCGGTCGCCGCCGTGCCCGCCGCCACCGAGCGGTTCGGCTACATCTCGTGCGGCACCTGGTCGCTGGTCGGCGTGGAACTGGACGCCCCCGTGCTGACCGAGGAAAGCCGCAAGGCCAACTTCACCAACGAGGGCGGCATCGACGGGACCGTCCGCTACCTGCGCAACGTGATGGGCCTGTGGCTGCTCCAGGAGTCCCTGCGGACCTGGGGGAACCCCGACCTGCCCGCGCTGCTCGCCGAGGCCGCGCGGCTCCCGGGGCTGCGCTCGCTCATCGACCCCGACGACCCGGAGTTCCTGCCGCCCGGCGACATGCCCGCCCGCATCGCCGCGCACTGCCGCCGCCGCGGGTTCCCCGAGCCGGCCACGCGCGCCGAGACCGTCCGCTGCGTCGTGGACAGCCTCGCCCTCGCGCACCGCGTCACGCTCCGCCAGGCGTCCCGGCTGTCCGGGCGCGAGATCGAGGTCGTCCACCTGGTGGGCGGCGGCAGCCGCAACGACCTGCTGTGCCGGCTGACCGCCGACGCCAGCGGCCTCCCGGTCGTGGCCGGTCCGGTCGAGGCGACGGCGCTCGGCAACGTCCTGACCCAGGCGCGTGCGCACGGGGTCGTCGCCGGCCTGGCCGAGGCCCGCGCCCTGGTCGCCGCCACCCAGGACCTCTGCCGGTACGAGCCGTCCGGCGACGAGGCCCGCTGGCGGGAGGCCGCCGTCCGCCTCGGCCTGGAGTCCTGACCCGGCGGGTCGTCCGGGCGGCGGGATGTCACGGTCGCGGGACGGTTTACCCTCCCGAGGTTGACATGGGGCGGGCGAGGGCCGTTCATGGCTATGTACATACGGTCAGGAGGACGCCGCCGCGAGTGGACCAGACGCAGGCAGGGTGTGTTGTCCTGCCTTATTGACGTTCCACCCGATAGGGTGAATCCCGCTCGTTCAGAGGAACCACAACAAGAAGCATGGTCACGGCGTCTCGGCCGCCTGTCGCTGTTGGGGTGTGGACATGGAGGGTCGTGCGGCCCGCGCCGCCGGAGGTTCCGGCAATGCTCCGCTGGTGGGGCGACGGGACGCGCTGCGGCGGATCGACCGGGCTCTCGACGCGGTCGAGGACGGCTACGGCTTCGTCGCGCTGGTCGGCGAGCCCGGCGCCGGCAAGACGCGGCTGCTGAACGAGCTCGCCGACGGCGCGAGCGCCCGCAAGCTGCCGTACGTCGCCGGGCGCGCGGCCGAGTTCGAGCAGGAGATGCCGTTCGGCGCCGTGGTCGACGCGCTCGACGACCGCCTCGAGGAGCACGCCCTCGACCTGCCGCCGGGCGCGCTGCGGCTGCTCGGCACCGTGTTCCCCGCGCTCGCCGACCTGTCCGGCGACCCGCCCGCCGCCTCGCCGGAGTCGCGGGTGGCGCGCTACCAGCTGCACCGCACCGTCCGGCACCTGCTGGAGGCGCTGGCCGAGCCGTCCGGGCTGGTGCTGATCCTCGACGACCTGCACTGGGCCGACGACGCGACGATCGAGCTGCTGGACCACCTGGTCCGGCATCCGCCCCGGGCCCGGGTGCTGCTGGCGGTCGCCTACCGGCCGGCGCAGGCGTCGCCGCGGCTGGCGGCGCTGGTGGACGCGGCGGGCCAGCAGGGCGTGCGGGTGACGGTCGACCCGCTCTCCCAGAGCGAGGTCCGCGAGTTCCTCGGCCCGGACGTCGGCCACGCGCGGTGCGAGGCGCTGTTCAAGGCCAGCGGCGGCAACCCCTTCTACCTCGAAGCGCTGGCCAAGATGGCGGGCGGGGCCGCGCCCCAGGCCGGCCCCGGCCTGGACCGGCAGTGGGAGAAGGGCGTCGCGAACCTGACCGAGGTGCCCCCCGCGGTGCGGGCGGCGCTGCAGGTCGAGCTGAGCGCGCTGCCCCCGCGGGCGCTGCTGATGGCGCAGGGCGCCGCGGTGGCCGCGGACGTGTTCGAGCCCGCGCTCGCGTCGGTCGCGGCGGAGATGGAGCGGGACGCCGCGCTCACCGCCCTGGACGTGCTGACCGGCCACGACGTGGTGCGTCCCGCGCCGGGCGGCCGGTTCCGGTTCCGGCATCCCCTGGTGCGGCACGTCGCCTACGCCTCGACGGCGGCGGGCTGGCGGATCGCCGCGCACTCGCGGGTGTCGGAGCGGCTGGCCGACCTCGGCGCCCCGGCGGCCGTGCGCGCCCACCACGTGGTGCGGTCGGCGCGGTTCGGCGACGCCGAGGCCATCCGGACGCTGGTGGAGGCCGCCCGCGCCGTCGCGCAGCAGGCGCCCGCCACCGCGGCGTACTGGCTGCAGGCCGCGCTGGAGCTGATGCCCGGCACCGCCGACGACGCCTACCCCGACCGGGTGGAGCTGCTGGTCGAGCTGGCCCAGGTGCAGGCGTTCAGCGGCCACGCCGAGGAGGGCCGCGAGACCGCCCGCACGCTGCTGCGGCTGCTGCCCGCCGACGACACCGTCCGCCGCGCCCGCACCGTGCACATGTGCGCGATCATGGAGCGGCAGCTCGGCCGGATCCACGAGGCCCGCGCCCTCGTCCTGGACGAGCTGCGCCGCATCACCGACCGGCAGACCCCCGAGGCGGTGCTGCTGCGGATCCGGCTCGTCGCCGACCGGATCCAGCGGATCGACACCCGCGGCTCGCACGCCATCCTGGAGACCATCCCCGACAGCGCCCCCGGGTGGACCCCGGGGCTGACGGCGGCGGTCGCGGCGATGCGCCCGATGGTCGCCTACGGGCGCGGCGAGGTCGCGGAGGCGATCGAGCGCGCCCAGACCGCCGACCGGCTGTTCTCCGCGGCGTCCGACAACGACTTCGCCGACTGCCTGGACTGCTTCGCCTGGCTGGTGTTCGCCGAGTCGTTCCTCGGCATGTACGACGAGGCGCTGCGGCACGCCGAGCGGCTGGTGTCGATCACCCGCACGACCGGGCAGACGTTCATCCTCGGCTACATGCTGTCCGGGCTGTCGCGCGTCCTGACGCAACTGGGGCGGCTGGAGGAGGCCGCCGCCGTCGCCGACGAGGCCACCGCGGTCGGCCGCGACCTGCGCTCGCAGGAGGTGCTGGCCTACGGGCTGATCCAGCAGTGCCTGACCGCCTCCCTGATGGGCGACCACGAGCGGGCGCTGCGCGCCGGGGACGAGGCCGTCGCCAACGACACCGGATCGGGCGAGTGGTGGACGCACATGGCGCACGTCGCCCGCGCCATCGCGGTGGTCAACGAGGGAAGGCTGGAGGAGGGCGCCGCCGCGCTGGTCGCCGCCTGCGGCGACGGCACCCTCGGCCTGGACTTCAGCACCCTGGTGGTCTGCGCGGAGGCGCTGGCGTCGGTCCGCGCCGCGCAGGAGGACGCCGCCGACGCCGCGAACTGGGCCGACATCGCCGACGCGATCGCCGACCCGCTGCTGACCGGCGACGCCGGCCTGGCCAGGCTGACCCGCGCGCACGCGCTCCGCGCCGCCGACCCCGCGAGGTCCGCGGCGCTGGCGGCGGAGGCCGCCGATCTGCTCGCCAAGGCGGGACGGCGGCCCGAGGCGGGGCGGGCCGAACTGGCCGCCGGGCTCGCGCACGCCGCCGCCGGCGACCGCGCCCGGGCCCGGGACCGGCTGCGCGCCGCCGCGGAGGTCTTCGAGGCGTGCGGGATGAGGGGGCTGCTGGCGCAGGTCGTCCGCGAGCAGCGCCGGCTCGGCGTCCGGGTCCCCACCGCCGGGTCGCCCGCCAGGGCCGCCAGGGGCGGGAAGGACCTGCCGTTCGGGCTGTCCCCGCGCGAGCACGAGATCGCGCTGCTGGTCGCGGAGGGCAACAGCAACCAGCAGATCGCCGAGCGGCTGTACCTCAGCGTCCGGACGGTCGAGACCCACCTGTCCCGCGTCTTCGCCAAGATCGGCGTGCCCTCCCGGGTCGGCGTCGCGACGGCGATGAACCGTTCCGAGTAGATCCGACTCTCAGTTCACGTACGTCCCGTACACCCGGCGGGTGACTCGCACCCGTAAGTACGGGTTCTCCACGATGCCGCGCCGATATCCGCGTTTGGCAGGGTTGGACCGTCAGGAAGCGGAGGAGATGGCCATGGATCAGCAGCGGATCGCGCGCTTCACGCACGCGGGCGTCGCCGACGCCGAGGTGTCCGTGCACCCCTTCGCGACCGACGACGGCCTCGGCCTGACCCTGACCCGGTTCCGCCGGGACGACTGCGACGACGTCGTCCTCCTGGTGCACGGGCTGACGACGTCCAGCGACATGTACATCATGCCGGAGCACACCAACATGGTGAACTACCTGCACGACGCCGGGTTCGGCGACGTGTGGGCGGTCGACCTGCGGATCAGCGGCCGGTTCCCCTACAACGCCGAGACCGCGCGCCACGACCTGGACACCATCGCGCTCCTCGACCACCCGGCGGCGCTCGCCGAGCTGCGGCGCCACATCGGCGACCGGCGGGTCCACGTGATCACCCACTGCGTGGGCGCGATCTCGTTCTCGATGGCGCTGTTCGCCGGCACGGTCAGCGACGTCGCCAGCCTGGTCTGCAACAGCGTCTCGGTCACCCCGCGCACCCCGACCTGGTCGAAGATCAAGCTGGGCTACGGCCCGGCCCTGATGGAGTACGTGCTCGGGCCCTGCCACCTCGACCCCCGGTACGGCCACGCCCCGGTGCTGACGCGCGGCTGGATGCTCGCCAAGGCGGTCGCCCCGTTCCACCGCGAGTGCGGCGAGCCCGCCTGCCACATGCTCAGCTTCATGTGGGGCGGCGGGAAACCGATCTTCACGCACGAGAAGATGTCGCCGGTCACGCACGGCCGGCTGCCCGACCTGTTCGGGGCCTGCAACGTCAACTACTACCGGCACCTGCACACGATGGTGAAGGCCGGCCGCGCGGTGAAGCACCGCCCGCGCGATCCGCGCCTCGCCGCGCTGCCGGACGACTACCTGTCGCGCGCCGCCACGGTCACCACGCCGATCCTGTTCCTCACCGGAGACCGCAACCACGTGTTCACCGACTCCAACATCGTCTGCCACCGCACCCTGGAGAAGATCACTCCCGGCCTGCACGAGCTGGCGGTCCTGCCCGGCTACGGCCATCAGGACCCGTTCATGGGCGCCGCCGCCGACGCCGAGGTCTTCCCGCAGGTCGTGGACTTCCTCAAGCGGAAGGCGGGCTGAGCGATGAGCGAAGGCAACGGCGCGGTCGAGCACGTCGGCGCGGTCGTGGTCGGGTCCGGGTTCGGCGGGTCCGTCGCGGCGTACCGGCTGGCGGAGGCCGGGCAGCGGGTCGTCCTGCTGGAGCGCGGGCAGCCGTACCCGCCGGGCAGCTTCCCCCGCTCCCCCGCCGAGATGGGCCGGGCCTTCTGGGACCCTGACGCCGGCCTGTACGGGATGTACGACGTGTGGGGGTTCAAGGGCTGCGACTCGGTCGTGTCGGCCGGTCTCGGCGGCGGTTCCCTGATCTACGCGAACGTCCTGCTGCGCAAGGACGAGCGCTGGTTCGTGCACGACCGGCCGGGCCCCGGCGGCGGGCACGAGCCGTGGCCGATCTCGCGCGCCGACCTCGACCCGCACTACGACGCCGTCGAGCGGATGATGGGCGCGACGCCGTACCCCCTCGACCGGGTCCCCTACGACGACACCCCGAAGACGCACGCGCTGCAGGACGCGGCGGCCGAGCTCGGCCTGCACAGCACGCTGCCGCCGCTCGCGGTGAGCTTCGCCGCCGAACCGGGCGGCACGCCCGGGGTGGGCCTGCCGATCGCCGAACCGGCGTACGGCAACCTGCACCGCACCCGCCGGCTGACGTGCAAGCTGTGCGGCGAGTGCGACATCGGCTGCAACGAGGGCTCCAAGAACAGCCTCGACCACAACTACCTGTCGGCCGCGGCGCACCACGGCGCCGACATCCGCACCTCCCACGAGGTGAAGGCGATCCGGCCGCGGCCGGGCGGCGGGTACGAGGTCGACTACGTCCACCACGCCGACCTCGGCGCCAAGAAGCGCCGTCTGCCGGTCCGGACGATCTCCTGCGACCGGCTGGTCCTGGGCGCCGGCACGTACGGGACCACGTACCTGCTGCTGAAGTCGCGGGACGCGTTCCCCGGCCTCAGCTCCGCGCTCGGCACCCGGTTCTGCGGCAACGGCGACCTGCTGACGTTCCTGCTGCGGGCCAAGGACCGCAACCGGGTCCGCCCGCTGAGCGCCAGCCGCGGGCCGGTGATCACCACGGCGATCCGGCTGCCGGACGAGCTGGACGGCGTGCCGGGCGCGGGCCCCGGCGCCTACATCCAGGACGGCGGCTACCCGGGGTTCACCGACTGGATCGTGAACGGCCTCGACGTCCGCTCGGAGTTCGAGCGCGCGGTGGCCTTCCTGTGGGACCGCTTCACCGAGTTCTTCAAGGACGCGCCGGACACCAACCTGTCCAAGGAGCTGTCGGACCTGATCGGCGACGGGGCGCTGACGGTCAGCTCGCTGCCGCTGCTCGGCATGGGCCGCGAGACCGCCGACGGGCGGCTGCGCCTGAAGGACGGCCGGCTCACCGCCGACTGGACGGCCGAGACCAGCGAGGAGCTGTTCCAGCGCGTCCGCAAGACGATGCGGGGGATCGCGGACGTGCTCGGCGCCGACTACGCCGACAACCCGATGTGGTTCCGCAAGCGCATCATCACCGTCCATCCGCTGGGCGGCGCCCCCATGGGCGGCCACCCGGGCGAAGGCGTCTGCGACGCCTTCGGCGAGGTGTTCGGGTTCCCGGGCCTCTACATCGCCGACGGGGCGGCGATGCCCGGCCCGGTGGGCCCGAACCCCTCGCTCACCATCGCCGCGCACGCCGATCGCCTGGCCACGCGGCTGCTGGAGACGTCCGTCCGCCGGGGGGCGGACGGGACGACCGCCCCGTCTGCCACGGGGGCCGAGCCGGCCGGGGGAGCCGGCTCGCCAGGCGGGGCGGGGAACGGCTCGGCGTACGGTCCGGTCTCGGGGAGCCGCGGTGGGACACGGGGACCTTCCACCGCGGCGGCGGGCCGTACGTCGCTGTCGTTCACCGAGGAGATGAAGGGGTTCGTCACCTACGGGGAGACCGACACGCGGATCGGCGAGCTGGCCGAGGGGCGGCTGCCCCTGTCGTTCCGCCTGACGATCACCGCGGCGGACACCGAGCGGTTCCTCGCCGAGGCGGCCCACGAGGCGACCGCCGCGGGGTGGGTCGACGCGGGCGGGCACGGCGGCCGCCGCCCGGTGGAGCGGGGCACGTTCAACCTGTTCGTCGCGGACGGCTCCGAGGACCGGCGGCTGATGAAGTACCGGCTCTTCTACACCGACGGCGAGGGCCGGCGGCGCACGCTGAGCGGGCACAAGAACGTCCTGCACGGGCCGCCGACGCGGATCTGGCCGGACACCTCCACCCTCTACGTGCGGCTGCTGGACGGCCACGTCGCCGAGGACGAGGAGGACGGCGCGGAGATCGTCGCGGCGGGCGTGCTGCACATCCAGCTGACCGACTTCGCGCGGCAGCTGACGACCTTCCGCACGACGGGACCGGACGGGGCGGGCAGGCTGCTCGACTTCGGCAGGTTCTTCGCCGGGGAGCTGTGGGAGGTCTACGGTCCCGACCCCGCCTGAGGGGGTCCATGGTCGTGCAGGCCGAGGGAACTGCGGGGTGCTCTCGGCCTGCACCTTTTACGCCGGAGGCCGTGCGGGGGGTCGCACGGTCTCCGGCTCGCGCGTCCGGCCGGGTCAGACGCCCTCGGCCCGCCGGGCCGGGCAGTCGGGCGGGCAGTGCTCGACGTGCGCGGGCAGCCACCGGGTGAAGGCCGTCAGCATCCGCCGGAGCGCGAAGCCGACGACCGGGCCGGTGCCGGGGATCAGCGGCTCGAACTCCGCCTCCCAGCGGATGAACGTGCCGGCGTCCCGGCGCTCCAGCCGGACGTCCGAGCGGTAGCTGCGCACGGGCAGGCCCGACACGGCGACGTAGCCGAAGTGCTCGTAGGGCTCGTAGGCGACGGTCCGCTCGCTGGCTGGCCAGATCTTCTTGACGGTGCCGACGCCGTAGGGGGTCGTGTCGCCCCGGCGCGTCTGCTTCGCCGGGATGGGGAACCTGCCCCAGGCGCCCCATGCCTCGGGGACGGCGAGATGCCGGAACAGGTCCTCGGGCGAGGCGGCGGTGGTGGCGGTGGCCTGGATCATCGCCACACGCTACAACGACCCGGAAATGTCGCACCAGCGGCCCGGGGCCCGGTCAGGACGACTGCGCGCGGGCGCGGAACGCGGCGGCCTTGACGCGGTTCTGGCAGGCGGTGGAGCAGAACCGGCGGGTGCCGTTGCGGGAGGTGTCGACGTAGACGCGGTCGCAGTGCGGCGCGGTGCAGACGCCGAGGCGGTCGTGCAGCTCGCTGCCGATGACGATGGCGAGGCCGGTGGCGCACGGTCCGGCCCAGTCGTTCTCGTCGGCGCCGTGGTAGTGGACGTGCCACGGCTGCCCGTCGTGGCGTTCCAGCCGGGGCCGGGCCTCGGTCTTCTCCAGGATCCGGTTGACCTGCTCGGCGGCGCCGTCGACGTCGCCGGCGGCCACGGCGTCGAACACGACGCGCAGCTCGCGCGCGACGGCGGCGAGCACGGGCAGCTCGTCCTCGGTGGCGCGCGATCCGTACCCGACGCCGTGGAGGACGTCGGTGACGGCGGCTGCGAGCGCGGGCGGCGGGGGCGGGGTGTAGGCGCGGCCGCGCCGCTCCCCCGGCGTCAGCTCGTTGACCAGGCCGGCTGCGGCCTGCACCACCGCATCGGTATGACTGTTGAAATCCACTTGACCAGTTACGCCCTTCCGGTTCACACTGTAACCGTCCAAAGGTTATACGACAGTCACAGGAGGGGCCATGACCCTGCTCAGCCACGAGGTCGCGAGCGCGTGGACCGCCCGCTGGGACGTCCAGCAGGAGGGCTACGTCCCGGACCGCGAGGAGCGGTTCACCGCCCTCATCGACGCGCTGGAGGCCGCGACCGGACGCCCCGACCCGCTCGTCCTCGACCTCGGCTGCGGGCCGGGCTCGCTCGCCGGCCGGATCCTGGACCGCCTCCCCCGCGCGACCGTCGTCGCGGTCGACGCCGACCCGCTGCTGCTGTCGCTCGGCCGCGCCGCGCACGCCGGCCGGCCGAACCTGGCCTTCGCCGAGCTGGACCTGCGCGAGCCCGGCTGGGCGGCCCGGCTGCGGCTGGACCGGCAGGCCGACGCCGCGGTCAGCACGACCGCCCTGCACTGGCTCTCGGGCGAGCAGCTCCGCGTCGCCTACGGCGAGCTGGCGCGCGTGCTGCGGCCCCGCGGCCTGTTCCTCAACGGCGACAACCTGGGGGTGGAGGACCGGACTCCGGGCCTCGCGGCCCTCGACGTCGCCCTGCGCGAGCGCGAGCAGGCGCGCCGGTTCGCCGGGGACCGCCCCGAGGGCTGGGACCAGTGGTGGGCCGCGATCGCCGCCGATCCGGACCTCGCCGAGCTGCGGGTGCGGGCCCGGGACGAGACGACCGGCCACCACGGGTCGGAGTCGGAGCTGCTGTCCACCCATGTCGAGGCGCTCCGCGACGCCGGCTTCGCCGAGGCCGGGACGCTCTGGCAGCGCGGCGACAACCGCCTCCTCGCCGCCCTGCTGGGTGACTAGCCCCGACGGTCACTGCCCCGTCACCCCATGGCCATGGCGGGGAAGTCGAGGACGCGGGCGGACCGGGAGTCCGGTCCGCCCCGCCCCTCGCCGTCGCCCTCGCGGGCGGCGCGGCCGGTCAGGATGTGGCCGCGGAACACCGCGCCCTTCGCGACGACCTTGACGGCGTGGAAGCCGCGCGGCGGCAGGGCGCAGAACCCGGTCCGCACGACGTCCTCGAACAGCGAGTCCGACACCACGTAGGCCAGGTCGCGGTCCGGGTCGTCGATCAGCAGGCGGCGCAGCGGCGTCGCGTCCAGCAGCCGCTGGACGACGATGGGCGCGTCGCCGGCGGGACCGAACGGCCCGGCCGTGAGCGTGCCGTGGTGCAGCGAGAGCCGCACGCGGAGCCGGAAGCGCCCGGCGTCCCGGTTGGCCTCGCGCAGCGCCTCGTCGAGGAGGATCACGAAGTCGCCGGCCACCGTCGCCGGGTCGACGCCCTCCGGCAGCGTGGCGAGCTCGCCGTCCCCGCCGACCTGCTTGTCCCAGCCGGCGCGGTCGAGGCCGACGCCGCGGGCGGCGCCGTCGAGCGCCTCCGACAGCAGCCGCTGCGCGTGCAGCTGCTCGCGCGTGTCGCGCTTGCTGTATCCCTGGATGTCCACCGCCAGCAGCAGGCGGTAGCTGAGCTGTACTTCCCCGTTCCCCTTCACCATGCCGATCCCGCCCTCGGTCTCTGTTTGGGCAAATGGGCCTGATGCCCGCATTCGCTCCACTATCCGGAGTGAGGTTGCCCGGCGAAGACCCGCTGCGCGGTTCGGATGCGTCGCCTCCCGTTCGCCCCTTGAGACGCACTCCGGCGGCGGTCGGCGCAGAAGGTAAGTAAAAGCTAGCGAACCAGTAAGTGCCATATCGGAAAATCACCCACGAAACGGTCCCGGTTGAACCGGGGGGCGCAGGGGTTCCGTACTGCCTCCCAACGTGACACCCACGGTCACCGCGTCGCCCCGCACCCCTCGCACCCCGCCGGAGACCCCGATGGCCCACAGATCGCCGGCCGCCGCGTCGGCCACCCGCGAACGCCCGCCCGGACCCTGGAGCTGGTTCCGCGGCCCGCGTCCCGCCGGCGGCGTGGACGACCAGGTGATCGTCACCGAGCTGTACCGCGTGTACGGCCGGCCGCTGCTGTCGTTCGTGCTGCGCCTCACCGGCGGCGACCGGCACTGGGCCGAGGACGTCGTCCAGGAGACGATGATCCGGGCCTGGCGCAGCGCGCACCAGCTCGACGAGAACGCGACCTCGCTGCTGCCCTGGCTGGCGACCGTCGCCCGCCGGATCGTCATCGACGACCAGCGCCGCAAGAACGCACGGCCGCAGGAGGCGGGCGAGGGCCCGCTGGAGAACATGCGCGTGCCCGACGGGTTGGAGGATCTGCTGCGCTCCGTCGTCGTGTCCGAAGCCCTCCTCGCCCTGTCCCCGGCCCACCGCGAGATCCTCAACGAGACCTTCTTCCGTGACCGCTCGGTGAACGAGGCCGCCAAGCATCTCGGGATCCCCGTGGGCACCGTGAAGTCCCGGGTCTACTACGCGCTCCGGGCACTGCGCGTCGCCCTGGAGGAGAGGGGCGTGACGCCATGAGAGCGCCGGACATGCCGCACGTCGACGTCGGCGCCTACGCCCTCGGCCTGCTGGAGGAGCCCGACCGCCGCGCGTTCGAGGCGCACCTGGCGACGTGCTTCTCCTGCCACGAGGAGCTCGGCGCGCTGAGCGGGATCGCCCAGACGCTGGACGGCATCGGCCCGATCGCCGACCCGGTGGACGCGATGCCCGCGCCGCCCGAGCCGGCGGCGGTCACCGACCTGATGCGGCACCGGATCCGCCGGCAGCGCCGACACAGGGCCGCGCGGGCGCTGGCCGCGGCCGCCGCCGGGGTCGTGCTGCTCGGCGGCGCGCTCGGCACCGGGTACACGCTGGGCGCCGACCGCGGCCCCACCGCCTCCGCTTCGGACGGCGGCACCGCCGAGCTGCTGCGGAACGGCCGGGCCATGTCGGCGACCGACGCGGGCACCGGCGTCACCGGGACGGTCGCGATGCAGGGGAAGGCGTGGGGCAGCCGCGTCGGGCTGCGCCTCAGCAAGGTCCGCGGGCCCCTGGCGTGCGAACTGGTCGCCGTGGACGCCAAGGGCGGCGCGCACACCGTCGTCGGCTGGTCCGTCCCCGCCAAGGGCTACGGCCTGCCGGACTCGCCGCAGCCGCAGCTCGCGGTGCAGGGCGGCACGGCGCTGCGGCCGGAGGAGATCAGCCGGTTCGAGGTCCGGACCATCGGCGATGGCCGAACCCTGCTGACCGTCCCCGCGTAGGACGCCGCCCGCCCGGACCGCGGGGGCGCGCCCCGGCGGCGCGGCCGGGCCGCTCCCCCGCGTCTCATAGGCTGAAGCGGTGAGTGCGACCCGATCCTCCGCCGGCCCCGAGCTGATGCTGCCGGGGCTGCGCGAGGTGTACGCGGCCTACGTCCGGGAGGCCGACGCGCTCCCCGCGCAGCCCGGCCCGCTGCAGGCCGAGATGTGGACGTCCGCGCAGCTCGGCGGCCTGGAGGCGGCGGCACCGCACGCCGCGGCGCGGCGCGCCGCGCTCGGCGACCTGATCGGCTGCCTGCACGCGGCGGCCACCCCGGGCGCCCGGGCCTTCCTGCGGGCGCTCGCCGCGATCGGCCCCGCCGAGGGGCGCGCCGCGGCGGCCCGCGCCGCCGACCGGCTCGCGGGCGTCCCGGCCGCGCCCTGGGAGGGGGCGCTCGGGCGGGTCGTCCCCGGGCAGGCGTGGCTGATCCAGGAGGGCCCGCTGGACGGCGACCGCCTGGTCTGCGAGTTCCGCTACGAGGACGCCGGCACCGCCGGGATGCACGCCCTCGCCGTCCGGCTCTCCTACGGCGACGCACCCGCCGAGATCGTGGTCGTCGGGGACGTCCCGGCGCTGATGGCGGCGGCGCGGCAGGCGATGCAGGCCGAGCTGTGCGTCGTCCAGCCCTACGACGCGGCCGCCGTGGGGGCGAGGCTCCGCGCCGCGCTCGGCGGGGAGCGCGGCGGGGCGTCCTCCGGCGCCGGGAACGGCGCGGAGCCTCTGCCCGAGGCGTGCTACCCGGCGCTGGCGCTGGCCCGGCACCGGGTGTCCCTCTTGCCCTAGCCGCCTACCGGCCGAGGGCGCGGTAGCGGCGGACCGACAGCGGGAAGAACACCGCCGCGATCACCAGCGGCCACACCACCGCCATCAGCACGCTGTGCTGGGCCGCCCACGACCCGCCCGCGACCGGCTCGCCGAACAGCTCCCGGCACGCCGTCACGGTCGCCGACATGGGGTTCCACTCGGCGATCGCGCCCAGCCAGCCCGGCATCGTGCTCGGCGCCACCAGAGCGCTGGACAGGAACCCGATCGGCCAGACCAGGATCTGCACGGCGGCCACCGACTCCGGCCCCTTGGCCATCAGGCCGAGGTAGACGCCGAGCCAGACCAGCGAGAACCGCAGCAGCAGCAGGAGCCCGAGCCCGGCGAGGGCCTTGGCCGCGCCGTCGTGGACGCGCCAGCCGATCAGCACGCCGCAGACCGCCATCACGGCGAGCGCGACGACCGAGTGCAGCATGTCGGCGGTGGCCCGGCCCACCACGACGGCGGACGAGGACATCGGCATGGACCGGAACCGGTCGGTCACGCCCTTGCTCGCGTCGGTCGCGATCGCGGCGAACGTCGTCTCGACCCCGAACGCCATCGTCAGCGCGAACATGCCGGGGACGATGAACTCCCGGTAGGTGCCGCCGCCCGGCACGTCCATCTGGCCGCCGAACAGGTAGCCCATCATCAGCACGACCATCACCGGGAACAGCAGCCCGACGGCGACCTCGCCCGGCCTGCGCGCCCAGTGGGCGAGGGCGCGGGAGGTCATGACCCACCCGTCGACAGCAGCCCACCGAACCGTCTGCACACTCACAGGGCCACCTCCTTCTTCTCCGTAAGGCTCAGGAACACCTCGTCCAGCGTGGGACGGCGGAGGCCGATGTCGGCGACGGCGACGCCCGCCTCGTCCAGGGCCCGGACGGCCTCGGTCAGCGCGGCCGCCCGGCCCGCCACCGGCGCCCCGACGCGCAGGGCCTCGGCGTCGACGTCCACCTCGCCGGTCGCGACCCGGCCGACGATCTCGGCGGCGGCGGCCAGCGCTCCGGGGTCGTCCACGACGACCTCGACGCGGTCGCCGCCGAGCCGGGCCTTGAGCGCGTCGGGGGTCCCCTCCGCGATGACGCGGCCCTGGTCGATCACCGAGACGCCGGAGGCGAGCCGGTCGGCCTCCTCCAGGTACTGGGTGGTGAGCAGGACGGTGGTGCCGCCGTCCACCAGGTCGCGGATCGCGTCCCACACCTCGCCCCGGCTGCGCGGGTCCAGGCCGGTGGTCGGCTCGTCCAGGAACAGCACGGGCGGCGCGAGGATCATGGACGCGGCCAGGTCGAGGCGCCGCCGCATGCCCCCGGAGTACTCGCCCGCGGGCTTGGCGGCGGCGTCGGTGAGCCGGAACCGCTCCAGCAGCTCGTCCGCCCGCAGCCGCGCCCGCCTGGCGCCGAGGTGGTGGAGGCGGCCGAACATGACGAGGTTCTGCCGGCCGCCGAGCACCTCGTCGACCGCGGCGTGCTGCCCGACGAGCCCGATGCGGCGCCGCACCTCGACCGCCTCGCGCACCACGTCGTGCCCGGCGACGCGGGCGGTGCCGGCGTCCGGCCGCGCGAGCGTGGTCAGGATGCGGACGGCGGTGGTCTTGCCCGCGCCGTTCGGGCCGAGCAGGCCGTGCACGGTCCCGGCGGGGACGCGCAGGTCCAGCCCGGCGAGGGCCTCGGTGCCGCCGTAGCGCTTGCGCAGCCCCTCGGCGACGACCGCGAACCGTGGTTCCGTCACCCGTCCTCCAAAACTATGTACGCAGTACGGATTTACCATCGCGGCCAATATAACGTACGCAGTACAGAGTTTCATCCCTGAGAGGATCGGCCGGTGACCGAGTACAGCGGGGCGGGCGACCCGAAGCGCACCCTGGAGCTGCTGTGGGGCGTGCGGGAGCGCCCGCGGCGCGGGCCCAAGCCGCGCCTGACCGCGGAGGAGATCGTCCGGACGGCGATCCGGCTGGCCGACGCCGAGGGCCTGGACGGTCCGTCCATCCGCCGCATCGCCGAGGAGCTGGGCGTCTCCCCCATGTCGATCTACACCTACGTCCCGGGCAAGGCGGAGCTGATCGACGTCATGGTCGACCGCGCGTTCGGCGAGCTGACGCCGCCGGACCAGGGCTCCTGGCGCGACCGCCTGGAGCACATCGCCCGCGACAACTGGGCGCTGTTCCACCGGCACCCGTGGCTGCTGGAGATCACCAAGGCGCGGCCGCCGCTCGGCCCGAACACGTGCGCCAAGTACGAGTACGAGCTGCGCGCCGTGGACGGCCTCGGTCTCAGCGACCTGGAGATGGACTCGGTCGTCGCGCTCGTGACCGGCTTCGCCGAGAGCGCCGCCCGCGTGTCGGTCGACGCCGCCGAGGCCGAGCGCCGCAGCGGGATCACCGACGAGCAGTGGTGGGAGGCGAGCGCCCCCCTGCTGGAGGCGCTCGTGAACGAGGACGACTACCCGCTCGGCACCCGGGTCGGCGCCGCCACCGGGCGCGAGTACAACGCCGCCATCGCGCCCGGCCGCGCCTTCGAGTTCGGCCTCGCCCGCGTCCTGGACGGCATCGAGGTGCTGGTCAGTTCCCGCTAGCCCGCTTGGTCCGCTTCGTCGGCACGGCCTCCGCCGGGTCCTCGGGCCACGGGTGCTTCGGGTACCGGCCGCGCAGCTCGGCCCGGACCGCCCGGTACCCCTCGCGCCAGAACGAGGCCAGGTCGGCGGTGACCGCCGCCGGGCGCCCCGCCGGCGACAGCAGGTGCACCACCAGGGGAACCCGCCCGCCGGCGAGCCGCGGCGCCGCGTCCCACCCGAACAGCTCCTGCAGCTTCACGGCGAGGACGGGCCGCTCTCCGGAGTAGTCGACCCGGATCCGCGACCCGGACGGCACCTCCACCCGCTCGGGCGCGTACTCGTCCAGCCGCTTCGCCAGGTCCCACGGCAGCAGCCCGCGCAGCACGCCCGCGACGTCGACCCTCGCCAGGTCGGCCCGCCGCCGCGCGCCGGCCAGCCACTCCGGCGCCCGTTCCAGCAGCGCCGCGTCGCCGACGTCCGGCCAGGGCTCCCCGAGGGCCCCGTGCAGGAAGGCCAGCCGCTCCCGCAGCGCGACGGCCGCCGGCGTCCAGCGCAGCAGCCCAAGGCCCTCTGCGCGCACCCCCTCCAGCAGGGCGGCGCGCACGAGCCCGGGGTCCGGGTCGCGCAGCGGGCGGGCCTCCAGCTCGATCGCGCCGAGGCGCTCGACACGGCGCGCGACCACGTCGCCCTCGCGCCACCCGACCTCCTCGGCGGTCCCGACCAGCGCCGCCGCCGCGGACCGCGCGACCTCCTCGTCGATCACCACGGCCTGCCGGACCCGCGCCGACGCCGACCCGGCGGGGCGGTCGGCCGCCGCGACCGCGAGCCAGCCGGGCCGCGCCCCGGCCAGCGCCGACCCGTCCGCGAGCTCGGCCCCCGTGCCGGACGCCATCAGGTAGCCGCTCCCCCGCCGCCGCGCCACCCGCTCCGGGAACGCCAGCGCCACCACGGTCCCCGCCGCGTGGTCGTCGCTCCGGGACGGCGGGGCCCCGGCCCGCGCGGGGAGCGACCGCTGGAGGCGGGCCGCCTCGTCGCGCCAGCGCGCGGCGTGCGGGTCGGCGGGGCGGCTCCGGCCGCGCAGGGCGCGCCAGACGGCGGTGAGGTCGTCGCCTGCCGAGCGGGGCGGCGGTTCGGAGAGCAGCGCGACGATCTGGGCCGCGTCGCGCGCGCCGACCAGGGGCGCGCCGTCGAGCAGGGCGCGGGCGAGCCGGGGGTGCAGGCCGACGCCCGCCAGGCGGCGGCCGCGGTCGGTGGCCCGGCCCTCGCGGAGGGCGCCGAGGGCGCCGAGGGTGCCGCGGGCGGCGTCCATCGCGGCGGGCGGGGGCGGGTCCAGGAGGGCGAGGCCGGTCGCGTCGGGATCGCCCCAGCAGGCCGCCTGGAGCGCGAAGCCGGTGAGGTCGGCCAGCTCGATCTCGGGGCGGGGACGGGCCGGGAGGCGGTCGTGCTCGGCCTGCGTCCAGCACCGGTAGACGGTGCCGGGGGCCTCGCGTCCGGCGCGTCCGGCGCGCTGGTCGGCGGTGGCGCGGGACGCGCGGACGGTGGTGAGCGAGCCGAGGCCGCGGGCGTGGTCGGTGCGGGGCTCGCGGGCGAGGCCGCAGTCCACGACCGCGCGGACGCCGGGGACGGTGAGGCTCGACTCGGCGACCGAGGTGGCGAGGACGATCCGGCGGCGCGGCGAGGGCGCGAGCACCTCGTCCTGCACCCGTCCCGGCGCCTGGCCGTGGATCTGCAGGACCTCGGCGGGCGCGCCGGCCAGCAGCCCGGCGACGCGGGCGATCTCCCCGACCCCCGGCAGGAAGCACAGGACGTCGCCGTCGCGTTCGGCGAGGGCCCGGCGGGCGGTCGCGGCGACGTGGGCGAGCAGCGCGGGGTCGACGCGCATGCCGTGCGGCGGCGGGACGGGGCGCGGCGGCGGCGCCCAGACCGTCTCGACCGGGTGCAGCGCCGCCGCGGTCTCCACGACGGGGGCGCCGCCGAGGAGCCGCGCCCACGGGCCGGTGTCGGCGGTGGCGGACGCGGCGACCAGCCGCAGGTCGGGGCGCAGGGCGGCGCGGACGTCGAGCATGAAGGCCAGCGCGGTGTCGGCGTCCAGGTGCCGTTCGTGGCACTCGTCCAGGATCACCGTGCCGACGCCGTCGAGTTCGGGGTCGGACTGGAGGCGCTGGAGCACGACGCCCGTGGTGACGACGTCCACGCGGGTGCCGGGGCGGGACTCGCCGCGGACGGTGACGCCGATCCGGCCGCCGACGCGCTCGCCGAGGAGCCACGCCATGCGGCGGGCGGCGGCGCGGGCGGCGAGGCGGCGGGGCTCCAGGACCAGGACCTTGCCGGGGGCGGGCGGCGCGCCGAGGGCGAGCCCCGCGAGGGCGAGGGGGACGAGCGTGGTCTTCCCGGTGCCGGGAGGCGCCGCCAGCACCGCCGCGCCGCCCTCGTCCAGGGCCGCGCGCAGGGCGGGGACGGCGTGGCGGACGGGGAGGCCTTCGGCGGCGCTGAGGTGCATCGTCCCAGTCTGCCGCCCCGCCCCGCACTCCCGGAAATCAATTGCAGCGAAAAGGGCCTTGAATGTTGCGGTGATAGTTGCACCGCGCCTTTCAATCAATCTCAGGGGGCACTTTACCAGCCTTCCCACGAATCGGTGCGGCCAATCACATGCGAACGAGCAGGTGAGCAATGCCCCAGGCCCAAGAAGTGGCGTGGCAGTTTGATTTAAGTCACCTCGCAAAGTGTGGCGGGAATGCCGGGCCGTCCCCATACTGGTGGCGTCGTGGCAGGTGCTGGAAGGACGGACATGTTCGGCAGCTCCATCTACCTCAGGGACCGTCCCGCTTTCACCGGCGGTTCGCCGCAGGCGGTGTACGAGGAACTCTGGCAGCGAGGCCGAAAAGGCCGGTTGCGGACGCGCGCCTTTCTGGCGGCGGCGACGCTTGTGTTGTGCGGGATGCTCATCAACGCCGTTTTCGGAATCGTGATGGCCGTCCTGGTTGCGGCCGCGGACACGCTCGTCCATTGGCGCATTTACAACTCGTCGCGGGTGTGGCGGCTCGGACTGCGCGGCGTGGAGCGCATGGACCGCTTTCTCCGCTACACATTGGAACGGCGCGGCCACCGCGTGCTGCATTCCCGCACCGTCCCCGGGCACGGGGTCGCCGACGAGCTGGTGGTCGGACCCGGCGGGGTGTGGCTCGTGCACAACGAGGCCTGGTCGCCCGGGGCCGAGGTGTCGCAGCACGGCGGCCGGCTGTTCATCGACGGCCGGACGCAGTCCAAGCTCGTCGGCGCGCTGACCGCGCGGGCCGAGGCCGCCGCCGCGGCGATCACCCGCGTCGCCGGGACGCCGGTGACGGTCACGCCGGTGCTGGCCGTGCACGGCGGCAAGCTCGCCCGGACCCCGTTCACCGCCGACGGCATCGTGTTCGCGCCGCCCCTGAAGCTGATCCGCTGGATGCGCCGCAACCCGACCGCAGACCGCTCCTCCGAGGAGATCGAGGCGCTCGCCCAGGCCGTCGTGCGCGCCCTGCCGATCGGTTCCCGCAGTTCGATCCAGGCCGCCGCGTGACCGGTCCCCGCACGGGAGGACGGCATGACCACCAGACACCTGTGGCCGGAGGGCTCACACGCCGCCGTCCACAGGGCGCCCACCGCCCGCGGGGGTTCCGCCACCTCTGCGGGCGGTGTGGCGCAGCCACAGCAGGCCCACGACCGGCAGCACCAGGGGCACGAAGCCGTAGCCGCGCCCGTACATGGACCAGACGGTCTCGTCGGGGAACGCGGCGGGGTCGGCGACGCTGAGCGTGCCCACGGCGAGCACGCCCGCCAGTTCCGTGGAGCAGGCGGCGACGGCGATCCGGAACGACGTCCGGCCGCCACGGGCCAGGGCCACCGTCGCCAGGACGTAGACGGCCGCGGCGAACGCCGACAGCAGGTAGGCGACCGGCGCGTCGGAGAACGCGGTGGCGATCTGCACGCCCGCCCGCGCGCCGGCCGCGAGCGCGAAGATCGCGTAGACGGCGACCAGCAGCCGTCCCGGCCCGCCGGCGGCGCCGCCGGGACGGGCACCGCCGCCCGTGCGGGCCTCGGCGCCGGCGCGGGCGCCGTCGTCCGCGCGGGCCGGCGACCCCTGGTCCGCCCCCGCCCCGGGGACGGTCTCGCGGACGGCCTCGGTCTCGCGGACGGCTTCGGTCTCCCTGACGGGCTGGGTCTCCCTGACGGGCTGGGTCTCCCTGACGGGCTCGCGTTCGGGTTCAGGCACCGGTGCCGCTCCACAGCTGGTTCATCCGCACGATCATGACGGCGACGGCCACCCCGGCCACGACGAGCACGCCGGGCCCCCACCGGGAGCGCTCCAGCAGCCCCCACCCGGCGCCGGCGGCGGGGATCAGCAGCGATCCCAGCAGGTAGCCGACGAAGGTGGCGGGGCCGTCCGGCCCCTCGCCGCCGGAGAGCTTGACGAAGGCGACCACGGCCTGGACGACCAGCAGCACTTCCAGGACGCCGAACGCGGCGAGGTCGCCGGCGCCCATCGCCCGGCCGCGCAGCGCCGTCACGAGGGCGTACCCGGCGGCCAGGAGCGCCACCACGACGACCACGGTGGACAGCACGTTCGTCACGGCACCAAAGAGTACTACCGGCTGTAGAGCACCGCGACGGCGCGGGCGCCCGCGGCGGTCGAAGGGCGGCGCCGCGGGCCCTGGGCCGGGGGCCGCTGAGGCGTGGGAGCATGGCCTGCGTGAACGCGCTGCAATGGCTGACCCTGACCCGGCACGGAGAGAGCACCGGCAACGTCGCCCACCAGGCGGTTCTCGGCACCGACGCCGAGGAGGTCGGCATCCCCGAGCGGGACGCCGACATCCCGCTGTCGGACACGGGGCGGGCCCAGGCGGCGGCGCTCGGCCGCTGGCTGGAGGCGCTGCCGGACGACGAGCGCCCGACGGCGGTGATCTCCTCCCCGTACGTGCGGTCCCTCGACACCGCCAGGATCGCGCTGGCCGAGACGTCCTTCGCCGCCCGGATCCAGATCGACGAGCGGGTCCGCGACCGCGAGCTGGGCGTCCTGCAGGGGCTCACCGCCCGCGGCGTCCGGAACCGGTTCCCCGAGGAGGCCGAGCGGCTGCGGCACCTCGGCAAGTTCTACCACCGGCCGCCCGGCGGCGAGTCGTGGGCCGACCTGGCGCTGCGGCTGCGCAGCTTCTACCGCGACCTGCAGAGCGCCGCCCCCGGCGGACGGGCCCTGGTCGTCGCCCATGACGCGATCGTCGTGCTGACCCGCTACCTGGTGGAGGAGCTGACCGAGCAGGAGATCATGGAGATCGAGAAGGAGCCGATCGCCAACGCGTCGGTCACCCGGTGGCGCCACGACGGGTCCGGGCTCGCGCCCGTCTGCTACAACGACCGCACCCACCTGGCCGCCGCCCCGGTGCCGCCCCCTACGGCTCCCCGCTGAGCAGCCGGGCGCTGCGCGACGCCACGGCCGCCTGCCGCGGATCCGCCGGCGGCAGGACGCCCCGCAGCCGCTCCAGCGCCTCCAGGTCGGCGCGGCCCGGCTCGGTCTGCGCGTACGCCCACAGCACGTCGGGGTCGCCCTGGTCGAGGACCTGCCGGCGGACCCGCACCGCCAGCTCGTCGCGCTCGGCGCGGACGGCCGGCGCGTCCGAGCGCGGCAGCAGCTCGCCCGCGTACAGCCGCACGGCGCCGGCGACGTCCCCCTCGTCCAGCAGCCGCCGGACGGCGAGGAAGTCGGCGTCCACCGCGCAGCCGAGCCGGTAGGGGCGGGCGCGGACGACGCCGCCGAACTGATGGCGCAGCCGGTGGATCTCGGGGCGGACGGTCGCGGCGCTGCCGTCCTCGCCGTACAGGTGCAGCGAGAGCCGGTCGCCGCTCAGCCCCCGCGGGTGCAGCGCCAGCAGCGCGATGATCTCGGCGTGCCGCAGCGTCAGGTCGAACCGCCGCCCGTCCAGCAGCGCGTACGGCGGCCCGTCGCCGAGCAGCACCAGCGAAAGCAGCGGCGCCGCCCCCGCCGCGGGCCCGGCCGCGAGGCCCCGCCCGGACGGGGCGTCCGCGTCGACCATGCCGCGGGCCCCCGGCACCCGCAGCAGGAACGCCTCCCCCAGCGGCTCGGCGACGGCGGTGCGGCCGTCCGGCAGCACGACCGTCCCGCCGGGCTCGGGGACGGCCACGCGCCGGCCGACCAGCGCGCCCTCGGGCGCGGCGAGGATGCGGCCGGTGGCGGTGGCGAGGACGCCGGTGCCGCGCAGCCCCCGCAGGTGCGGCAGGAGCCGCTCGCGCAGCCGCTCGTCGCGCCGCAGCATGTCGTTCTCCATCCGCGCCTCGGCCAGCCGCGCCGCGGCGGCGACGAGCGCGACGGTCGCGGGGTGCAGCGCCCGCGCCGTCGCGCTGACGTCGATGCAGCCGACCACGCGCCCCGAGTCGGGGTCGCTGATCGGCGCGCCGGCGCACGACCAGCTGTGCAGGACGTGCGCGACATGCTCGGCGGCGTACACGTACTCGGGCCGCCCGGAGGCGAGCGCGGTGCCGATGCCGTTGGTCCCGACCGTGTCCTCCGACCAGCGGAAGCCGGCGGTCAGCCCGATCGCGTCGGCGGCGCGGCGGGCGGAGGCCGGGCCCTGCGTCCACAGCACGTGGCCCTCGGCGTCGGTGATGACCATCAGGTGCTCGGTCTCGTCGGCGACCCGCCGCAGCAGCGCCTGGAGCATCGGCAGGTGCGGTTCGAGGGCATGGGCCGCGCGGGCCCCGGCGAGGGCGTCCCGGTCGAACACCAGGGGTGCCGACGCCATGCCCGCGTCGACCCCCGCGTCCGCGGAGCGCCGCCACGACTCGGCGATCGGCGGCCGGACGGTCACCGGCTCGCGCACCACCACCAGCCCTTTCTCCCGCAGAGGAACCCGACTCGCTTCGAGCATCGGTCCACGGTCGGGGCGGCGCAACCGGTTCACCGGATCCCGCATGACCGGATCTCCGCACGTTCCGTGACCGGATGATCGCAACGTGCGTGCAACGTAGGAGCGCCTACCGTGAGCGGCGCCGGGGAGTCGAAGGACCATCCGGTGGGTTCGCCGTCCCGCACGCGTCCGGGGGGAATGCGTGCGGGACGGCCCGCTCCGCCGGCGCTACGGGGAGGCCGCACGACCATGCTCTGCCTGACATGCCACCGCGTCCGCCCGGCCCTGAGCCGGTCGGACTACACCGCCGAACGCGCCTGGCTCATCGTGCGCCAGGGGCTGTGCGCCTGCGGCGTGACGCCTGGCCGGACGTGGCCGCCGCCGGTCGTCCGGGAGCCGGCGACATCCCCGAAATAAACCGCCGGCTTCACAAAATGTTCATGGTCGTTTCGCCTAAAGTTTAAGGAGATTCCACCGCCCCGGCCCCGGAAGGGAGCGCCATGACCGTGATCCCGGGTCTCGTCCGCCGCGCCGCCGCCGAGGCGGAGCGCCATCTGCGCGCGGGCGCCGGGGTGCTCGTCAGAGCCGGGCGGGATCTGGAGCGGTCGGCCGAGCTGGTCCGGCTGCTGCCCGCCTTCATGGAGCGCGTCCTGATCCTAGAGCAGGCGGTCCGCGACCAGGACGCCGAGCTGCGCGCGGTCCGCACCGAGCTCGACTCGCTGGTCCGGCAGCTCAACGACCGGCTGCTGCCGCGCCTCGACGAGCGCATGGACGACACCGAGCGCGACCTGGCCGCCGTCGCCACCAGCCTGATCCGGACCGGCCGCGAGACCGCGGGCAACCGCACCCGGCTGGAGGCCGCCGAGCGGCGCGTCGCCGACCTGCGCACCAAGCTCGCCGCTCTGGAGCAGCGGACCGGGCTGTGGCGCGACCTGCAGTCCACCGTCAGCAGGTTCGGCGACGACCTCGACGCGATGCGCGCCCGGATGGCGCTGCGCACCGCCGAGCCGCCGGCCGAGGCCGCGCCCGCCCCGGTGCAGAACCTCACCGACCGCCCGGCATAGCGCCCGCCGGCCTGGGCCTCCGATCGGCGCAGGCGGGAACGGGCGCGGAAAGGCGCATCACCGGACGTCCGGGAGAATGGGCGCATGACTCAGCCGTCCGAACCCCGTCCGTCCGCCGCGCGCGGTTTCGCCAGCGACAACCAGGCGAGCGTCCACCCGGAGGTCCTCGCGGCCCTGGCCGAGGTCAACGCCGGGCACCAGCCCGCGTACGGCGACGACGCCGTCACCGGCCGCCTCCGCGAGGTCGTCCGCCGCCACTTCGGCGAGCAGGCCGAGGTGTTCCCCGTGTTCAACGGGACGGGCGCGAACGTGGTGTCGCTGCAGGCGATGTCGGAGCGGTGGAGCGCGGTGGTGTGCCCCGAGTCGGCGCACATCAACACCGACGAGTGCGGCGCGTCCGAGAAGATCGCTGGGCTGAAGCTGGTCACGGTGCCGGCTCCGGACGGCAAGCTCACCCCCGGCCTGGTCGACCGGTACGCGACGGGCTTCGGGAACGTCCAGCGGCGGGAGCCGGCCGTCGTGTCGATCACCCAGAGCACGGAGCTCGGCACCGTCTACACCGCGGACGAGACGGCGGCCGTCGCGGCGGCGGCGCACGAGCGCGGCCTGTCGGTCCACATGGACGGCGCCCGCATCGCCAACGCCGCCGCGTCCCTCGGCCTGCCGCTGCGCGCCCTCACCACCGACGCCGGCGTGGACGTGCTGTCGTTCGGCGGCACCAAGAACGGGCTGCTGCTCGGCGAGGCGATCGTCGTCCTGAACCCGGGCGCCGTGCGCGGGCTGGCGTACCTGCGCAAGTCGAGCATGCAGCTGGCGTCCAAGATGCGGTACGTGTCGGCGCAGCTCATCGCGCTGCTGGACGGCGACCTGTGGCTGCGCAACGCCTCCCACGCCAACGCGATGGCCCGCCGCCTGGAGAGCGCCGCCCGCGCGGTCCCCGGCGTCGAGATCACCCAGGCGGTGCAGGCCAACACGGTGTTCGCGCTGATGCCGAAGGACGCGGCCGAGCGGCTGCGCAAGCGGTTCCCCTTCTACACCTGGGACGAGGCGACCGGCGAGGTCCGCTGGGTCTGCTCCTTCGACACCACCGAGGACGACGTCGACGCGTTCGCCGCCGCGCTCGCCGAGGAGATGGCGGCCTGACCGGCCGGGCGTCCCGAACATCGGGAGCGCCCCCGCCCGCCGGGCGGCCCGCGGGTTATGGTGTGACCGAACAGGATTCGGTTACAGGAGGCGACCCGATGGCCAACCGCACCTTCGTCGTCGGCGTGGGCATGACCAAGTTCGAGAAGCCCGGCTCCCGCGACTGGGAGTACCCCGACATGGCCAAGGAGGCCGTCGGCAAGGCCCTGGAGGACGCGGGCGTCGGCTACGGCGCCGTCGAGATGGCCTACGCCGGCTCGATGTACGGATCGATGGGCCAGCGCGCCCTCTACGAGACCGGCATGACCGGCATCCCGGTCATGACCGTGATGAACGCGTGCGCGACGGGGTCCAGCGCGCTGTTCCTCGCCCGCCAGGCCGTCCGCGGCGGTCTGGCCGACTGCGCGCTCGCGCTCGGCATGGAGAAGATGAAGAAGGGCTCGCTCGGCGCCGGCATGGGCGAGTCCAAGGTCACCATCATCGACCACCACCTGCGGTCCATGACCGCGGGCCGCGAGTGGGAGCTGGACAAGGCGCCCATGCCGCAGATGTTCGGCAACGCCGGCCGCGAGCACATGGAGAAGTACGGCTCCACCCCCGACCACTACGCCTGGATCGGCTGGAAGAACCACAAGCACTCGGTCAACAACCCCTACGCGCAGTTCCAGACCGAGTACTCCCTCGACGACGTCAAGAACGCCACGATGATCTTCGACCCGCTGACCAAGCTCCAGTGCTCGCCCACCTCCGACGGCGCCGCCGCCGCGCTCGTCGTCAGCGAGCGGTTCCTGGACCAGCACGACCTGTGGGACCAGGCCGTCGAGATCGCGGGCCACCACATCGCGAGCGACACCCAGGAGAGCTTCGCCGACCACTCCTCCATCCAGGTCGTCGGGTTCGGCGTCTCCCGGCGCGCCGCCGAGAAGGCGATGGACGAGGCGCAGGTGTCCATCGACGACGTCGACGTCATCGAGCTGCACGACTGCTTCAGCGCCAACGAGCTCATCACCTACGAGGCGCTCGGCATGGCCGAGGTCGGCGAGGGCCACAAGCTCGTCGACGACGAGGCCACCACCTACGGCGGCAAGTGGGTCGTCAACCCCTCCGGCGGCCTCATCTCCAAGGGCCACCCCCTCGGCGCCACCGGCCTCGCCCAGTGCGCCGAGCTGACCTGGCAGCTGCGCGGCAAGGCCGGAGCCCGCCAGGTGGACGGCGCCCGCGTCGCCCTCCAGCACAACATCGGCCTCGGCAGCGCCTGCGCCGTCGCCGTCTACAAGCCGGCGACCGCCTGACCGCGGGCCGCGGGCCGGCACGGCCCGCGGCGGTCGACGTCGTGGACCGGCGGAGCGCGCCCCCAGGCGCGTTCCGCCGACCGGTCGTGCGACAAAGATTGACTTCTGTCTCACGGCGGCTACGGTGGAAGTAAGTAGTTGCTGGCAGGAGGTGCGATGCCCGTCCCGTCCTCGCCCCCGACGGTCGCCACCGCCGCCGCCCGCAGGCCCGCCCGCACGGCCGCCCGCGCCCCGCTCGGCCCCGGCACGCTCCTCTGGCGCCACGCCGCCGACCTGCGCTCCCTGCTCCCCGGCGCCGCCGCCGGCCTGATGCAGCTCATGCACCCCGGCATCGGCGCCGGCGTCACCGAGCACTCCGCGTTCTTCGACGCGCCGTTCGACCGGATCCACCGGTCCGTCCCGCAGATATGGGCGACGATCCTCGCCCCGGACGGGACCGCCCGCGCCCGCACCATCCGCGACCTGCACCGCGCCATCGGCGGCGTCGACGAGCGCGCCCGCCGCTACCACGCCCTCGAACCCGAGACGTTCTGGTGGGCGCACGCCACGTTCACCTGGGAGATCTTCAAGGCCGCCGAGACCTTCCACCCCGGCACCCTCACCGCCGAGGACCACGAGCAGATGTACGCCGAGACCGTCACCTGGTACTCCCGCTACGGCGTCAGCATGCGGCCCGTCCCCGCCGACTACGCCGCCTTCCAGTCCAAGTTCTGGCACGTCTGCACGCGGACCCTCGAACTCACCCCGGCCGCCGCCCGCGCCCTGGAGATCGCCAAGCACGGCTCCGACACCGTGACGCTGCTGCCCGTCGGCGGCGCCCGGCTCGACCGCGCCGGACGCCTCGTGATCGAGCGCCCGCTCCGCCTGATCACCTTCGGCTGCCTGCCGCAGGTCGTCCGGGACCGCTTCGACATCCCCTGGTCCCCCCTCGACCAGGCCCGGTTCGCCGCGCTCGCCCTGGCCAACCGGCAGGGCTACCGCATGATGCCCACCGGGCTCAACCACTGGGCCCTGCGCAGCATGCTGCGCTACATCGGCGCCCAGACCCGCCAGAACCGCTACCAGCCGGCCGCCTGAGCCGCCCCGCGGACCGCCCGGCGCACTCCCCGCCCAGCGGATCACCGCACTCAGCCTCCGCCCAGCGCACCGAGGTCGACTCTCGACGCCCGGCGCCCCAGCGCTCGGGCGCACGCGCCCCCCGCAAGATCAGTCAGTCTGGGGCGTCGTCGGGCCAGCGACCCGCGTCCTGCAAGATCGCCTTGTACACGTTCCACCGGGGGGAGGTACGCCCGTAACTCCAGTGTGCACTGTCAGCGCCGGGAATAGTGACGTGGATGTGCTTCGTACCAGCGTCGTACCAGACCCCGTGTTCGACGTAGACGGTGTGCTTGCCCCTACTGGGAAGGCGCGTCTTCGGCGGCATATCGGCAGTGTGGGGCCGATGCCGTTGCCGGTCCAGACCCGCGACTACAACAGGCCCTGGAAACGCGCGCTGCTGAATAGGGGCGTCCTCCGCTACCTCGGCCGCGACCCGGGCTGGACCGCCTGAACGAACCCGCGTGACCTGCGGGCCCGCGGCCCGCAGGTCACGCAACGTTCTTGTCGAGGGGGCCGGGAGGTCGCATACGCTTCAGGCGAGTAGCCGAACACTGAGGTGTGGAGACGATCGCCGCCGGCGCCGACCCCGCGGCGTCCGCCAAGCTTCCCGACCTTGGCGCCGACGCCCTGACGCTGTCCATCACCCAGCGGATCCACCGGGCCCGCTGGGCGGTCGCCGGGCTCCTTGCGGCCCTGCTCGCCGCGGTCGTGCTGGCGACCGCCGGCCCGCTGCGGCCGGCCCTCGCGGCGCTCGGCCACATGCGCTGGGGGTTCCTGCCGGCCCTGGTCCTGCTGTCCCTGCTGCACTACGTCTGCTCCGCGGTCGCGCTGCGCGGCGCGGCGGGCCGCCCGCTGCCGCTGGTCAGCACGACGATGACGCAGTTCACCGCGTCGGCCGCCAACCGCGTGACGCCGGGCGGCCTCGGCGCCGCCGCCGTCAACACCCGCTACCTCGTCTGCCGCGGCCTGACGCTGCCCCGCGCGGCCGTCGCCGTGGCGGTCCTGCAGGTGGCCGGCGTCCCCGCCGACCTGCTGCTGATGGCCGCCGTCCTCGGGCTCGGCGCCGTCCTCGCCCCGGGCGGCGGCAACGACCGGATGCTGGACGCCCTCGGCCACCACGCCTCCCGGGCCGCCGACCTCGTGCCGCCCGTCCCGCTGCTCATCGCCGGCGGGGTGCTGCTGCCGGCGGCCGCGCTGTGGGGGCGCCGCGCGGTCCGCTCCACCGCGGCCCGCCGCGCCGCGGCGGGGCTCGCCGACCTGTGCCGCCGCCCGCGCGACCTGGCGGTCACGCTCGGCGCGTCCGCGGGGACCACGTTCGTGCTCGGCGTCGCGTTCGCCCTCAGCGTCCTCGCCATCCCCGGCACGGCCGTCGGGCCGGCCGACGCGCCGGCCCTCCTCGCCGCGTACCTGGTGGGGGCCGCTGCGGGCTCGGCCATCCCGACGCCGGGCGGCGTCGGCTCCACCGAGGCCGCCCTCGTCGCCGCGCTCGCCGCCCTCGGCGTCGCCGCCGGCCCGGCCCTGCACGCCGTCCTGCTGTTCCGGGCGGTCACGTTCTGGGCGCCGGTCCCCCTCGGGCTCCTCGCCTGCCGGACGCTCCGGCGGTGACCTTTACGTTGTAGATCATTAAAGGCGGAAGACCTTGCGGGCGTTGCCCGCGAGGAACGCCTCGCGGGCAACGTCGCCGAGGCCGAGCTCGTCCAGGCCCTTGAGCGCCCGCTCGGCGGTCAGCATCGGGTAGTTGGTGCCGAACATGACCTTGTGGTGCCGGTCCTGGGCCATGTAGCGGACGAGTTCCGGCGGGTACCTGCGCACCGTGTAGGCGGACGTGTCGATGTAGACGTTCGGGTGCTTGCGGCACACCGCGACCATCTCCTCCGTCCAGGGGTAGCCGATGTGCCCGCCCACGATGACGAGTTCGGGGAAGTCGAGCGCCACCTGGTCGACGTACGGGATCGGCCGGCCCGTCTCGCTCGGACGCAGGGGGCCCGTGTGACCGACCTGCGTGCAGAAGGGGACGCCCAGCTCCACGCATTCGGCGAACAGGGGGTAGAAGCGCCGGTCGGTGGGCGGAACCTCCCACAGCCACGGCACCACGCGCAGCCCCTTGAAGCCCAGGTCCCGGACGCACCGCCTCAGCTCCCGCACGGCCTCCATGGGTTTGCGCAGGTCGACCGAGGCGATTCCGGCGAGCCGGCCGGGAGCCTGCCGGACGAACGACGCGACCTCGTCGTTGCTCACGAGGTCGCCCTCCGGCCCGTACCAGGCGCTGATCAGGCCGACGTCCACTCCCCCGGCGTCCATCGCGGCGACCGTCGCACCGACCGGGATCTCCTCCGTCGGCGGCTTCTGGCCCGTCCACCTCCAGAGCGAGTCGAGCATCTCGTGCCGCAGGAACCGCACCGTTCCGTGCTGCATCCAGGCGTCAACCACCATCGGGACCTCCCACCGACCGCCATGCGGCCTCACTCAGCGACTCGACCTGCCGGCCGTCCGGTTCGGGGCTCTGGCCGTTCAGCCAGAGCCGGCACAGTTCCTGCGCGGGGCCGAGCCAGAGGACGAACGCGGTCACCGCGTCCACGTCCAGCAGCGCGCCGTGCCGCGCCTGCACCCGCCACCAGCTGCGCACCTCGCGGAAGAACGCGCCGTTGCGCTCGGCCAGCGCCTCGCTCCCGGCGGGGCGTTCCGTGAACATGAACCGGGCCCGGCCAGGGTGCTCCCTGCACCACCGCACGTGGAAGGCCACGACCGAGGCCACCGCCTCCCGCGCGCCGTCATGGGCCTTCAGCTCGGCGAGGAAGGCGTCCTGGTACATCGCGATGCTCTCGACGAACAGCGCCTCCGCCACCTGCTCCTTGCCCGCGAAGTGGTGGTAGAAGCTGCCCACGCTCACCCCGCTCGCCGCCCTGAGCCCGCTCAGCGTCGTCCCAGCGACCCCGTCGCGCCCGAACAGCTCCAGCGCCGCCCGCAGGATCCGCTCCCGTCCGGCCTCCTTCATAGAACATTATTCTGGCACACTAGAAGAATGTTCTGTACGGCGGCGTCGGGGCCCCTGCTAGCCTCATGACCATGTCCAGCCCCGAGTCCGACAGACGCTGACTCCCGGGCGGCTCCCCTGCGTGCGGGCCGCCTGAGGCGGGCTGCCTTCGCCCTCTGATTTGAGGGATCTCCTTTCTCCGCCGCGCCGTCCGCGCCCGATGCCGGACGGCCGTCCCGGCGCAGCCCCCCGACCAGCCGACCTGTTCGCTCGTCTCGGGAGTCTCCCCTTGCCTTTCGCCGTCTACGTCCTCGGGCTGGCCGTGTTCGCCCAGGGCACCTCCGAATTCATGCTGTCCGGCCTCGTGCCGGGGATCGCCGCGGACCTGGGCGTGTCCATCCCCGCCGCGGGCCTGCTCACCTCCGCCTTCGCCATCGGCATGGTGATCGGCGCGCCGTCCATGACGCTGCTCGCCCGCCGGTGGCCGCGCCGCCGCGCGCTGCTGGCGTTCCTGACGGCCTTCGTCGCCGTCCACGTCGCCGGCGCCCTCACCACCAGCTACGCGGTGCTGCTGGCGACCCGCGTCGCCGCCGCCCTCGCGAACGCCGGGTTCTGGGCCGTCGCGCTCGCCGCCGCGACCGCGCTCGTGCCCCCCGCCGCCCGCGCCCGCGCGACCTCCGTCGTGGTCGGCGGTGTGACCGTCGCCTGCGTCGCCGGGGTCCCGGCGGGCGCGGTGCTCGGCGGGGCGTGGGGCTGGCGGGCGGCCTTCTGGGCGGTCGCGCTGGTCTCGCTGCCCGCCCTCGTCGCGATCGCCAGGGCCGTCCCGGAGGAGCGCCCGTCGGTGGGAAGCGCCCGCAGCGAACTGCGCGCCCTCGCCGACGGCCGCCTCCTGCTCACCCTCTCCGTCAACGCGCTGTTCCAGGGCGCGACGTTCTGCACGTTCACCTACCTGGCGCCGCTCGCCACGCACGTCACCGGCCTCGGATCCGCATGGGTGCCGGCGCTGCTGGCGCTCTTCGGCGCGGGGTCCTTCGCGGGCGTCGCCGTCGGCGGGCGGCTCGCCGACGCGCATCCGGCCGCGCTCATCGCGGCGGGCATGACGTCGCTGGCCGCCGGGTGGGCCGTCCTCGCGCTGACGGCCGGGAACCCGGCGGCGGTGGTCGTGCTGGTGTTCGTGCAGGGGATGCTGGCGTTCGGGACGGGCCCGGCGCTGATCTCACGCGTCCTCGACCAGGGCTCCGCGGCCCCGACGCTGGCGGGCGGGGTCGCCACGGCGGCGTTCAACGTGGGCGGGACGCTCGGCCCGTGGCTGGGCGGCACCGCGATCGGCGCCGGCCTCGGCTACCGCTCGCCCGTGTGGGTGAGCGCGCTGCTGATGGCCGGCGCGATCGCGGTGCTCGCCGGTCAGGTCTGCTTCTGGAGGGTCAGGCTGGCCGAGCCCGTGAACGCGGGCAGGTAGCCGGAGCGGTGGCCGAGCGCGGTCGGGTGGTAGGACGAGCCGATCGGGATCGTGACGGCGTTGAGCCAGTCGTCGCCGGAGCACAGCTCGTGCCCGGCGAACTCGTCCCGGACGTCCGACCAGGTGAACCCGGCGCGCCCGGCGGCCGCGGAGAGCACGCCGTCGAGGGTGTCGGCGGCGTGGTTGAGCGCGGTGCGCTTGGTGTTGCCGATCCCCGCGCACCAGTCGACGATGATGTACAGGCGCGGGTACCCGAGCACCACCACCCGCGCCGACGGGGACTTCGCGCGGATCTTGCCGTACAGGGAGTCCAGCTGGCCGGGCAGCGTGGTCTTCATGTAGTTCTCGGCCTGCGTCACCCTGTTCTGGCAGGTGGTCGTCGAGTACAGCACGCACGTCTGCATGACGTCGGCGAACCCGGCGTCGTTGCCGCCGGCGGTGATGCTCACGAGCGTCGTCGAGGAGTCGAGCGCGCCGAGCTGGCCGCTGGCGACGCTCGTGGTCGTCGCGCCGGAGCAGGCGACGAACTTGTAGGACGACGTGGAGTGCGACGCCGCCCACAGGTTCGGGTAGGCGTTGGCGCTGCGCTGGCAGCTGCCGCTGTTCGGGTCGTAGTTCCCGGCCCCCGTGCCGGACGAGTAGGAGTCGCCGAGGGCGACGTAGTTGGCGCCGGCCGCCGAGGCGGATCCGGGCCACATCAGCGAGGCGGCGGCGAAGGTCGCCGCACCGAAGGCGACCAGGCTGGGGCGGGTCAGACGCATCTGCACACTCCGGAGCGACGTATCGAATTGTGTCGCGCGTCTTATACCCGCGGGACCATTCTCCGAAGCTCCAGACTGATCAACTTTGCTTGGCAGGATTCGCCGTTGAAATCCGAAATAGCCGAAATTTCGCGGAAGTCAACCACAAAACCTAACAACAATTCCGCCGCCGACCCCGCGGCCCCCAGAGACCCCCCAAGCCCCACGGGCATCACCGCCCCGCGCCACCCTCGTTCATCACCGCAGCAGCACCCAGGGGGCCTCGTCCCGCAGCCCCTACCCGGGAAGAGTCGCCGAAACCACCTCATCCTCCCCGCGGGGGCGCAGTCAGGAGCGGAGGCGCGACCACCGTTCCCACCGCGAACGAGGCACCGTCAGACCGACCGCTCCTCCCCCATGCGGAAGATCACTTTTCTCCTTTCACTCAGGGGAGGCCACCGCAGCGACCGCAGAAGCCGATCGGCGATCCGACGGTCGGTTCCGCCTTTCTGAGACGGTCTTTATCGGGAGATCCACGGCCGGGCGGGTTCGGGAATCGCAGCACCGGGAACCCGTTGCGGAGGGCCGGCGTCCAAATGGAAACACGCGTGACGGCGTGGCCGCGGTCGGCCACCGCAGGGGTCCCGGAGCGCCCAAGGCGCGTTCGCCTTAAGGTGATAGGCCGCAATGGTCGGGCGGTTCGGCGGCGAGGGGGCACGGATGTCGGTCACGCATACCGGTGACGTCAGCTTCACCCGTTTGATCTCCGCGGATCTGCGGCAGACGATCACGGCGGTCCCCCAGTCGCTCGACAACCAGTGGTTCGACCGCGATCTGCTGGCGCGCGTGCTCCAGGAAGGCCGGGTCAGCGATGGGGCGTTGCAGGAGCAGGCGCGCAAGTCCAGGCGCGAATACCTGCGGGCGCTGCTGAACGCCGAGAAAGTGCTCGTCAACCGCGCGTTCCTCTACAACGCTCCGCAGGTCTACCGGGATTACGCGAAGAAGGGGCCCGACCGCGACGCCTTCCGCGAGATGCTGGGAAGCGGCGTGATCATCCCGATGCTCCTGCTGGAGGACCATCCGGTTCCCGCGGCCGATCCGGATTTCCAGGTGGCCGAGGGGATCGACGCGTGGCGCAGGATGGCGGAGAGCACCATGATGTCGTGCCTTCGCCTGTCGTGGGACGACACTGAGAACACCGCGCTCGCCGAGGAGATGAACCGGGCCTACGGCGAGTTCCTGACGAGCTTCGTCCATTTCAGGGCGCCGGCCGTCCAGCGCGACTTCGGCCTCGGCGAAGAGGAGGCCCAGGCCGCCTTGGACCGGCTCAGGGAAGTCGGGCGGTGGGCCTACGACGAGTTGGCCGCCGGGCGGCCCGTGGTGCGCCAGCGGCTCTACGAGAAGTTCGTCGTCGGAGAGGGCGGGGACGTGGCACGGCGCCAGTACGACGCCGGCCTGCCGCACATGCCCGTCGTGAAGCAGCTGATCGACCTGAAGTACGCGACCAATCTCGCCGACGCGGTCGACGTCTTCGCGCTGACGCCGAGCAATTCGCTCCGGCGCACCGCGCTGCAGGAAGGCCTCTCCCAGGTCCGCCGCCGCCGCGACGGCGCGGGCCCCGAGTCGACCGATGCCGAAGAGCTGATCCGGCTCCTGCGGAACCTGGCGTTCGAGGACGTCCAGGCGCTGCTGGAAGCGGTCCCGACGCTCGACCGGCTCTCGCTGGCCGACATCTGGCGGGTCCGCAACCAGCCGGAATGGCATGCCTACAAGACGGCGCTCGCCCGCCTCATCAACACTCCCTCCATCGACGCGCTCGCCGATCCGGCCACGGGCGTCGTCGAGATCAGCCGGACCTACCTCACGATGCTCAACAAGGCGGAGGAGGTCCGCAACGACCGTTCCGGAGGACGTTTCGGCGGCCTCACCGAGATCGCCATCGACATCGGCGCGCTGACCGTGAACGTCCTCTACCTCCCGGACGGGGGAATCGGCTACGACGTCATCGGGGAGGTCGCCGGCCTCGCCGGAACCCGGCTGGCGCGGGTTACGCTCCGCCTCGGGCTGGGCAGGTTCCTGGCGAACAAGTCGCGGCACCGGATCGAGACCACGGCGCAACTGATGGACCTGCGGATGGAAGACCCGTACCGGGAGGCGAGGAAACTGCTCGAATTCCTGTCCAGGCAGGCCGTGGCGCGCAGGCCCGGCGATGACGGCGCGGACCTGTCGAACGAGGGCGAATGACCGCTTCCTTCGATGACTACGAACGGCTCCGGGAGAGCCGGCCCGCCCTTTTCGTCAACCCGCCCGGCGCGTGGAGCGTGATCCTGGAGGAATGCCCTTCCGAGGGCGGCCCGTACGGCGTCTGCTACAGCGACCCCTACCTCACGCTGCTGCGCGATCCCGTCGCTTTCAAGGACGGACGGGTCGGCGGCTACCTCCGTGCCCTGCATTCGGGCGGGCACGGCGGGGCGGCCGTGCTCCCGGTCCACGACGGCCGGATCGTCCTGCTGCGCCATTTCCGGCATTCGACGCGCCAGTGGCATTGGGAGATACCGCGCGGATTCCCCGAACCAGGCGACTCCCCCGAACGCACGGCGCGCCGGGAGGTCGAGGAGGAGATCGGCGCATCGCCGTCGTCGATCGAGTTCCTCGGCGACGTCTACGCCGACACCGGCATCGCCGCGAGCAAGGTTGGGCTGTTCTGGGCGGCGGTCGGCGAGCCCGACCTCTCCCTGCGCGAGGAGGGCATCGACCTCATCGAACCCGTCACCCCCGAGCGGCTCGACCTCATGCTGGAGCAGGGAGAGATCACCGACTCCTTCACCTTGGCGGCCGTCCTGCACGCCAAACGGCGCGGGCTCAGCCCCTTCGCCTGAGCCGGGACGCGCCGTCCCTGATCCCGTGCCACGCCGCGCGCGCGTAGCCGTTCACGCGGGTGCTGATGCGGCGCGCGGTCGGGAACTCGGTGCCGAGGAGGCCGAGCCCGGCGAGGATCGCGACGATGCCGGGGCCGGGCAGCACGAGCATGGCGACACCCGCCACGATCAGGGCGGTGCCGGCGACCGCGACGCCGATCTTGCGGAGCAGGCGGACGTGCGCGCGTCGCCGGGTCGCGGAGGCCGCGTCGGCGTCCGTCCCGGTCCGTTCCATGGCGGTCGTGGTCACATCGCCCCCGATCTGCGGACTTGGCTTTTCTGTGGGACGAACCGGCGGGGCGCCGAAGATCCCTGATCCGGCCCGATGTGGCAAGGGTCACACCCCTCCCCCGCCCCGCGGGAGGCCGCCCGCGGGGCCGGAGTCCCACCGGAGGGCCGGACTCAGTTGCCCACGCCGAGGCCGGACATGAACGCGGACGGGTACCGGTCACCGCGGGCCGCGCCCGGCGGCACCGCCTTCCCGATCTCGGCGAGGTCGTCGGCGGTGAGGTCCAGCTCTGCCGCGGGCAGCGCCTCAGCCAGCCGCTCGCGCGTGCGGGCGCCGACCAGCGGCACGATGTCGGCGCCCTGTGCGGCCACCCAGGCGATGGCCAGCTGGGCGACGGTGCACCCCTTGGCCTCGGCCACCCGTCGCAGCGACTCCACCAGGGCGAGGTTGTGCTCCAGGTTCCCGTCGGCGAATCGCGGGCTGAAGCCGCGGCTGTCGCCGGGGGCGGGGGTGCGGCCGGCGTTCCAGTGGCCGGAGATGAGGCCGCGGCCGAGGACGCCGTAGGCGGTCAGGCCGATGCCGAGCTCCCGCAGCGCGGGCAGCACGTCCGCCTCCACCGCGCGGGAGATCAGCGAGTACTCGATCTGCAGGTCGGCGACCGGGTGCACGGCGTGCGCCCGGCGGATCGTCGCCGCGTCCACCTCCGACAGCCCCAGGTGCCGCACGTACCCGGCGTCGATCATCTCCTTGACCGCGCCCACCGTGTCCTCGATCGGCACCGCCGGGTCCAGCCGTGCGGGACGGTAGATGTCGATGTGGTCGGTGCCCAGCCGGGTCAGCGAGTAGGCCAGGAAGTTCTTCACCGCCTCCGGACGGCCGTCCTGCCCGCCGAACTGGGAGCCCGGCCCCCGCAGCATGCCGAACTTGACGCTCAGCACGTAGCCGTCCCGGTCCCGGCCGCGCAGCGCCTCGGCCAGCAGCAGCTCGTTGTGGCCCATGCCGTAGAAGTCGGCGGTGTCGATCAGCGTGACGCCGCCCTCCAGCGCGGCGTGCACGGTGGCGATGCTCTCGGCGCGGTCGGCCACCCCGTAAGCGCCCGACATGGCCATCGCCCCCAGCCCCAGCACGGAGGTGACCGGTCCGGTACGGCCCAAGGTTCGACTCTGCATCACGTTCTCCTCGTTCTCGTCGTCGTCTCCAACCCTGCGTCCGCGCCGGGACGCAGAGAAGCGGAGCGTTCATCGTGGGAGAGCCGCTCCCTGGATGGGCGCGCGGCCGCGAGGGACCATGGGGCCATGCAACGCGACCAGCTCGCCGACTTCCTGCGCCGCCGCCGCGAGGCGATCCGCCCGGCCGAGGTGGGCCTCGACGACGGTCCGCGCCGCCGCACAACCGGCCTGCGCCGCGAAGAGGTGGCGATGCTCGCCGGCATGTCGGTGGACTATGTCGTGCGGCTGGAGCAGGGCCGCAGCAGCCGGCCCTCGGTCCAGTTGCTCGGAGCACTGGCCCGGGCGCTGCGCCTGTCCGACGACGAGCGCGACCACCTGTTCCACCTGGCCGGCCACCGTCCCCCGCCCGCCGACGGGGTGGCCCGCCTGGCCCGCGCCGGCCTGGTGCGCATGCTCGACCTGCTCGGCGACACCCCGGCCCTGGTGCTGTCGGACCTGGGCGAGGTCCTGGCCCAGAACCGGGCGGCCGTTCTGCTGATGGGCGACCACACCCGCTTCTCCGGCGACCGGCGCTACGTCGCGTACCGGTGGTTCACCGATCCGGCCCTCCGGGCCGTCTGCCCGCCCGAGGAGCAGGAGCATCAGGCCCGCCATATCGTGGCCGACCTGCGCGCGACCGCCGGCCGCCGGTCCGGCGACCCCGCGGTCGCCGGACTCATCGACAGGTTGGAGGCCGCCAGCGCCGACTTCCGCCGCCTCTGGGCCGAGCACGAGGTCACGGTCCGGCGCACCGACCGCAAGACCATCCTGCACCCGCGCGTGGGCCGGATGCTGATGGACTGCGAGACCCTGGTCACTCCCGACCAGGGGCAGCAGCTGCTGGTGCTCACCCCGGCCGACGCCGAGACCCGCGAACGTTTGGAACTGCTGCGGGTCCTCGGCATCGAGGAGTTCCCCACGGACGCGCCAGGCACGCCCGCACGGTGAAGCACCGGAGGCATGCACGCGCAGTATGAGTGCGCCGACGTCGCGATGGCGGATGGGCTTCACTAGCATCGCGGAAATGAAGATCCGGTTCGGCGCGCGGGCGCGCTTGGGGGCCGTGGCCGCGCCGGTGTGGAGGCGGCTGAGCGGACCCGCGCAGTGGCGCCTCGCACGGTTCCGGCACCGGACGTTCCTGGTGTACGCGGGCGGGATCGTCCGGGACGAGCAGGGCCGGATCCTGCTGCTCCGCCACCGGCTGTGGCCCCCGTACCGCGCCTGGGGCCTGCCCGGCGGATACGTCAACGCCGGCGAGCGGCTCGAAGACGGGGTCGTCCGCGAGGTCCGGGAGGAGACGGCACTGGAGGTCGAGGTCACCGCGCCGCCGCTCCACGTCGCGAGCGGCTTCCGGCACCGGGTCGAGGCCTACTACGAGGCCCGGGTCGTCGGCGGGCGCCTCGACCTCGACGCGGCCGAGATCCTGGAGGCCCGCTGGTGCCCCCTCGACGCGCTCCCGGACGAGATGTCGCCCCGCCTCCGGAGCGTCCTCGCCTCGCTTGACCTCGACCATGGTTGAGGTTGCAGCCTGGACGGTATGAGCCTCACCGACCACGAACGCGAGTACCTGTCCACCCAGCGGCTCGGCCGCCTGGCCACCGTCGGCCCCAAGGGCGACCCGCAGAACAACCCGGTCGGGTTCGCCTACAACGCCGAGACCGGCACGATCGACATCCGCGGCTGGAACCTCGCCGCGTCCCGCAAATACCGCAACCTGCGCCACAACGACCAGGTCGCCTTCGTCGTCGACGACCTGGCCTCCGTCGACCCGTGGCGCGTGCGAGGCATCGAGATCCGCGGCCGCGCCGAGACCGCCGTAGAGAAGGTAGCGGAAGGCTCCCACTTCAGCGGCGACATAATCCGCATCCACCCCCACACCATCTTCACCTGGGGCATCGACCCAGACGCCGAAGGAATGACCAAACGCACCATCGACTAAGCGCCTGCCGCTGTCCTCTAGGCGCCCACATCGTCGGGGCCGAAGGGCGGGAGGTAGATGGCGTCGTGTCGGACTACGCGGAGGCCGGGGTTGCGGGCGGTGGAGAGATCCGCCTCGCCCTCCGCGTACAGAACGAGTTCGGTGAGTCCCTCTAGCGGCGGCAGCGGTCCGAAGTCACCGTGGGCGAGCGTGAGGGACTCCAGGCCCGCGATGCCGCGAAGGTCGGCCAGGTCTACGACGTCGATGTTCGACAGGATGAGACGGCGGACAGGCGTCCCGTTGAGCTGGCCCAAGTCCACGTTGGAGGCGGGGCCGGCGAGTTGGAGGAGGTCCCATGAGCGTCCGGCCAGCGGTCCGAGGTCCATGCCGTTCTCGTCCCACAGCAGGGCCTCGGTGACGGAGGTCAGCCACCGGACGGGCTCGAACGTCCCCACCCACTCGTAGTCGGTGGTGAGCCGGCGTCGGCGCAGGATCGGCTCGGCGGGCGGCGGGTCCTCGGTGTCGGAGCCGCCGAGAATGCGTCGCCACACAGGTCCGATGTTGACCCAGAACTCGTCCCAGACGAACTCCTCGTCAGCGCCCACTACGTCCCCTTCCTGTGCCGGTCAGCGAGGCGTCGCGAACACCTGCGTCCACCAGGGTCCGCCGGGGCCCTGCACGACCCCGATCCCGACCATCGTGAACCCGCAGTTCAGGATGTTGGCCCGGTGCCCCGCGCTGTTCATCCAGCCGTCCACGACGGCGGGCGGGGTCGCCTGGCCCTGCGCGATGTTCTCCGCCCACGCGCTCCAGCGGAACCCGGCGGCGGTGATCCGCTGCCCGGGGTCGTCGCCGCCGGCGCCCTGGTGGTCGAGGACGCGGCGGGACGCCATGTCCGCGGAGTGCCGCTGCGCGGCCCGGTGCAGGGCGGGCGAGACGCGCAGCGCCCGGCACCCCGCCCGGGCCCTTTCCGCGTTGACCAGCTTAACGACCCGCTGCTCGACGGTGGCCGGGGTGGGGCGCGGCGCGACGCGGTCCTTGTCCGCCGCGGTCCGGGGGGCGGGCTCCGGCGTCCGCGACGGCGTCCGCTGGACGGGCGCCGCGGGATCGGGCGCGCGGCGAGGAGGCTCGCTCGGCAGGCTCCAGTAGACGACCGCCGCGACGGCGCCGACCGCGGCCGCCCCCGCCAAGGCGGCCGATCCCTTCCCGAGGACGAGCGAGGCCTTCCCCGCGCCCGCCGACGCCTTCGCACCGCTCAGCACGGCGTGCAGCGGGGACTCCGCGGGCATCGGCACCATGACCAGTCCCGCCAGCAGAGCCTCGGGCGGGACGAGGTCGCGTTCGCGGGCGGCGCATGAGCGGCATCCCCGGATGTGCTTCGCGATCCGCTTGCGCCACAGCGGGGACGGCCGCCCGTCCCAGCCGTCGAGGACGGGGCCGAGCGCGTCGCAGCGCCGCCCGCCCACCGCCCGGACGACGGCGCGGCACGTCGCGAGCTGCTTCTTCATCCGCTGCACTCGGACGGCGGCGTGCGGGGCCGACAGCCCGAGACCGTCCGCCAGCTCCTTGCGGGTGAGGTGCCCCGAGGCCTCCAGCCACCACAGCGCGAGCAGTTCGCGCTCGTCCGGGTCCAGCCACCGCGTCGCCTCGGCGACCTCCCGGCGCTGCTCCGAGAGCTCCAGCCGCAGGACGGCCAGTCCGGCGAAGTCGTCCTCGGCGCCCGCCAGCCCGGCCATGGCCTGCGGGTCCACCGGCGTCCTGCCGCGCTGCGACGACCAGCGGCGGCGCACCTGGTTCATGGCGATGGACACGAGCCAGGACCGGAACCGCGCCGGCTCCCGCAGCCCGCCGAGGCCGCCCAGAGCGCGCAGCACCGACTCCTGGACGACGTCGTCCACGTCGGCGTGGCCGCCGAGCGCCCAGCCGACCACGTTGTACAGCAGCGGCAGATGCTCCGTGACCAGCCGCTCCCGGGCGTCGGCGTCCCCGTCCTGCGCCGCCCGGACCAGCACCTCCACATCCGTGCCCACACGCATCCTCGTCCTCCAGCGAGTACCGGCCGATCCCTCTGGAGACCTCCGAAACCACCAGAGATAACAAGAACCCCGGCAATTCTCCCGCAGGCGGTGCTGTCGTGAGTGGTGTCAGTCCTCTTCGGCGAGGTCCGCCAGGATCTGCCGCACCTCGGCGGCCCGCGTGGGAGCGTCGATTTCAACGAGGAGGTCGAGCGCCTCGGAGTAGGCCCGCCGGGCATCGGACGGGCGTCCGGCATGGCGGTGGACGCTGCCCAGGATGCTCAGCATGGTCGCCAGACCGGCCTTGTTCTCAATCTCCCGGTGGAAGGCGACCGCCGGCCGGAGCACCGCCTCGGCGTCGGCGAAGCGGCCGAGGCCCTCGTAGGCCAGCGCCAGGTGCCAGGCGCACCAGACGACCTCGTCGCGGTCGCCTCGGCGCTCGCTGACGGCCATCGCCTGCTCCAGGACGCGGGCGGCGTCCGCGTGCCGGTCGAGCTGGCGGTACGCGTCGGCGATGTGCGCGGCCAGCCAGATCTCGCCCGCCGCGTCGTCCCGGCTCCGGTAGATCGCCTGCGCCTCGGCATAGCGGTCGAGGGCCCGCTCGGCCTGGTCGAGGTCGCACTGGAAGTCGCCGAAGTGGACCAGCACCCACGCCTCCTTGCCCGGGTCGTCCATGGTGCGGACGACCTCAAGCGCACGTTCGTAGAGCGGCGGCGCCTCCGTCCCGCGCCCGAGGAGCCGGCGCGCCTCGGCCAGGTGGATCAGCGAGCCGAGTTCGGCCGGGGCGTCGCCCACGCGCCGCGCCGACTGGACGGCGAGAGCCTTGATCGCCTCCATCCCCTCCCAGTGCGCCCGGTAGAAGAACAGGCCGTAGAGCGACTCCGCGATCCGGACGACGAGCCGGTCCTCGCCCGCTTCCGCGGCGGCCCGAAGGCTCGCCTGCACGTTCAGGGACTCGTCCGCGAACCAGGCGATCGCATCGGCCGGAGGCTGCTCGTGGGCGCCGGGCCGCGACATCCATTCGTGCAGGACGTCCCCGTACCAGTCCAAGGAGCGCCGGAACGCCTCCTGCCGCGCGGAGTCGGACTCCTCTGCCTCCATGCGTTCCCTGGCATAGAGCCGGAGCAGGTCGTGGAGGCGATAGCGGTCCTCTCCGGCGACCTCGACCAGATGCCGGTCCGTGAGTTCTCCGAGCATGCGCTCGGCGTCCTCGTCGTCCACGTCACCGGTGCGCGCGACCAGTTCGGCGGTGAAATCGCGGCCCGCCAGAACGCCGAGACGGCGGAAGAGCCTCGCCGTTTCCGGCCGCAGCGAACGGTAGCTGAGTTCGAAACTGCTGCGCACTCCCCTATCTTCACCTTGAAGGCGGGAAATACGCCTGGTCTCGTCCTGGAGCCGGGACAGATAGCGCGCAGGAGACGTGCGCCTCATCACAAGGTGCGCGGCGGCGATGCGAATGGCCAATGGGAGTCCGGCGAGCAGTACGACGATTTCCCGGACGGACGTGCGGTCGCGTTCCACCACGTCGGCGCCGACGATCCGTTCGAACAGCCGGAGCCCCTCGGGATCGGGCAGGGGGTCGAGCCGAAGCCGGTCGGCGCCGTCCAGCGAGGCCAGCGTGGTCCGGCTGGTCACGATCACGGCCGTCCCGGGCGTCTCGGGCAGCAGCGGGGCGGCCTGCCGCGCCTCGGACACGTTGTCGAGGAGCAGCAGGCTGGGCCCCTGCCTCAACCGCTTCTGGAACTCGCGCCGGCGCTGCCCGGGATCGCGCGGGAGCCTGTCGCCGTGCAAGCCGAAGGCGGCCAGGACCTCCACCATGGCGGCGTCGGCGGTGGCGGTCGCGGCCACGTCCACACGGATGCGCGCATGAGTGAAGGTAGGGGCGAGCCTATGGGCGAGTTCGTTGGCCAGTTCGGTCTTCCCTACCCCGGCCATACCGTGCAGGACGACCAGCGGACACGTCTCGGTCAGCCGCTCGGTGAGCAGGGTCCTTGCCTTCGCGACCACCTCGTCCCGGTCCGTGAAGTCCGGGAGCGACCGGCGCAGGTTCACGTGCCCGGAGGAGGACGGACGGGGGCCCGGCGGGCGCGGGAGGCGGACGAGGCTCCCTAACCCGAGTTCCCGGCCCCAGGGTGTGTCCCGCATCGTGTCGGCCCAGGTGTCGAATGGGGCGACGGTGAGCACGGACACCCCCTCGGGGACGTGATGCTCTGTCACCACGCCGACGGCGAACTCGTCAGAGCCGTCCTGGGCGAGCACCACGCTCCCGGACATTCCCTGCCACTCGCTCACGCCGCGCCCGCCGGCCGAACGGGGCATGGAGGAGACGCGCAGTTCCAGCAGGTTCGTGCGCAGGTTCGACCCGGTGGGGATGACGCCTTTCAGCTGAGCGCTGTCGCGCTGGCGGACGTCGGCCGACTCCAGCCTCCGCTCCTTCCACCTGGGGAAGCCGGTCGCCCAGCACGGGCCGACCTCCCCCGTCCGCGAGCGGTCGACACGGGCGAACCTGACCGGCGGCAGGTCGTCCGGTGCGAAGTCTCCGGTCACCGCGAGCATGGCGAGGTCGCGGGCCTCGTCCACCGCGACCGCTTCGGCCGGATGCTCGGTCCCGTCCACCCGCCGGACGAGCAGGGTCTCGGCGTCCACGACGTTGTGCGCCGCCGTCAGCACCCACCGTCGCCCGACCAGGTAGCCGGACCCCACATGCCACCCGTCCGTCGGGCCGTAACGCAGAATCTCGACCGCGCGAGCCGTGAGTCCGGACATCTCAGGGCTTCGTGCGGAGGCCGCGGGTCACCTTGATCGGACGGCCGTCGTCGTCGACCGGCGGTTCCAGGGTGACCGTGACGCGCTGGATCTCCTCCCGCCGGTAGGAGCCGTCGCCGCCCAGTTCGAGGACCCAGAATTTCGCCTTGCCGGACGCCCCGCCCTGGCGCGTGACGCCGACGTGGAACTCGAGCTGGATCTGGCCCACCTCGAAACCGAACTCCGCTTCCTTCCCGGCCTCCAGCGCCTCCACCAGCTCGGCGCGGAGGGCGGCGATGGTCTCAGCGAGCCCGAGTTCACCCATGCATTCCTCCACTATCCGCATTGGAGCCGTGATCATTAATGCCGGATGCCGCGCCGAGACGGCCCCACGCTGCAATCGTCCAAGAGCCTCGTGATCGAGACGAGGGCTACGGGCTCACACGGCCGGAAAAGGCCAGTTCGGGCGTCCGCAGACGCGATCCGGCCGGAGGGGCCGGTGCGGGCGGGGTTCGCGCGCTCGTGTCGCGCACGTGCAGGATTCGCACGTCAGCCGCACGGACAGTCGAGACACGGTCGTCCGCCTTTCGAACAACGCCATTCCTATAACGTCCGCCAGGCCATTTACGGCCAATGTGGGCGATGGGCTCAACGCGCGTGGTAAAAAATTGGGCACGGCCGACCCCGGCCCCACGGATGAGCATCCGAATGAACTGGGCAGGAACACCGTTCCACCCCGCTGTCCTCCGCCGCTTTCCGCGGCGGCTCCGCATGAACGGAGCCGCGTGAAGACGACTGTCAGGAAGCCCTATGAACAAGGAACGCGAAGCGCCCCCGCCCTGGTCTCCGGCGGTCAGCACCGAGTGCCCGGTCGGCGTCGCGCACCAGGCGTGGATCGAGGCGTCGATCACCTGGTTCGTCCAGGAGTTCGGCCGCGACCCGCTGACGCGGCCGATCGTCCTGCCCCGGTCGGATCTGCGGTCTGCCGGCTATACCGGCACACCGGAACAGGTCGACGACGTGGTCGCGAAGACGTGCGAGTTGATGGAGATCGACCGGTCCGAGCTCACGGTGGAGCTGTTCGACCGGTCGGACGAGGACGCGGCGGCCCAGGAAGGCAAGCGCGCGGTCGGGCACTACTACGTGAAGGACGGCCGCGCCGTCATCGGCCTGGACGTGACGGAGGCGTCCGACGCCGCCTACCTGATCGCCGTGATCGCACACGAACTGTGCCATGTCCGCCTCCTGGGCGAGGAGCGGATCACCACCGAGCGCAAGGACCACGAGCGGCTCACCGACCTCCTCACCGTCTATTTCGGATTCGGCGTCTTCAGCACCAACGCCGCACTGAGATTCGGCGAGACGACCCGCGGCTTCTCCGTTCAACCCCTGGGCGATCTGGACGAACGCACCCTGAACGCGGCCCGCAACGACGGCTATTCGCGGCTCGGGTATCTGACGGAGCGCGAATTCGGCTACGCGATGGCCTGCTACGCCTGGCTGCGCGACGAGACCGAACCGCCGTGGGCCGGCCACCTCGACCCGGGACCGCGCGCATTTCTGCGGCAGGGCCTCGCCTACCTGTCCCGCTCCGCGCCGCCGGGCGAGTTCCCGACCCGCCGGACCGGAGGCGTCCCGGTCTCGGTCCGCGTGGTGCCGAAGCCCGACCTCGTATGGCTCGGCGGCCTCTACCTGATGTTCGACCGAACCGAATGGCCCCCGAGAGCCCCCGGCCACCGCCCGACCTGACCTCTCTCGCGGCGTGCCCGGGCTGCCGGACTCCGCCGGCGGTCAGGGAATCCTGGGATCGACGACGAGGACGCTCGGCGCGGCGGCGGCGTCGAAAGGAACCCTCACCCGCATCCGATCCATTGCGCCGGTCGCGTGCAGGGCACGGACATGGACGAGCCAGCAGCCGGACTCCCGCTCGATACCGAGGAGAGTGATCGTGTGCTCCGCGTGGCCCGTCCTGACGACTTCGGCCCGCGCCAGCTCGAAGGCCCTCTCTTCGGTGACCGGCGCCGCACGGCCGAAGCGTTCACGCAGCGCGCGAAACATCCTCCTCACGGCACCGACCAATCCAGCGTCGGCCCGGTTGCCGATGATCCCTCCCACGGCGGCCGCGGTGATGTACGTAACCAGGTGCAGCGCATGCTCAAGGAACTCCGGTGCCGACCGAGCAGCATCGATACCGTCGGCAGGCCCAGGAGGTGCTGGAGGGTACGGACTGCTATCCCGCAGGCCGGGTCTGTCATCGTGCGAAGCGCGGGGCTCGGGGCTGGGCGCTCCCGGTTCCGGCGCATCGAGCCACAGCCGCATGCTGCCCTCCCAGGAGGCTCGGCGGCCCTGATCAGAGAACTGGTAGATCTGGCAGCCCGAGATCAACCTCGTCCAGGCGCCATGGGGCGAGCCGCAACGGTGCCCGGCGATCGCCAAGGCCGCCTGATGGAAATCATGGGAATCAGACTCCGCGAGCAGCGCCGCCTGCCGAGCGACCCGGTGTATCGACGGACATGAGCCGCCGGGATGGGGGCCGACCGCACCGCCCCCCGGTCCATCCGCGCTTTCGTACTCGCCTACAAGTGTCCTGGCCAGTTCTCGAAGACCTTCTAAGAACCGTTCCCAAACGTGGGGATCCGTGACAGGGGGCTCGGCGGTCATTCCCCTAGCATCAGCCCTGCCGCGCCACGAGGACAACCCAACTGACGCGCCCCGACGACCTGCGCACTCCCTAATTCCGACATCGCACAGTCAGTCGCTCACAACCGATTTTTCGCCATGTCTGGCAAACAAACACACGGCGCACCCAAGATGACCCGCGAACACCGCCGGTCACACTGCACGGCGATCTCAGCAGCGACCCGTTGGCCCCGGCGGCCCGGATCGGGCCACGGTCACCGCACTGGACCGGACGGCCTCCGATGCTGCCGCAGCAACTCGAAGGCCTCAGTCCAATGGAGATGCGAATGCTCCTCGGCCAGCGCGGTGTGCTCATCACAGAACCAGGCCACCCAGGATGGATGGCCGACCCACCCCTCCCGATCCCGCTCCTGTTCGAGCGCCTCCTCCTGAGCGTTGATCCCGAACCGGACGGCCGTGAAGGATGAGGCCGGATCCCCTCCCCGAAGCGACCGTTCGCAGAGAAAACAGTGCGGCGGCATCATGCCATCTCCTCTCAGCAGCGCTCACGCCCACAAGAATGGCGTAAGGGACACGCTGCCGGGCATCGCCGCGGCCACCGGAAGGCGCGCGTAGGCGGTCAGAGATAGCAGGCCTGTGTTCTCGGAAGGCCCTTCGGGGGGTGACGGGCCGCAGGTCAGCGCCGCGCAGAGGCAGCGGTCTGGCGTAGCGCCCCAGCAAGGTTCGAGGGCTCGCCACATCACCAGCACCAGCCCGTCCATGCAGACGGCGGCTCGTCACCGAGCTCGTCGGGCGCGCCGCACAGCACGAGATCGGCGAGGCCAAGCGCGGCGCGGTGGCGGACGTTGAAGCGGGTCGTCCTCCATGCGGGGAGAGACTGTCTACAGTCCTGCGCGGTAGCGGGTGTATTCGCAGGCGAGGAGTTCGAGGGGCATGGAGGGCCAGCGGCTCAGCGCGCCCGTGTGGCGATCGATGACCAGTAGCGGGGTTGGGTCGTCGCCGAGGTCCTCGGCGGGGCGGGCGACGAAGCCGTCCGTGAAGTCCTCGATGGTCAGCGGGACGGGGCGGCCGTCACGCCAGAAGTACGCGTCCGCGCGGCGCCAGGCCTCGGCCCGGTCGACCAATGCCGGGCGGACGCTGTAGGCGGCGAGGACGTGCGCGAGGCCGCGCAACGTACGGCACTCGCTCGTCCCGCAGCCGCGGCAGACTGGTTCGCCGTGCGGGCCCACGCCCGGGCGGTGCGCCGACAGCACGCAGGTCAGTGCGGCGGTGCAGGCCAGCACAAGGCGGCGCGCCTGGGCGACGAACTCCCGGCTGGAGCGGTCGAGGCTTCCGGCCTGGACGAGGGCGGCGTCGATGGAGTGGGGATCGGCGCGCATCGCGGCGGTCATCGCGGCGTGGACGCGCTGGTGGACCTGGTCGTGCGTCCAGAAGACGGGCTCGGTCACGCGGCCCACTCCCCCGCGAAAACAGCGGTGACCGTGCGGCCCTCGTCGTTGCCGTGCCATCCCCAGCTCGCGGCGGTGAGCGAGATGGTCCGCAGGCCTCGGCCGGACTCGGCCAGCTCCCCCGCATCCAGCGCAACGGGTTCGCCGGGGCCGCCTTGGTCGGCGACCGACACCGCGACCAGTCCGCCGTCCTGGACGATCTCGACGGTGAACGAGCCGCCGTCCTGTCCGGACTTGGTGTGCCGCAGCGCATTGACGACCAGTTCGTCGGCGGCAAGTAGCACGTCGTCCAAGTAGGGGCAGCCTGCCAGCAGGCAGCCGACGAACCGCCGGACGGCACGGGCCTGCTCGGGCCCACCCGGGAAGGAGCGCCGCCACCGCAGCGGCGCCGGCTGTGCTGCCGGAAGCATTGTCGGGGACATCGGAACACCTCGGCTCGTGATGGACTTCAGAGTTGCGGTCTGACGGATCTCTCCTCTGTCCGCAGGCACATCGTCACATTGAGTCGATATCCGAGCACGGAGAATCAGCGCTCACCCGGCCCCCGCAGGGGATTCAGCACAAGCACGCGTCCTACGTCCTATCTCCGCACGTGCGAGGTTCGCGCCCCGGGCCCTAGAGCCAAGACATCACGCATGCAGCGCAGCCGGGCGGCGGCATTTCCCGTACGCCAAGCGTCGTCGCCGTGATGACATGTGATCGATATGGTGAGGGGCAGCGTCGCGTGCCGGTGACGGACCGCGTCAGGCATGGAGGCGCCGGATCTGGAAGGTGGTCACCATGACCCTTCCCCGCGCCCGCACCGGTGAGTGAGGGCCAGAACAGGCTGATCGCCTGGAATCGTGAACTGGCGGCCGCACACCAGCGGCTGCGCCAAGCGCTGCACCTCGCACGCCGGGCACTCGATGCCGGCGACAGCGCCGAGGCCGCATCGGCGGGCAGCGATCTATTGCTGTACTGCAAAGGGTTCTGTGCCGCGCTGGAGGGCCATCACCTCAGCGAGGACGCCGCACTGTTCCCCGAACTGGCGGCGCGCCATCCCGAGCTGCGTCCCGTGATCACCAAGCTCCAGCAGGACCACGAGTTGATCGCCTCCCTGCTGACGCAGTTCGACCATGCGCTGTCGACAGGCGGACCCCCCGACGTCCTGGCCTCCCACCTGGACGGGCTCGCGGCCATCATGGAGTCCCACTTCCGGTACGAGGAACGACAACTGCTGGACACCCTGGCGGCACTGGAACTCGACGTCGACCCTCGCACCCTGCTCGGCCCTCTGTAAGGCATCCGTCCACCGGTTCACACTTTCGGACACGGCGGGCCATTGCCCTGTTCCCCGGGTGCCCCAGACCACCCATCTCGCCCCGAAAGCGACATCATCGAAACACTTGAATGATTCGTCGTGTGTTGCCGCAACGTTCCAGCTGCTCCAGACGAGTTGACGAATCGACGGGAAAACAGCATACGGCCCCAGTGATATGCGCACCGGGGAGGCGCGCTCGGAATATCGGCACGTGCAAAGTTCGCACGTGCGCGATTACATAGGGCACGGCTTTGCCCTGATGTCAGCCCCGCGCGTCAAGGGCTCCGCCTGGCGGGCTGCCCGACCAATGCCCTGGAACCGGTCCGCCTCCCCCCAGTGAAAGGGCTGCGAGCGTGGGCGTGGACAATCCCCCCGGTGGGCCGGGCAAGGGCCCTGAGACCACCGACAAGCCCACCCCACCCGACACCGGGAGCACGTCACCGCACGACCACCCCGGAGCAGACGGCAAGACGCCCCGCATGGACAGCCTCAGAGCAGCAGGCTGGAAGTTCCCCGAGCGACCCGAAGCCGGCAACGGGCAACCCGCCGACCGCGATCCGCAGACCAACGGCTCCACCAGCGGCCCACCCCGCGACCAGGCGCAGCCCCCCGGCACCCCTCCGACCGAAGCCAAGCCGGAGGCAAAGAAAGACCCCGAGACCGACAAGATCGGCACTGGCTCCCAGCCGACCGAAAAGCCTGACGACGACAAAGCCGACCCGGCACAGACCGGCAACGGCAGCCCCCAAGCGGAGAAGTCCGGCCAAGCCAAGCCCGAGGACCCCCGCCAAGACGAGGGCGAGCGCGGCAACGACCGCGAGGCCAAGACCGACCGATCCGAGACCGGTGAGACGGCGAACCAGGGCGACCTCGACAACAAGGACCGCCCCCAGGACAACGCCAGTTCTGCCGGCGACAAGACCGACGAGCCCCAAACACCCCCGCAGCCGCCCTCCCGCCTGGAACACATCGCCCGCACGCGCGAAGCACAACAGCAACACGCAGAAGAACTACGAGCCAAGTTCCAAGACGCCCAGCCGCCCAACGGCACCGCCCAACCAGTTGACAGCGAACCCGGCGACAATGCCGCGCCACGGCAAAACGAGAACGCGGAAGGAAACGAGCCCGGCCCAGAAGCACAGCCCCCAGCCCCCGAGGCATCAATCGGCGAGAACGGTGGCGGCGACCCACCCAACGATCTATCCCCACCCTCCGCCCCCGAGAACGACGGGGACCCCCGTGCATCAGAGACCGGACGCGTTCAGGGCCCAGAGCAGGCCCCCCTCCCCCCGCAGGACTCCCAGAAGTCCGGAGACGGCAGCGGCCAGCCCCCCGAACCACCTGCAGACCGCACGCCACCCACCGAAGGCCAACCTCCGGACCAGCAGAACAGACCACAACCAGGCCGAGAGACCGACCAACGCCCCGAACCTCATGCTGAGCAAGTAGGAGAGGGGGACGGTGAGGAGCCTCTCGGGCCAAAAGAAGGGACCTCAGGCGAACCGAAGGCCGAGGACGGGGTCACCGAGCCACCCGGCGACGGCAAGACAAGCGACCAGAAACCCGACGACCACTCGGCACCCCCATCCGAAAGAACTGACGAGAACACCCAACCTCCGGAAGCCCAAGGCGGCCAAGGCGACGGCCGTGATAGGAATGCCGAGGGGGACGGCAACGAGTCGGCCCCGAAAGAAGCCAATGAGCAAAAACCCGAGGCCCGCCCCAACCCCATCATTTCCGAGATATACACCGACAGCCAAGGCCAAGTACACGTCGAACCCCGATACGGACGACAGCAGACCGATGAGTCCGAGTCCGGCAGGGAACTGGCACGAAACGAACCGGAGACCACAGAACCGGCAGGACTCCCGACCAGGGAAGACCTCGACCCCGTGGGTGCCAGAGGCGGCGAACCGGGCCGCGGCGAACTCCGCGACCCCGAGGACGATCCAGAAAATCGAGAAGCAAATGACGAAGATACGGAGGCCCTTGCTCGCTGGAAGCAGAAGGGACGCGATTTCATCCGAACATCGGATGACGTCGCCGACACTACAGAGAAACTCGCCAAAGACATAGGCAAACTACTCAAATGGGATCGACCGACCGGCACTGCAGTGAGCAAGCCCGCCATCGAAGTTAAGCCACATCACGAAAGCATCCAGGGCGCCAATGCGGCTATAGGAATACTCGGGACGGGGATAGTAGTCTACGAGGTCGCACGCCTTGGTCGCGTCGGAATACGTAAGATCCGAGTCCAAATGACAGGAGCAGAGCGTGCCAATAACTGATAACATGGCCGCCACCTTGCAGGCACAACTTGCAGGCCGAACAGATGATCACTTGAGGCTATTGCGAGAGCTGGACAAGGAGAGTGTTCAGGCAGATTATCCGGTACTGGTTGCCGCAGCCTTCTTTCTCGCGACAAATCGCCGCTTCGGTAAGTGTGACCCGAAGACTGTCAAGTCTCAGATAATTGAGTTTGTGGCTTCTCTTCGGGGAAGGACACCAGAGGCCACAGAGAAAATTGACGCACACATCGCAGAGCGACTGCTGCTGGCTGTTCTTGGCGAAGGATCTATCGCCGACATCGACGACAGGGCAGTCTACACAACCGAGTTGTTCCTGCTTGCAGGCTTGATTGCTGATGCAGATCTGAACGATGCGGAGCTGGCCTCATTCATAACGAAAGCCAGAGCAATGGCCGACGAGGAATAACGCAGTTGACAAATTTCCTAGAGATACAGATCACGGAGGAGAACATACTGGCGCTGCGGTCCTTCCTACTGGAAGGACCGGAGGCGTGGGTCCCCCTGAAGGACAAGATCCAGGCGAACAACAAGACGGCGGCCGGCCACATGTCGCTGCTCTACGGGGCGTTCTGTGTTGCGGTACGTCGGAAATTTTCGCCAGCTTACACGGTCGACGAGATAGTCCAACTCGTGGCCGAAGTACGAGTCAAGGCCCAAGAGGACGCAGGGTTGATCAACGTTCCCTTAGCCGAGGACATGGTTCGCGCTGCCGTCGGCGCACCAACACTTCACATTGGCGGGGCAGACGATTTGAGAGCTGTGCTCTACGCCGAGGTCTTCATCCTGCTCTACCTGATCGCCGAAATGGACCTCGACCGCGCAGGGCTGGAGCAGTTCATCGAGGAAGTCACCGCCTATACCGAGCAGTGGCTTGCGGCGCGGCGGGCCGAAGCCTCCACTTCCGCCTCCTCTTAAATCCTGAGAAGTCTGACTAGATAGCCAATCGTATGCCCTCGTCCCATTCATGGCGGGGTTAATCGTTGTGGTACGGGATCAGCCGATGCCGTGCTGGTCTCACCGCGCGTCTCAACTGGACGGCCGTCGGAAGGGACATGGGAGGTGGCTCGACTCCTGGGTTACTCCCGCAATTCCCGCAAACTTGGGTATGGGCGGCTCACATGGGGACTTATCCGCCTTAACCGGATTGGCGGTGGTCGCACCACCCAAGTTCTGCACGTGCGGATTTTGGCCTCGTATCGGCGTGGCGGGATTTTGTCGAGGCGTGACTTTAATATTGCCGGACATCGTTCGATTGCAGTGAGTTAGCGATCAGTACGGACCGTGTCCTACGCGATATCGGGAGGACGGCCATGCCGAGCCCCTACGTCCGCCGCCGTCGGCTGGCGGGTGAGATCCGCAAACTCCGGGAGAGCCGCGGCCTCACGACAGACGACCTCGCCCGCCTCGTCTTTCACTCCCGGACGAAGATCACCCGCCTGGAGAACGCCCAGATCCGCCCCGATCTGGCCGAGATCATGAACATGCTCGACGCCCTTGAGATCACCGGCAGCCAATACGACCGACTCCTCCAGCTCGCCCGCGAGGCCGCCCAGAAGGGGTGGTGGGACCGGTACGGCATGTCCATGGGCCCTCGACAGAAGCTCGCGGCCGACCTCGAATACAACGCCAGCACCGTCCGCAGCTACGACCAGACCGCGATGCCCGGCGCTCTACAGTGCCCTCCGTTCATCGAGGCTCTCATCAGGCTCGATGAAAGCCAGGGGACGCTCGAATACCAGCCCGACCGGATGACCGAAGCGCGCGAGCATCGGCAACGCGAGTTGCTCCGGCCGGACGGACCGTTCTACGAAACGGTCCTGGACGAGTGCGTCATTCACAGACTCGCGGTGCCACCAGAGGCGATGGCCGCCCAACTCCGTCACATGATCGAGCTGGCCTTGGAGGCCGAGCGGATCACGATTCGCGTCCTGCTGCACAACGCCCGCATCCCTGGGGGCTTCCTTCCGAAGTCGTCCTTCTACCTCTACACGTTCGCCGATCCCGGCGACCACCCGATGGCGATCGTCGACACGGTGACCACAGACCTCGTTGTTACACAGCGGAGCGAGGTCACGAGGTACACAGAAAGATATGACCTCCTGAGAGAGGCCGCCCTGTCCACGGAAGACAGCATCTCCTTCCTTGATCGGGTGGCCAACAGGCTCGCCGACCAGACAGGATCGGGTACATGAGCAAGCACTTCCACGGCTGGCGCAAGTCTGGCTACAGCGAACCCAACGGCCATTGTGTCGAGGTCGGACGGGCTGCCGACGGCACGATCGGAGTCCGTGACACCATGCATCACGGGGACGGCCCGACCCTGGAGTTCAGCAGAGACGCATGGCATCACTTCCTCCGCGAGATCCGGGCAGCCGACCATTGAGCTCATCCGCGCGAGATCGGTCTTGAGGCAAGTCTTTCCTTCTTGAGGCCGATCTTGCTTCTGAGGGCAGGCGCGGCAAAGGGGGAACTCCGGACCGCCGTTCGGAGGATGCGTAGCTCGCACTGGTCTCGGAACTTTGCGAGGCGGAGGCCCCCGTGAGCCAGCGGCGTCGCGCGCGAGGCGCAGGCCGCCCGGTGGCCTTGAGTGCTCATGTTCGGCATAGCCGTTAGGTGGCGCGGTGATGGGCGTGGGCGGTCGGCGGCTGAACTTCCCCCGTGGGAGGGATACGGCTTCAGGGGCTTGATGAGACGATCCGCGCCATACGAGAGTGCGTTCGAGGGCGGTCGCAGGCGGGTGGGTGCGGTGCGGGTTTTGATTGTCGCGGTTGGGACTAGTGGGGATGTCGCTCCGTTCACTGGGCTTGGGGCTCGGCTGCGGGAGGCGGGGCACGAGGTCACCATTGCCGCGCACGGGCCCTTTGAAGAGTTCGTGCGGGTGCGGGGGCTCGGGTTCGCGGCGCTGCCGATGGATATGAAGGCGGAACTGAGCACCGAGGAAGGGCGCAGGTCGCTGACGTCGTCGCCCGCGATGGTGGTGCGGCAGACGCGGATCTATGCCCGGCATTGGGCCGCTATGGCCGACGCGATCGTCGACGCCGCCGAAGGGGCGGAGTTCATGCTCGTGTCGACGATGGGTTGGCTCGGCATCCATGTCGCGGAGGGTCTGCGGATCCCGAGCATGGGCGTCTACCTGCAGCCGATGGACCCGACCCGCGAGTTCCCGCCCGCTGTCATGACCACCCGGTCGCTCGGGGGGTGGGGCAATCGGGCGGCGGCGCGGTCGATGCGCGTCCTTGGGCAGGCGCCGTTCCGGTCGGTGGTGAACGGGCTGCGCGAGCGCCTGGATCTGCCGCCGGTCACGCCCGCGCGGTTCTTCCGGCGGCTGGACGAGCGGGGCTGGCCCGTCGAGTACGGGTTCAGCCCGACCGTCGTGCCGCGTCCCGCCGACTGGCCGCGCGGGCGGGAGGTCGCCGGGTACTGGTGGCCCGAGCCCGCGCCGGACTGGCGTCCGCCCGAGGCGCTCTCACAGTTCCTGGACGACGGTCCGTCGCCCGTGTTCGTCGGCTTCGGCAGCCTGACGGCCGGCGACCAGGAGCGGTACGGCGCGATGGTGACGGAGGCGCTGCGAATAGCGGGGGTCCGGGGCGTCGTGCAGGCGGGCTGGTCGGGGCTGGCTGCGGACGAGGGGTCGAAGGACGTCCTGGCGGTCGGCGAGGTGCCGCACGACTGGCTGTTCCCCCGTATGGCCGCGGTCGTGCACTCCTGCGGCGCGGGGACGACGGCGGCGGGGCTGCGGGCGGGCGTCCCGTCGGTCGGGGTTCCGCTGTCGGCCGACCAGCCCTTCTGGGCGAAGCGCGTGGCGGCGCTCGGGGCGGGGCCCGAGCCGGTCCCGTTCCGAAGGTTGGACGCCGGACGGCTCGCGTCCGCGATCAGGGACGCGGTGTCGCGCGACTCCTACCGCGAACGCGCCCAGGCGGTCGCCGAACAGATCGCGGCGGAGGACGGCGCGGCCCACGTCCTGCGCGCCATCGAGTCCCGGGCGTCATAGGGGAAGCGAGGCCCGGCCGGTCAGATCACGCAGGCTGCGCTCTCTCAGAGGGGAAGCGCGGCGGCCAGGCGACGGATCACCTCGGCGTCGTCGTCATCGCCGGGCTCGCCGGTCGGCATGTGCTCCGTGATGGCCGCTCCGACGACGTCGCGCAGGCCGGAGACGAGGCCGATCAGGCGGTCCGGCGCCACCCCGTCCGGTTCGCGGTAGCCGAGCGAGCCGAACTGCGTGGGTTCGAGGACGTCCAGATCGATGTGGACGTAGACGGGGCCGGCGAGATTCTCGAACGCCGCCTCGAAGTCGTCGACGCCGTGGCGCCGGATCCCGGCGCTCCGGAGGTACTCGTGCTCCGTCGTGTCTCCCGCCCGCTCCCCCGCGATGATCACCTGTTCGGGAGTCAGGGGCCCGTCCGGCAGGAGGGGCGCCGGGCCGTCGCCGAGCAGGGTGCGCAGCACCATCCCGTGGAAGGACCCCGACCGCAGCGTCCGCGGCGTGTACAGGTCGGGGTGGGCGTCGATCCACAGGACCGTGAGCCGGTCGCCGTGCCGGGCGCGGGCGGCGGCGATCGGCGCCAGGTCCACCCCGCAGTCGCCGCCGGCGGTGAGCACGACGTCGTCGATGCCCGCCAGAGCCTCCCGCGTCCTGCGGAGGTTCTCCACGAGCACGTCGAGCGAGCGGACTCCGGCCTCGGGCTTTCCGCCCGTGTCGAGGACCGGGACGTCGACCCGGGAATCGGCCGGGACCACCTCGGCGGTCCGCCGGGCGCCCGCCGACAGCCGCGGCGAATCCCCCAGCCCCGACCCTTGCCACTGCGGCACACAAAGCACAGTCGTCACGTGATCGACAATACGGGTGGCCCTGCCGCAGTAGGCAAGACTCACGTCAGAGCATCTTCACTGAGCTCGGCCTCCACAGCCGCGTCCCAGACGCCGTCGTCGCCCAGGAGGTCGGCCTACTCGGTCGCCGATCACCGCCCGCCTCGCCGAGGAACCCTCCTGACGGACTCTGGGATCATGACCCGGTGCTCACACTGGCGCGGATCGCCGAGGACCCCTGCACGCTGACGCATCGTCTGGAGTCGCGCGACGGTGCGCATCTCGTCTTCCGTCCTCTGGCCCCCGGCGATGCCCAAGGGCTGGCCGACTTCCTCGCCGGGCTGTCCCCCGAGTCCCGCAGGTTCAGCACGTTCGACGGCTACGACCTGGCGGCTGCCCGGGAGCTGTGCGCGGCCATCGCGCGCTACGACAAGCTCCGCCTGGTGCTGGAGGAAGAGCCGTCCGCCAGGATCGTCGGGCTGCTGGAGTTCAGCCTCGCGCTGCCGCCGGGCGACGCCGAGCGCTACCGCCGGGCCGGGATCCGCCTGGATGAGACGACCGACTGCCGGTTCGGCCCCACCCTGGCCGACGACCATCAGGGCAAGGGGCTGGCGACGCAGGTTTTCCCACTGGTCCGGCAGGTCGCGCGACGACTCCGCAAGCGCAGGATCATCCTGTGGGGCGGCGTCCTGGCCGACAACCCCCGCGCGATCCGCTACTACGAGAAGAACGGCTTCCACCGAGTCGGCACCTTCACCGGTCCCGACGCCCAGACGTCCCTGGACATGATCCTGAACCTCGAACCGGCCCCGGGCGAGCAGGCCTGAAGACCCGGGCCATCGCGCCGCCTTCGCGAAAGCGCCCACGTCGTGCAGCGCTGAGGCGGAGTGGTCTCGGCCGGGGCGCGCAATAAGGCGACATGTTCTTGAATGGGTGCTACGTCCCTTCAGGTGCGGGAGTTGACCGCGGGACGCCCTCCTCCGCAGGTCTCGCCCGCCGCCATTCCCCGGATCTGTAGTTTCCATGATCATTCTTCGCGTTCGCGCTTGCCCCGGCGGGGGCAGTGCTTGGAACGAACGGGGGGAAAACTCATGATCATCAATAGTTCATCGGAAACGGCGCGGCGGGGGACGCTCGGCCGGTTCTGCGGAAGCGTCGCACTTGTCGCGGGCCTGGTCGCGTCCGGAATGGCGGGGACCGCGGGCGCCGCCCCGGCGCCGGGCGCGGACACGGCGGGCCCACGGGCCGAGGCGCCGCAGGCCAGGCCCAAGAAGGACCGGCTGCCGGTCAAGGCGATCGAGAAGATATTGCAGGCCGACGGCCACGTGAGCAAGAGCGGGGTCCTCGAGGTCGACATCGACCGCAAGGACCTCCACGTCAGCGGGGGCCAGCCCCGGGTGAAGTTCAAGGACGGCTTCCAGATCCAGCACGAGTTGTTCTTCCAGTCACTCGGGCATGGAAAGGCGATCCTCAACGGCGACCTGGTCCTGCGGCCCCGGGAGATCCAACCGGTCATCGACGCCTTCATCGCCCACGGGATCACGTTCCAGGCGCAGCACCAGCACCTGTACGACCTGCGGCCGATGGTGTGGTTCCTGCACTTCCGCGCGGTCGGGAACCCGATCCGGCTGGCCGGCGCCGCGCGCGCCGTCATCGCCAAGACGTCCACGCCGCTGCCGCAGCACTCGCCGCCGCACCCCAAGACCCCGCTTCCCGTCCGGAAGCTGGCGAAGGTCCTTGGCGGGGACGCCACGGTCGGGGAGAACGGGATAGTCACGGTGACCGTGCCGCGCACCGACCGGATCAGGCTCGGCGGCGTGCTCGTCGACCCGGACCTCGGGGTGTCCACCAGCGTCCAGTTCCAGCCGCTCCGGAAGGGCAAGGCGGCCGTGATCCCGGACTTCTCGATGACGTCCTCGGAGACGCAGCCGGTCATCTCGGTCATGCGTCGCAAGCACTGGCAGGTGGGCTGCCTCTACAACCAGGAGACCGCCGAGATCCCTCAACTGTACTTCTCGCACATGTTCCGCGTGGGCGACCCTGTCGTCCTCGCCAAGCAGATCCGCGAAGGGCTCAACCACACGGCCGCCAAGCGCGCCTGACGGCAGGGTGAGGGATCCGCTCTGAGGCGGCCGGCGGCAGAACCCGCCGGCCGCCTCATCGCTGGGCGCGTGCCGGTTCGGGCAGAACGCCCGGTGCTCCCGCCATAGTGGTTCCGAAGCCGGAGAACAGCCTGTGCCGGAGAGGAAGCCGCAATGGCGACATCACCGCAGATCACACATGTCTCTTGGGGCCGCATGGAGGTGGAGGGCCTCGAACCGGGCAAGGACTTCAAGCTCTTCCCCGGCGGCGGCCGTGCCTGGGACTGGTCCGAGCACGGGACGCGCCACGATCCGGGGGTCCAGCCGGCCGACGTCCAAGAACTCCTCGACCACGGATGCACGGTGGTCGTGCTCAGCCGTGGAATGGAACGACGGCTGCTGACCATGCCGGAAACCCTGAGGATGCTGGAGGAAGCAGGCGTCAAGGTGCATAGGGAAGAGACGACGGCAGCCGTGGACCTCTACAACGAACTCGCCAGGACGACGGCCGTCGGCGGCCTCTTCCACTCGACATGCTGATCGGCGCGTTGGGCGCGGCGCGATCCCGCGCCCGACGGCGCCGGTGATCCCACCGCGAGCAGGACGTCGAGGCGGCCGCGATGTTGCCGATGAATTCGTTCGACCTCGCTCTGCACGCAGTAATCGACATTGCCGTTTGGGGATCAAGAATGGCGGAGACCCTCAGCGATAAGTCGAACACTCGTGGTGAACTGCCGCAGGTGAGAGGCGATCCGTGATCGTCGCTCGGCGGACGCTCGCCCCTACCCGGGAGCGTGTCCCCCATGCCCTCCAGCACCGTCCCGACGCATTCCGCGCACGCCCGCTCCCGAACGCCCGGACGTGCGGCCGCCTCTGCCGCGGCCGCGGCGACCATGACGCTGGCCTACGTCCCCAACCGCTCCGGCGACACGGTGTCGGTGATCGACACCGCCACCGACGTGGTGGCCGCCACCATCACCGTCGGCTCCGGGCCGATCTGGGTCGCGATCGCCCCCGACGGCGCCACCGCCTACGTCACCAACCTCGACGAGGACTCGGTGTCAGTGATCGACACGGCCACCAACACGGTGACCGCCACCATCGCGGACGGCTCCGGCCCTTATGGAGTGGCCGTCACCCCTGACGGCGGCACCGTCTACGTCGCCAACTCCTATGCGGAATCGGTGACGGTCATCGACGCCGCCACCAACACCGCGACCTCCACCATCACCGTCGGGTCCGAGCCGGCCGGCGTGGCGGTCACCCCTGACGGCCGCAGCGTCTACGTCGCCAACGAGGGCACCGACACGGTGTCGGTGATCGACACCGCCACCAACACCGTGGCCGCCACCATCACCGTCGAGTCCAGGCCGACCGGGGTGGCCGTCACCCCGGACGGCGGCACCGCCTACGTCACCCGGTGGGCAGGCGACGTGGTGTGGGCGATCGATACCGCCTCCAACACGGTGACCGCCGCGATCACCGTCGGCTCGCTTCCGATCGGCGTGGCGGTCGCCCCGGACGGCCGCACCGCCTACGTCGCCAACCGGGACAGCGACTCCGTGTCGGTGATCGACACCGCCACCCAGACTGTGACCGCCACCATCACCGGCGTGACCGGCGCGAACGGTGTGGCCGTCAGCCCGGACGGCACCGCCGCGTACGTCACCGGAGACTTCAGGAGCGACACGGTGTCAGTGATCGACACCGCCACCAACACGGTGACCGCCACCATCACCGGTGTCGGCCCCGACCCGTTCGGCGTCGCGATCATCCCGGGCGCCGCCTCCGCGGTCACGGTCACGGCCGAGCCCGACCCGGCCCGGGTCGATCAACCGGTGACCCTGACCGCCGCGGTCTCGTGCAGCGAGGGCACCCCCACCGGCACGGTCGTCTTCCGCGACGGCGCCACCGTTCTGGGCTCCGCCGATCTGCACGGCGGTACCGCCACCCTCGTCCGCGGATTCGAGGCCGGCACCCACGCCATCACCGCCCGGTACACCGGTGACGGCACGTGTCCGCCCGGAGCCTCCGCCCCGACCGCCCTCACCGTCGCCAGGGGCACCTCGACGACCAGGGCATCCGCACTGCCCAGAGCGACGCTGCGGCACGTACCGGTCGCCCTCACCGCCCGGGTCCTCTGCACCGACGGCACTCCCACCGGCACGGTCGAGTTCCGCGACGGCGCCACCTTCTTGGGCACCGTCCCACTGACCCTCGGCGCGGCCTACCTGGTCACCGCCTTCCGCGCCACCGGCCACCACACCATCACCGCCGTCTACAGCGGCGACCGCCACTGCGAGACCTCCACCTCGCCGCCCGTCACCGTCCTCGTTCTCTGAGGTGCTTCGCAGGAGCCCCCGCAGACGGGTTGAGCACTTCAGGGGTGTTTCCGAAGTCGCGGCGTCGGCCGCGTACCCGGGCCTCGTCGACTCCCAGTACGTCCGCCAGCGCCGGGTGGACCCGCCCCGGGTCGATCGTCACGACCGTGTACTTCGCGACCCCCGCCACGACGAACGGGTCCTCTGCCACAATCCGCTCGACCGCCGCACGATCGACACCGCAGGCCACGATGGCGCCGCCCTCCGCCGAGGGCACCGTCTGCCCGGACAACAGGAACGTCCCTTCACGGTGATGGCGCTCCAAGAACAGGACGTGGTCGGCGACGAACGGCTCCGCCGCCTGCTCCGACCCCGTGTACTGCAGGAACAGCAGGTGCACCATGCCCATCCCCTCGGCTCCCCTCGCGAACCGGTACATCATGGCACCCGCCGACCGGCATCCGAGGCAGGGCCGGATACGCACTCGCACTTGTCGCGCACCATGCTTGACGAATCTGCCCGCGCGCGTGCAGGCAGTTGATCTACGCTGGCCGCGCCAGGTGATCGAGGTGGCGAAGCCGCAACTGGGGGGATCATGGTCGAGGTCGCGAACGAGGCTCCCGGCTGGGACGCGATCGAGGCCGCGGTGGCCACCAGAATGGGTGATCAAGAGCCGCTGCACTGGGGGACGAGCAACCTGCCCGGGCAGGGCCTCTACGGCCTGAGCGCGTACCGAGCCGCCGGGCACTGGCTGCTGGTCACGTTCGGGATGACGGAGCTGTTCTCCAAGGACAGCGATGACCCGGACATCAGCGGATGGGGCTACGAGCTGACCATGCGGGTCCCCCTCGACGGCGACCAGCCGCCCGCGTGGTCCCTGCGCCTGCTCGACAAGCTGGTCGAGTACGTGTTCAACAGCGGCAGGCCGTTCGCCGAAGGCCACCGCATGGACGTGGGCGGCCCGATCACCGGCCAGGCGAACACCCGGCTCCGCGCGGTCGCCTTCGCCGCCGACCCTGAACTGCCGCCCATCGACTCCCCCTTCGGCTCGGCGCAGTTCCTGGCCGTCGTCGGGATCACCATCGACGAGCTGGAACGCATGAAGGCCACCACAACGGCCGCAGTGCTCAGCGAACTGGCCGCACACTCCCCCATGCTCGTCACCGACCCGACGCGCTAGTGCTGTGACCGGGATGGTCCACCGTGATCGGAAGGCGGCTCGCGGGCGGAGCGCACGTGCAGCGGCTGGTATTACTGGGGCATGCAGGAAGAGATGGCACGCTCCGCGATCGACACGTTCATCTCCGCGTTCAACGCCTCGGCCGACAGCTATGTGACTGCCCTGCTCTCCCAGGCACTGACCTCAGACGTGGTCTTCTGGGGGCCGTTGGGGCGCAGCGAAGGAATCGCGGCGGTCGAGCGGTTCGTGCTGGACATCCGGCGCCACCCGGCGGGGACCGGCACGATGGCGCGCTGCTCAGCGGTGGACATGCCTGACGAGTGGGCCCGGTACCAGTGGGTCTTCACCACGCCGGATGGAGGCCCCCGCCTGGCGGGAACGGACGTAGTCCATCTGCGGCGGAGCCTCATCGACCAGGTCATCGTCTTTGCGGGGGAGATCGAGCCGTCCACCTCCTGAGTCGTCCTTCTGTCGCTGTCCTTCTCGTGAACTTGCCCCTTTCGGCAGTCCGGGGCTGCGGTTCTTGGTCGGCCAGGCTGCGGCGTTGAGGTGGCGTCCGCCCCAGCGGATGACCTTCTCGTTGCGGATGCGGGCGCGTTCCTTGCGTTGGGCGGCAAGTACGTCGGGGTGGCGGGCGGGGTTGTGTTGCCGTGGAGATGGCCGAGCACGACACGCGCCGCCCTGACCGACACCCGGTCGGAACCCTTGGGTACGGCGACGTCTCCGCGTCCTTCGCCATCCGTCCCCGCCGAGCCGGCCGGTCCCGCAGCCCCCGCCAGGACCGGCCCGCACGCCCGTCAGGCCCGGTCGAGAGCCCCTTCCTTGATCCGCTGAAGCAGACTCCCGAACGCATCACCGCTCACGATCAGCCGTCCCCCATCGGGATCCTTGGAATCCCGGATCCCGACGCCATCGATCAACCCGGCCACCTCGACGCACGCTTCGTCTGTTGCTCCCCCGCTGAACGAGCTCTTCCGCCACGCGCTGGTCACGTGCACTCCTCCATCACCTTGCGGATCAGAGCCCGGGAGGCATCCTCATGGAGGGCTTTCGCTCCGATCCGCTCGAAGTCCATGCTCAACTGCCTAACTTCGGAGGGCACCTCCACCAACCGGCCTCCGCGGAAAGCCCCGATGTAGGCGATGTCCCGAGCTTCCAGACTCATGATCTGGAACGGCCCGTCAAGCCCTATATAGGCTCCGGCAGACCTCGGGAGGACGCGCATGATCACATTGGGGCGCTCGCCGAACTCCAGAAGGCGGTGGAGTTGGGCCCGCCCTCATCACCTCGGCTCCGCCGACTGGACGGTAGAGGACGCCTTCGTCCAGCAGCACGAGCAGCAGAGGCCCTGCCGTGCCACTCAGCAACGCCTTCTGGCGGGCCATGCGCGCGGCCACGACGGTCTCGACATCGGAAGCACCACCGGCTTGCACGAACGCCCGAGCGTAGTCCTCGGTCTGGAACGGGACGGGGATGACCTGCCCGCACCGGGCCAGCGAGTGATCATGTTTTTCTCGCTCGAAGCGCAGCGCGTAGGCCAGAAAGTGCCAGAGAGAGATCTTTGGGTCGAGGGGATCCCGATGGTTGGCCATACTCCCCCCAATGTTTCCGGTTTTCCCAGATACACGCGAGGTTAGCTCGCACGCCCGATCCTGGGCACGGAAAGCCGAAAACACATAGAAAGGGCAGGGCGATGCTGACCACGCCGGATTGCCTGCTGCTCTCCATGCCGGCGTCGAAGGCCGCGCCGGGGCTGGCGCGCACGTTGACGATGGCGCGACTCCGCAAATGGGGCTGCGCACATATTTCGGACGATGCGTTTTTGATCGCGTCGGAATTGATCAGCAACGCCGTGGTGGCCACGCCTGGCGAGGAGATCCGGTACCAGTGCAGCCGCGATGTCGCCGGCGTCCTCATCGCCGTGTGGGACGCCAGCCCGGCCCGGCCGCGAGGCCTTCCGATAGTCGCGGCCCTCGCCGCCGAGTGCGGCTACTCCCCCGACCCCACAGGCGGCAAATGGGTCTGGGCCCGCCTCAAACCATGAGCGTGATGGACAGCACTGCTTGAGCCGGTCTGGCCGAGGTGCGGGCTTCCTCTCAGGGGACCAGCACGATCCTGCCGAACACCTCGCCCGCGTCCATCTTCTGGTGGGCCTGCACCGCCTGATCCAGGGGCAGCACCTCGTGGATGACCGTGCGCAGGTCCCCGTGCGCGGCCTCGGCGAACTGGGACGACCGCACGGCCTGCCTTTCAGGGACGGGCACGGTATCGGAGCTGAACGTGGCGAACGACAGCGACTTGCGAAAGGCATCGATCAGCCGCATGCCGAAATCCTCCGGCGGCTGTCCGCCGACCACTCCGACGGCCACGAACCGCCCGTTGGGGTGCAACCGTTCCAGGAAGTCGGGAAGCCGGGGGCCGCCCACGACATCGATCACCACGTCGAAGCCCGACGGGGCGCCGGGGCCGCCGTCCTCACCGGAACGGTCGAGGACATGGGTGGCGCCGAGGTCCCGCAGGCGCGCGCCGCGCGCCGCCGATGAGGTGGTGACCGCCACCGCGCCCGCACCGACCCTGGCCGCGAGCTGGACCGCCGTGATCCCGATGCTTCCCGCCGCGCCGCGCACGAGCAACGCCTCGCCAGGCGCGAAACGGGCCCGGTCCAGGGCGAAATGGGCCACTACGCCGGAGCCGCCGAGAGTCACCGCGTCGGCGCCGGCCAGGCCGTCGGGCAGCGGCAGGACGTCCTCGACGGCGGCGACGGCCTGCTCGGCGTATCCACCCGCCAGGCCGGTGAACGCCCACACGCGCCGTCCCGTCCACGAAGCGTCCACCCCCTCCCCTACCGCGGTGACGCGTCCCGCGACCTCGCTGCCGAGGAGGTGGCCCTCCCGGAATCCGTGGGCGGCGAGCGTCCCCCGGCGGATCACGGCGTCCACGCCGCCCACCCCGATGGCCTCCGTGGCGATCCGCACCTGCCCCGGGGCAGGATCGGGCGCCGGCAGGTCGACGACCGCCAGCCCCTCCGGGTCGCCGAACTTCTTGATCACGACGGCTTTCATCCTGGCTCCTCAGGGCGATACGTGGACGGGCACGGCCGCGACGGCCGTGGATGGCGAACCGGTCACCATGCCGAAGCCTCACCCGCCACCTGCTGGGACGGGCCGGCGCCACCGCCATCGGAACGTAACGGACGCCCCCGTCCGTTTGGCTAAAGTGAGAGGCGATGACCGGCCGTTTGCCTCGTACCGCGCGCTCCGACGCCCGCGGCAACCGAGCCCGCATCCTGGCCGCCGCCCGCGCGGTGTTCGGCGAGGAAGGCCTCGGTGCGCCCATGCGCGAGGTCGCCCGGCAGGCGGATGTCGGCCCGGCCACGCTGTACCGCCACTTCCCCACCAAGCGGGCCCTGATCGTGGAGGCCTTCGCCGAGCAGCGGCGAGCCTGCCACGCCATCGTCGGCGACCTGGCGGACCCGGACTCATGGCACGGATTCCAGAGCCTGATCGAGCGGATCTGCGCACTCCACGCCCTCAGCCGGGGTTTCGCCGATGTCTTCATGGCGGCTTTCCCCGAGGCCACGGACTTCACCGCCGACCGGCAGCGCGTCCTGCGGGCGGTCGCCGAGCTGGCCCGCCGCGCCCAGGAGACCGGCCGTCTGCGGTCCGGCTTCGTCGTCGACGACCTGATCCTCATGCTCATGGCTCACCGGGGCCTCCAAGACACACCGCACGAAGCCCGGCTCCAGGCGTCCCGCCGTTTCGCCGCTTACGTGATAGAGGCCTTCCACACCGTCCCGGCACCGGAAGCACCCACGCCACTACCCCCGGCCCCACGCCTCCAGCTCGCACACGAGCCCATCACCCCGTAAGCGACAGCGGCCTGTGGAAGGCGTCCACCTGCCGGAAAGGCGGTGAGGTGTAACGCGACGAGGCTCTCCCGCCAAGAAGAGCAAACAGCACACAGCGGGAGGCCCTTGGATGGGAGATGAGAAGCCGGCCGAGGAAGCAGATCCGGTGGACGTCACCGCGATCGCTCGTGATCCGGCGGCGCTGGAGGTGTTCTATCGGCGGCATGTCGCGGATGTGACCCGCTTCGTGGCACGCCGGATCTCGGACCCTCACACGGTCGACGACCTGACGACCGAAGTGTTCCTGGCCGCGATCGACAGCGCCGAGCGATATCAGGCCGGCAGGGGAAGCCCGCGGGCGTGGTTGCTGGGAATCGCCCGGAACGTGGTGGCCGCCGAGTGGCGGCGCCATGCCGGTGAACTCGACAAGGCCCAGCGGGCGGGGGGCCGTCGCTACCTGGACGGCGACGACATCGCCCGGCTGGAAGAGCAGATCGACGCCGAGCGAGTGGCGCGCGGCCTGCACGCGCTGCTTTCCGTGTTGCCCGAGCGGCTGCGCAGTGTCATCGAGCTCGTCGATCTGGACGGCCTGACGTTGGCCGAGACGGCCACTGCGCTGAACATCCGCGCCGGGACCGCCCGGGTTCGACTGCACCGGGCCCGTAAACGGCTGAAGGCCGCCTTCCCGCAGGACCAAGCGCCACCCGCCCGGTCGACCGCCAATGCACCGTCTCCTTTGGCGAAGGGAGCCTCCCTATGAGCGGCATCTCCACCGACGACACGCCCCTTGCGGGCTATCAGGAACGACGTCTGATCGAGCTGACCGCGGCGGTCGTCGCCAAGAGGGAGCAGGGTGCCCGCGCGTCGACGGTCCGGCCGACGCGCCGACCGGGGCTGGTGCGGCGGCGGTCGGCGTGGGGCCTCGCGGGGGCCGCGTGCACGGCGTGCGCGGTCGCCGCCGGGCTTCTGGCCTGGACGGGGAACGCGCAGCCCGCCTACGCGATCACCCGGGATCCGTCCGGCCTGGTCACGATCAAGGTGACCGAGAAGACCCTGGACACTCGCGACGCCGACGCGCTCTCCCGCGGTCTGCGTTCGCTGGGAGTACCGGCGGCCGTGTACTCCATCCCGGAGGGCACGGTGTGCCCGCAGCCCTACGCCAGGCAGGTCGACCTCCCGTCCAACGTGTACGAGATGCCGGACGGCCTCTACACGGTGCCGAGCAACCTCCCGCAGCCGGGCGGCGGCTGGAAGATGACGATCAACCCGGGCCACTTCAAGCGCGGCCAGTTCATGATCTGGACGCTGTCCCTTTCCGGTACCTACGACCAGAACGGCCGACGCGTCGGAACCGCGACCTCCGTCGGCACCTACCTGGTCAGCGGGCGAGTCATCCCCTGCCGCTACCGGCCGGCGCCGCGGAGGCAAGCACCGCCACCACTTCCCAAGAAGGACGGCACATCGGTCATCGCCACCGACACAGGCGGCTACGTCACCTTCGCGGACTCGGACTGACGGGTCACCAAGGGCGGCCGCAGTCCGTCCGACGGACCTGGAACGACGCCGCCGCCGGGGCGCGCCATGCGGAAACCCGGCCACGGAGCCGCGCGGGTGGCCACAACCGGCATGGGCCCTCGACAGCCCCCGCGGCGGCCTGAAATAAACGAGACTCGACCACTGTCAACCAGGTAATGGTGTAATCATGGAGAGTCTGTACGAGCACGCGGGCGGCCACGAGGGCCTCCGCCGCTTCATCGACCTCTTCTACGCCAGCGTGCTGGCCGACGACCTGCTCCAGCCGCTGTTCGGCGAGGGCCGCCCGAGCCACGTCGACCATCTGACCGCCTTCACCGCCGAGACGTTCGGCGGCCCCGACACCTTCACCCGCGACATGGGCGGCTTCGCGCACCTCATCGACGTCCACCGCGACCTGGAGATCACCGAGGAGCAGCGCCTCAGGTTCGTCGAGCTGTACATGGCCGCGGCCGATGCCGCCGGCCTGCCCTCCGACGCCCCGTTCCGCCAGGCGCTGCGCGAGCACGTGGAGTTCGGCTCCGAAGTCGCCAAGCAGAACTCCAACGCCAAGACCGACGACGAACTGCACCCGCTCCGCGAGGTCCCCCACTGGGACTGGCCCGTCCCTTGACCTCCCGGCCCCGTGCAGGGGCCGCCCGGCATCGGAACGAAAGTCGGGTGAGTGCTGCCCGTACGCGCCGAGGCGGGAACGAGCGCCTCGTAGGCCATCAGCCCTCGGCATGCGCCACTGCACGCCCGGACCGATGAGCGTGGTGGGTGGGCGTCTAGGGTCGTGAGGGTGGATTTGGGTGATGCGGTGCGTTTGTGGGGTCCGGAGCCGGGGTGGCTGAACACTGCCAGTTACGGCATACCGCCGGAGCCGGCGTTCGAGGCGCTACAGGGCGCGCTGGGCGAGTGGCGGCGCGGGGCCAACGGCTGGGACAAGTGGGACCGGTCCACCGGCCGCGCGCGCAGCGCGTTCGCGCGGCTGGTCGGCGTCGCGGCGGAGGACGTGGCCGTGGGCGCGTCCGCCTCGCAGGTGCTGGCCCCGGTCGCCGCCTCGCTGCCGCCGGGGTCGCGTGTCGTCGTCCCCGACATCGAGCAGACGTCGAACCTGTTCCCCTGGCTCGTGCAGGATCTCGACGTGCGCACGGTGCCGCCCGCCGAACTGCCCGGCGCGATCGACGAGCGTACGGACGCGGTCGCCTTCAGCCTGGTCCAGTCCGCGACGGGCGAGGTCGCCGCCGCCGAGGAGGTCGTCGCTGCGGCGCGGGCGCACGGCGCGCTCGTCATCGCCGACGCCACCCAGGCGGTCGGCTGGCTCCCGGTCGACGCGGCGCCCTACGACGTCCTGGCCGTCTCGGCGTACAAGTGGCTCATGTGCCCGCGCGGCACCGCCTTCTGCTACGTCAGCCCGGCCGTGCGCGACCGCATCAGGCCGCTCGCCGCCAACTGGTACGCCGGGGAGGGCGACGCCTCCTACGGGCCGCCGCTGCGGCTGGCCAAGGACGCCCGGCGGTTCGACATCGCCGCCCCCTGGTTCTCGTACGTCGCGGCCGCCCCCACGCTGGAGCTGCTCCTCGAGATCGGCATCGGCCGGATCCACGAGCATGACGTGCGGATGGCCAACCGGTTCCGGAGCGGGCTCGGCATGCCGCCCGGCGACAGCGCGATCGTCAGCGTCGCCCGGCCGGGCGCGGCCGAGCGGCTCGCGGCGGCGGGCATCCGAGCGTCCGTCCGCAAGGGCGCGGCCCGCCTGGCCTTCCACCTCTACACGACGGACGCCGACGTCGACGCCGCCATCGGAGCGTTGACCTGAACCTGGAGTCCCGCGGCGTCCTACCCGGCCCGCCGTTTCCTGGCCGTCCATCACCACCTCGGCCAACTCCGCGTCGCAGGGGGATGGCCCGTCGCCCGCAGGTGCTCCAGGTGCTCGCGGACCAGCGGGACGACCGCCCGGTCGCCGCCCCTACACCGCCCGGTTACGCGGCGGCTCTCGACGGTCGCGACAGCCGTTCTGCGCCTTCTGCCTAGTCGCCCGCGTGAAGGGACCAGAAGCCCGGACCGCCCATTGTCATGACGAGCAGATCTCCGGGCCGCACTTCCATTTTGAGCATGCTGTCCCCCACGTCGGACACTCCCGCGTAATAATCGCGGGCCGCGTAGTCGCCGTTCCTTTCGTTGACGGCTTTCAGTTCCCAGCTGCGCTCGGCCCTCACCTGAACTGTCACCTTTCCAGGCGGTCCCTTGTACGTCACCACCTCTGCGCAGTCCCCTTGGAGCTCCCGCTCCAGGACGGCGGCATGGTCGATGGAGAGAAACCTGGCGGTCCATGTGCTGGAATGGCCGTTCTCGACACGGACCTTCAGGTGAGTGCACTCGACGGGCAGGAACACCCGTCCTCGGTAGTCGTCGATCCAGATCACCTGAGGTTCGTCGAGCGTCTCAATTCGGGCCTCGGTGCGGACGTGACCGGCGACCAGGAGATTGCCCTTCCCGGAAAAGACGAGGTCGGCGATCGCCGGCCGTCCGGGCTCGGGCCGGTCGATCAGGACTTCGGTGGTCCCGTTACCCCGGCCGGTCGCCACGAAGCGCTCCCCGGTCGAAGGCTCGGCGCGGGACGGGCGCCGCGCCGGGGCCCGCCGCTCCAGAGCGTCGATCGGTACCGGACGTCCGTTCCGCCGCGCCTCCAGGCGGATCAGCGCAGCCCGGCCCTCCTTGAGCGCGGACAGCGCGTCCGGTGCGGAGGCGGCGGTCTTCGCCCGATCGTAGGCGTCCAGAGCGAACCGGTAGTCCTCGAGCGCCTCGGGGGTCGCCTGCGGCCCCGAGGGGTCGAAGGACAGCACGTCCAGTTCCTCACCGAACGAGGTGATCGAGTCGGCGAGCCGCTCGCCGACCGGACCCGGGCGCCTCGACGTGACGCGTCCGAGCACGAATCCAACGGCCAGCACGACTCCCACCGCCAAGGCGATCACGAACGCGAACACAGGATCGAACATGTCCGAGATCATGCCATTGGTCGCCTGATGGAACGCGCCGCCTCCCAACCTCAGAACTGGCCACCTCGTCTTCGAGGTCGCCGAACCTTTCCGCCTTTCTGGCGGCCCTCAACATCGACACGCCGCTGCTCCTCTCGCGCACGAGCGTGCGCACCGTCCTCGCCCCCGCAAAGACCGGCAGAGACGGCGCCTGTCCCGAGCCGCGATGTTCATGGGGTCATCGCGGGGAGGAAGGGGCTGGGGGTGGCGTGCCAGGTGATGTGGAGGGTGTCGCGTGCGCGGGTGGCCGCGACGAACAGCAGGGCGCGGGCGCGCTGGAGTTCCCGCCGGTAGCGGGCCGGGTCGGAGTGCTCCCACTTGCGCAGGTAAGCCTGCGGGAGGAGGCCGTCACAAACCCCGGCGATGATCATGTGCTGGTATTCGAGGCCCTTGAAGCGGTGCATGGTGCCGACGTGGACGACGTCGTCGACACGCGGTCCGTCGGGGCCGATGGAGGTGGCGGGGATGCCGGCGCGGGAGAGGCGCGCTTCCACGTCGGTCGCCATGGCGCGTTCCGGGACGCAGACCGCGATGGACGGCGCCGGACCGTCGATCAGCTCGCTGACCCGATACGCGATGTGGTCCAGCTCGTCCTCCCAGGTCGCGGAACCGTGCAGGACGGGCCGGGCGCCACGCAGGACGGAGCGGTAGCCGGTGATCTCGTCGGTCTCGCCGTCGAGGTCGTCCCAGGGCTCCTCACCGAGCAGGCGAACGGCAGAGCCGAGGATCTCGTGGGTGGTGCGGTAGCTGAGCGTGAGGCGGGTCGAGCGCCGGCCTCGGATGTTGATGCCGAGCACGCTCAGCGACACGTGGTTGTCGTATAGGCGCTGGTGGACGTCGCCGACGAGGAAGATGTCGTCGGGTCCTTCGGGGACCATGGCGCGCAGCATCTTCCAGTGCGCGGCGGCGAGATCCTGAGCCTCGTCCACGACGATGTGCTGGAAGCGGGGACGCATGCGGGCGACGGAGGCGTCCTCGCGGTGGATGTTAAGGCCGTCCTCGTGGTGCTTCCTGATGCGTTCGGCGCGTTCCTGTTCGAGGCGAGCGGCGTGTTCGGCGACCTGCCGGTAGGTCCACAGGTTCTTCTCGTCGAGGCGGAGCCGGAACTTCTCGACGAGCCGCCAGATCTCGGCGCGCTGGGCGCGGCCGATACTGCGGCCGCGGCCGGGGCGGCGGGTGCGGAAGTAGTCGGCGCGGGAGTGGCCCGCCATGCCGAGGATGACATGGGTCCATTCGGCGTGCAGGAACTCGGGGTCCCAGTCGGTCTCGCCGAGTTCGAGGAGCAGGTCGCGCCACTCCTGGACGGCCCTGGCGTCGTCGATCCAGCGGCGCTTGCCGCCGGGTTCGGCGCGGGCCACGACGTCGGCGGCGAGCTTGTCGATGTTGACGATCTCGACTCGGGAGACGGTCTCGGGGCCGCCGAGTTCGAGGAGGCGCTTGCGCAGGTCGGCGGCGAGGTTCTTGGTGAAGGTGGTGAGCAGCACGGGCTTGTCGTCGCCGGGCGGGAGCCGGTCGACCAGGTGCTTGACGCGGTGCAGAGCGACGATGGTCTTGCCGGTGCCCGGGCCGCCGCTGACGCGGGCCGAGCCCTTGCCGGAGCGTTCGACGATCTTGCGCTGGCTCGGGTGCAGGAAGACCTTCCAGCGGCCGAAGTCGTCCTCCAGGACGGCCTGCAGGTCGGTGTCGGACGTGGTGACGCGGGTGGCGGGCCGGGTGAGCGCGGTCGCGTAGTCCTCGGTGTCGACGGTTCCGGCGGCCTGGACGGGCGCGGTGACCAGGTCGAGGACCTCGTCGAAGGTCTTGCCGAAGTACAGCTCCAGCAGGACTTCCTCGGTCAGGGCCGGGGCCAGCTCGGTGAGGCCGAGGAGCTGCGCCTCGGTGGTGATGGTCCTGATCAGGGGCAGCAGGACGGCGGCGACGCCGAGCTGGAGGAGCTGGTCGTCGGTGAGGTCGGCGAACAGCGGGCGGGCCGGCGCGGGTTCCGGAGGCGGCGCGGGCTCGTCGGGGGCGGGGCCGGGCGGTGCCGGGGCCGCCGCGCGGGGCGTGGAGACGCTCTCCTCGACGCTGACGAGGTCGACGAACTCGATCGCGCCCGTCACATCGTTGATCTTGTACTGGTAGCGGTCGAGGTTGTCGTAGACGTCCTTGCGGTGCCGGACGGCGACGAGGATGTAGTCGCGGTCGCCGGCATGCAGGAGCAGGGCCCGGTACTCGGCGCTGATCCGGGCGGAGTAGAGGCGGGTGTGGCCCTGGAGCTGCTTGAGGCGCAGCCCGCGCGCGTCGGGGTTCTTGCGGAAGTCGTGCTGGAACTCGTAGATGGCGCCCTTGACGACGCGGGGCAGCTTCTGGATCTCCTTGTCGGCCTTGTCGAGCAGCCGCAGTGTGGCCTCTCCCTGAATGGTCATGGGTTCCCCGCCTTGATCCGCTCCGCCAGTTCGTCCACGTTCCACCAGGTCGCCGCCCTGGTCTCCCAGCCCGCCCGCGCGTAGGCCTGGTAGCGGCCGGTGGCCTCTTCATCGTTGCCCGCGAGGACGACGGCGACCTTGGCGTGAGGCCAGGCCAGTTCCGCCTGCCACGCCTGTTCGCCCAGCTCGTGGCCGACTTCGGGGACGGGCACGTCGCGCGCCATCAGGCCGCGTACCAGCTCCGCAAGGCCACGCTCGTCGGGGTCGATGAGGTCGAGCACCTCGGCCCAGGCGGAGTCCGGTGCCGGGTCGGCGTCCAGGGCGTCCGGCCGGGACGGCGCGGAGCCCGCCGCAGGCGGGGGACGCTCGGCGGCCGCGGGCGGCGGGGGCATGCCGGTGGCGTGCCGCATGTCCGGCGGGACGGCGTCCGGCTCGGGCCGCACCTCGTGGACGCTGCCGGGCGGCAGGTCGTCGGGGTCCGGGGGGCGCAGGCCGAGTGTCGAATGGAACCCTTCGCCGCCCGCGACTGCGAGGGCGGACGGGTCGAAGGCGTCGAGGTCGGTGTAGGCGAGCTGCGCTCCGTCGCCCGCGCCGTGGGAGAGGAACTGGAGGAGGTTCCCCCAGTAGAGCCAGGCGCGCCAGCGGCGGCGGTGGGCGTCCTCGTCGGCGTCGATGACGGCGGCCCGGTCGTCGATGACGGCGAGGCCGGTCCATGAGCCGGTCCGGCCGTTCGCGACGACGACCAGCGGGCAGCCGCTCGCGTCCGCGGTCCGGATGAGCGCGAGTTCGCCCTTGGGCCGCTCGGGCAGGTCTTCGCCGCGGACGGCCGCGCCCAGAAGGTCGACAATGCGGTCGGGCGGGACGCGCCGCAGTTCCGCGCCGGGCGCGAGGAGGCCCGCGACCGCCGCCTCGGCGCGGCGCCACCAGCGGTCGCCGTCCGGGTCGGACAAGAACGCCAGCAGTGTCTGGATCGGGTTGACCCAGATCAGGTCGGCGAGTTCGGCGGGGTCACCGTGCGGGAGGTAGACCTTGCGCGCCGCGGCCTGGGCGTTGCCCTGGTAGGGGGTCCAGGCGGGGGCTTCGGGGAACCTCCCGTCCTCCCAGTGCTGGACGTCGTCCCAGGTGATCTGGAAGACGACGCGGCCATGGGCGCGCAGCCGCTCGCGTTTGGCGGCGTCGCCCGCGAGGCGGTTGGCGTGCGGGGCGGCATGGTAGTTGTAGCCGTCAAGGTAGACGGCCACTTCGAGGGGCGCCCCGTCAAGCCGTTTGAAGTAGACGTCGGGGCGGGTGCCCTTGATGGTGTTCTGCAGGATCACCTGCCAGTGGACGACATCGTCTCCCGCGGCGATGCGCAGGTGGGCGGTGCGGCGGTCGTTGAGGCGGGGGCCGGGGCTGACGGCGCGGCCGGTGCCGGGCTTGCCCGCCCAGCGGAGCAGCGCGTCCAGGAAGCGGGCCTCCAGCTCGCTTTCGACCTGATTGACGAGGGAGATGTCGTCTGTGCTGGCGACGGACGCGGTCTCCCACCCCTCCAGCAGGTCGGCGAGCATCTCGACGGCGAGGCCGCGGTCGGCCTTGTCGAACTCCTCGCCGCGGACATGGGACAGCAGGCAGCGGTGGCAGGCGGCCTTGCCCTCCTCGTTGGCGCACGGGCAGTGGAAGACGACCTCGTACGCCTTCTCCAGCACCTCGCGGAATCCCGCCTCGGTGGACATGCGGTGCAGGTAGCCGGTGCCGCCGGGCAGGGTGTCGTGCAGGACGAGGAAGCGACGGCGGTGCCCGCTGTGGTGCAGGTGGTCGGGCATGGTGGCGGAGACGATCCGCAGGTGGGCGGGGTCGCCGCCGTAGCGGCGGGCGATCCCGGCCATCAGCGCGGCCTCGAACGTGACGGTCCGTTCGGGGATCATCGTGGTGGCGATGGGCACGAGGATGCGCAGTGCCTCGGTGTGCAGTTCGTGCGCCAGGATCAGCGGCTCGTGCTCGACGTCGGCGCCGCGCCGCTGCGGGCACCAGGGGCGGTGGTGGCTGCGGGACGCGTCGTAGCCGGAGGAGGTGCCGCCGAGGCGCCCGTCCCCGTCGGGCGGGCCGTCGGCGGTGGCGCCGCCGCACGACTTGCAGACGTGGAAGGGGTTGAGACGGCGCAGGTCCCCGGCGAACGGGTCGCCGGGAGGGCGCTCCATGCGCAGCGACCCGAGGTTGAACCGGCGGATCACGGCCCGGCGTGTGAAGTCGACGCCGAACACGCGCCTGGCGTGCCGCCAGGCGCCGGGGGCGATCTCTTCGCGGGGGATGTCCACGGCGACGGCCGTCTCGTAGAAGCGGCGCTGGCGCTCGTCGTGGTCGTCGCGGATTCGGGCGTCGTCGCGCAGGTCGTGGGCGGTGACACGGGTGGGGACGAGGACGGTGTGCAGGCCGCTGCTGTCGCCGATGCGCTCGTTGCCGCAGCGCTGGCAGGGGCTGTGGTCCTCGCGGGCGGCGGTCGTGCGGACGTAGCCGCATTCCTGGCAGACGCGCCACTGGCGGTAGGCGGGGCGCTGCGGGGTGCCGATGTCGAGGCCGGTGACCTCATGGCGGTAGCCGCGGATGTAGAAGTGGTTGCCGGGCGCCAGTTCGGTGAGCGCGAGGGACGCCGACCGCTCGTACTCGCGGAGTTCGCCGTGGAAGCGCCGGTCGCCGCGGACCCGGTCGGTGCGCTGCCGGTCGGCGGGGGCCTCTCCCGTTTCGTCGCCGACGCGCTCCTCCCAGGTGATGGTCGCCTCCAGCGCGGTGGCGGAGTCGATGAGGGAGTAGTTGGGCAGCAGCCCGAGTTCGACCAGGGCTCCGTGCGCGTCGGCGCGGCCGATGTCGCGGATGCGGGCCTGGACGGCGCGGCGCTCGGCGCGCAGTTCGCCGCGCCGGTCGCGCTGCTGCCGGTCGGAGTCGATCAGATCGGCGATCGCGGCGTCGATGACCTCCAGCCGGGCGCGAAGGTCGGCGAGCCGCTCCTCCCAGGTCCGGGCCGCGGTGTCGACGCTCTCCTTGAGCCCGGTGGCGGCGAAGTCGCGGAGCCTCAGGGCGGCGTCCTCGGTGACGCCGGTCTCGGGGTCGCCCTGGGCGAACAGGGCGAGGAAACGGTCTGCGAGGGCCTCGCCCCTGGAGAGGACAGCGTCCTGGAACGCGGGGAGCCAGCCGGAGTCGCCGAACAGCGCGGACGCGACCCGCGGCATCGGCCGCAGTCCTTCGAAGCGGCCGCGGGCGGCGAGGTCGACCAGGTGCGCGACGTACTGGCGCTGGAGGATCTCGACGGCGGACAGGTGGCAGCCGGGCGGGACGATGTCGCCCGCGATCATGTCCGTGGGGTCGGTCAGGTAGTAGCGGTCGCGGGGGTCGCGCCCGATGAGCGTGAGGAGGAAGGCGTTGCCGGTCCTGCGTCCGGCGCGTCCCGCGCGCTGGACGTAGTTCGCGGGCGAGCGCGGCAGCGAGGCCAGCACGACGGCGGACAGGTCGCCGATGTCGATCCCGAGTTCCAGCGTCGGCGTGCACGCTAAGACGTTCGGGTCGCTGTAGCGGGCGCCGTCGCGGAACTGGCGTTCGACGGTCTCGCGCTGCTCGCGGGTGAGGGCGCCGGTGTGCTCGGCGGTGATGACGCTGAACGGCCGGGCGCTGCGGTACAGGCCGCGGTAGTAGTCGTTCTCGTAGCGGTCGCCGCGGCGGGTGTCGGTGTCGAGCCGTCCGGTGCACCGGTAGCGCGGGCAGGGGGCCTCGACCCATTCGCGCATCCGGTCGGGGTGGACGGTCTGCTGCCAGTTGCAGACAGGGCAGTACACCCCGGCGCCCTCGACCTGGTCGTCTTCGAGCCGCCACACCTGGACGTGGCCGGGGCGCAGCCCGTAGACGGGGGTGGCGCCGTCGCCGGCGGTGCGCCGGGCGATGACGTCCTCGTCGGTGAGGACGTTCAGCAGCCGGGACAGGTAGTGGCCGGACGCGCCGGGTTCGATGCCGAGGCAGCGGGCCGTCCAGTCCTGGAACCAGGACTGCCGCCCGGTGATGCCGTCGAACTCGCTGCGGTTCTTCGGCGCGCCCAGCACGAAGCGCGGCGCGGACAGCCCGCGCGGGAAGGCGGGCATCCCGTCGGGGCGCTTGCCCCAGATGGTCATGTACCGCTTGGTGCCGGCGCCGTCGATCCAGGCGTCCAGCCAGTGGTGCTTGATGGCGCCGCGCATGCGCATGCGCTCCAGCAGCCCGCGCACGTACGCGACGTAGGTGTCGTGGCCGGGGAGGCCGGTGAGCGCGGCCGGTCCGGCGAGCTGGAGGTCGCGGGCAAGCTCGGCAATGCGGTCGATGTCGTCGACGGCGACCTCGGCGGCGGCGGTCCGGGTGAGTTCCAGGGTGCGGCCCTGCCGGGAGCGCAGGCCGAACTCCATGACGGACGCGAACGCGAGCCGCTCCCCGATGAGCGTCCACGTCCGCGCGGACCCTTCGGTCTCGCCCGCGAGCAGCGCGTCGACATCGTCGCGGTCGTGTAGGTCGGGCGGCACCACCGAGGGGAGGTACCGCGGGTCGCCGGCCTCCTTGACCGTGTCGGAGATCAGCTCGTGCAGCGGCTTGGGCCCCTCGGCGCCGTCGAGCTGGGAGGCCAGGAGGAGCCGCAGGGAGAACCCGTACGAGCGGTTGGCGACGAACCCGGCTCGGTGCGCGGCGTCCTGCACGGAGTCGTTAAAAAGGAGCGTCTTGCGTTCCTGCTTCTCGAGCTGGCCGCCGGTGAACAGCTCCGTCACCGCGACCGACGCCAGCGCCGCCAGCCCGGAGCCGAGGAACCGCGTCCCCTGCTCCATGCCGCACGCGGGGCACCGGTCGTTCTCGGCGTCCCGGTTGCTCTCCTTGGAGTGGCCGACGTCGGCGAGGACGAACACGTCCCGGAAGTCGCTCCTGGTGGAGTTCGCCAGGTCCTTCTTCGGGTCGAGCGGCCGGACGTGTCGGCCGCTCGCCTCCAGGACCAGGACGTTAGGGCCGCCCTTCTCCCCCGCCGCCCGCGCCTCGACCTCGCGCCGCGTCGCGGTGATGAGCGTCCGGACGAGGCGCTTCTCCGCGATCCCGGACCGGTAGATGCGGGCGGGGTCGGCGACCAGGTCCTGCGGGTCGCGCTCCGGGGAGATCGCCGCCCATCCGGACCGCCCGCAGTGACGGCAGTACACGGCGGGGAGCGCCTCCCGGCCGCCGCCGGTGAGCGTGGTCTCCGCGTCCATGGGGGGCGGGGCCTCCCCGTACCAGGCGAACCCGGGACGGGGGCCGACCGCACGCAGCAGCCGCGTCACCGACCGGACCCACAGGTGCGTCTCGATGTGGAGGAACGGACGCTCGGGGGCGTCCGGGTCGCGGGCCTCCGACAGCAGAGCGACGAACCGCGCGAGGGCGGTCGCGGCCTGCTTGGGCGAGAGCCGGATCGCGTTGCCCCAGCTGTAGGCGCCCTTGCGCGGGAGGAGTTCGAGGATCTCGCCCAACGTGTGCGGCCTGCCGTCCAGGACTTCGAGGACGGCGCTGGTGAGGATGTGCCGCCGCAGCACCGCGCCGAGTTCCTGCGGAGTGAGCGCGTCGCGCCCGGTCACGGCCTGCATGATCTGCGCCATCGCGCCGCGGTCGCCGTGCGGGTCGCGGATGAGCGCGAGCTCCTGCGGGTCGGGCAACGGAAGCGTGTAGTCGATCCCGGCCTGCTCGATGAACTCGTCGGTGCTCTGACGGTCCTCCCCGATCACCGAGTCGGGGCCGAAGGGCGTGCCGAACACCGTCTCGGCGACCCGCCGGATCTCGGCGCCGTCGCCGCCCTCCCCCAGGGTCGCGCTCGTCGCGACCGGGCAGATGCGCCCCAGCGGCCTTCCCGGCTCGCTGTGCCCGAGGGCCGCCGCCAGCCGCCGCAGGAGCATCGCCACGTCGGTGCCCTGCGCGCCGTCGTAGGTGTGGAACTCGTCGACGACCACGTAGGCGAGGTCGGCGCCGTCCCAGAGGGGAAGGTCTTCGGCCCGCTGGAGGAGCAGGTCGAGCATCTTGTAGTTGGTGATGAGGATGTCTGGACGCGACCGCCGGATCTCCGCCCGCCGCGTCAGCACTCGGGCGTAGCCGGTCTCGGGCGTGTCGCCGATGTAGAGGGCCGCGGTGACGTCGCCCAGACCGGGCTGCTCGAGGTAGTCGTTGAGGCGTTGGGCCTGGTCGGTGGCGAGGGCGTTCATCGGGTACAGCAGGACGGCCTTGACGCCGTCCTTTCCCTGCGCGCGCCGCCTGCGGCAGTGGTCGAGCACGGGGATCAGGAACGACTCGGTCTTGCCGGACCCGGTCCCCGTGGTGATGAGCGTCGGCCGCGCCTCGTGGCCGTGGGTGGTGAGCCGCCGGAACGCCGCCGCCTGGTGGCGGTACGGGGCGAACCCGGGCGGCGCCCACTGGAGCAGCTCCCTCCAACCGTCGGGCTCGACGCGGAACGGCGTGCGGATGCGCAAGTAGGGGCCGCGGAAGATGCCCTGCTCGGGATGGTTGAGGAACCTGTCGAGCCCGTCGCGCACCTGCTCGTCGGCCAGCGCGAACGTCGTCGTGAGGTACTGCGTCAGATTCCGCCGAACCTCGTCGGCGGCCAACGTCGGCCTCATCTACACCGCCCTCTCGTCCACCTGCGACAGGCTATCGACGGTCAGTGACGATCTCGCCTGGTTCGGGTAGATCATCCTGGCCGCCAACGGTCAATTCGGGCGCGCCGGTCCACACGGTTCGCGTGTCACGGGCCGCGCACTCGACCGCCCGACAACCCTGGCCGCCAGATGGACGCACCAAAGGCAATCTCCCTTTTTCGGACATTCATAATCACCAAGCCGAAAGGCCATCACAATATACCGAGCACACCGCAACTCAAGTCGCCATCGGCACATACGGGTCACCGCCTACCGCTACCATCGTGAGGACGCAGAGGCTCGCTCTCACGTCTCATCATGAAGTTCTGGACTGCCCACGGATTGCACAGATGGCCGGACGACAAAGAGCGTTATTCATTTCCCCTGCATATGACACCGACGCCTATCTCGCGGCCGAGAGCCTTGGCCTGAGGTCGGTGGCTGCCGCGCTCGCGCGCTCGGGAGTGGAAGTCCAAGTTCGGGAAGAGGTCCCCGTCCCCGTCCCGGCCGACGTACGCGAGAGCGCCGCGCGCTCAACTCTGATCGGATTGGGCGTCCTGTTCACCAGGCAGATACCGGATGCCATGGAACTCGCCCGGGAGTTACGCGGCCTGAATCCCGGAGCGCACATCGCCGTCGGCGGCCAAGGGCTGGAGTTCCTCTGGAGCAGGGTGCTGGACGACTGCCCGCAGATCGATTCCGCCTGCATGCATGAAGGCGACGAAATCGTGGTCCAGTTGTGGCAGGCGATCACCACGGGCGCACCGTTTTCCCAGGTGGACGGGTTGTGCTACAGAGACGCGGGCCGGGTCATGACCGCCGCCATCCGGCCGCCGGTCCGCGTCCTGGACGATCTACCGTTCCCGTACCGGGGCGCGGGGAACGGAAGATATTCGCGACGGCCACGCCACCATGAGTACGAGCCGAGGCTGTGCGGCACATTGCACCTTCTGCCAGTCGGGCAACTATGGCAACCGCTACCACAGACTTCCACGGTGGCGCGCGCGTTCGGCAGCGAACGTCGCGGACGAGGTGTCCCATCTGGTGGCCGACCACCGAGTGCAAACGATCAGCTTCGTTGACGATGATTTCCTCGGCGGCGATGGGCGGGGGCGGGAGCGCGCCTTCGAGTTCGCCGAGCTGCTGCGCCGGCGGGCACTCCAGATCACGTTCTCCATCGAGTGCCGGATCAATGAACTGGACGCCGAGATCCTCTCAGCACTGCGCGATGTCGGGCTCCGGCACGTCCTCATCGGCATCGAATCAGCGAACAGCACCGACATTGCACTGTTCGCCAAGAAGACGACCAATGCCGAGGCCGAGCGCGCGATTCGTCTGCTGCGGGAGCTCGACATCGATTTTTCGACCGGCTTCATCATGTTCCAGCCACTCTCTGAATTCGACGGCATCCGCACCAATCTCGCTTTCCTCGCCAAAAACCGCATCGGAACGCACCGGCGCGTCGCCAATCGCCTTGAGCTATATCCCGGCGCCCCTCTGTCTTCGTATTTCAAGCGGCGCGGCGTCACCTTCCACGAGGACCGATATCGGCTGTACTACGACTTCAAGAATCCCGGCATTTCTGTGCTGTACCGAGCCTTCCAGGAAGTCCTGCGACCGTTCGAGCATGTCGAACTCAAAGGCCAGAAGGAGCTCTTCGCTCTTGCTACCTCACACGGCGACGAAGACACCGTCCACATGCGCGAACTGAAGGGGGTATTGGACGACATCGCGGCGGCCCTGGTCTCCGCGGCGTTCACATGCCTGGAGGCGGTCCAGGCGGAGGAGGATCCACTATCGGCCGGAGAAATCGCCGAGGATGTGCGGCAGAAATGCGCAGAGCTCATCGAGCGCGTTGACCATGCCGCATGCCGTTGACGGGGAGCACGAGAAAGGAGAAGCCATGTGGATCATGGGCAATAGCGGCGGAGGATGAGAAGGCGCGACTTGCTTGGTGAGGACCCGTCCGGCCCTGACCGGGCAAGTCGCACTGCGGAATGTGGTCGTGACCGGTTTCGGCGCCTGCGGCGCCCATGAGCCATGAAGGCGGTGCAGTAATGCCGACGATTTCCGACTTCCTCTACGGGGCCCTCTACCAGCGGCAGTGCCGCTTTGCCAACATCGAGCGCTTCATCGATCAATTGGAGCAGGTCCTGGACCTCACCGGCTCCGCCGACGCGGACACCGCCCAGCGCCGCATCAAGGCCGCTGCGGCCTCGCTTCGCGGTGACGCCGCCATAGGTTCCGATGCCGAGGCCGCCCGCGAGCTGGTCGCCCGTGACCTCGAGTCCCTGGGCACGGTGGATCTGTCGGAGATCGGCAGGTGGGAGACGGTGACCGAGCGGCTCGACGACCTTGCCCCGCGCATCCAGCGGCGGCTGGCGGACGCCGGTCTTGCGGTCACCGACGCGCCGCTGCGCGTGGTCGAGGAGTTCCCCGAGCCGTTCAACAGGTTCACGTGGTCGGCTTTCTCTCCCGACCGGGAGGACGAGGAGAACTTCGGCATTCCCACCGGCGTCTACTTCCGCCGCGACCGGTTGCGGCCGCTGTACAGCGAGGCGCTGTTCGCCCACGAGGTGATCCACACCGTGACGGGGCAGACCGACCCGGAGGTCTTCGCCATGGGCCTCGAAGAGGGGATAGCGGAAGTCCTCGGCACCTGTTACGGCTCGCTCGCCGTCCTGACCGAGCCAGTGATCCGCAACCTCCTCGTCTACGGCAGGCACGGAGCCGAGCGCGACAAGCTGTGGTCGGTCTACCTCGACCACACCCGCCAGGCGTTCCTGCTCTACCGCGAGTTCGGCCTCGACGGGCTCGTCGAGCTGGTCAGGCGAGGGCGGGCGGCCATCCACGACGCCGAGAAGCGGCTGATGACCGGGACCCATCGCGACCTCGGCCTTCCGCGGGGGAACTGGGACGAGGAAACGACCCGGCTGTTGGAGTTCTCCACGCTCGGTTTCCTGCCATCGCATGTCTTCTCACCGCTGGAGTGCCTTCTGGCGATCAACGCCGAGGCAGGTTTGACGGCTACGGAGGTATACCGCCGAGCGGGCGTGGATCCCGACTGCGGACGGCCCGTCCTGGAGGGGCTCGGGGCGAGATCCGCGCTCTTCGTTCAGGACGGCGAGCGCATCGGCTACTCCAACGTCGAGCGCTACCTAGAGCTGGAGCAGGCAAGCGGGGTCGCGGTCATGCGCTACCTGCCACCCAGGGGCTGACCCCGCCTGCCTGCGAATCTGAGCAAGGAGCGAACCCCATGACCGCCGAAAGCGAGACCCGCGAGCACCGGGATACGGCGAGCAGAAACCTGGTCAACGCACTGGGCGATCTCTATCGCAGCCGCGGCCTGCTGCTCGGGCTACTCGCCACGACGGTGGGCTTCCTTCTCATCCTGCTCGCGCCCGACAGCGCCACCGAGGTCGCGATCCGCGGCGACCACCTGGTGGTCGGCGGCGACCGGAACGACCTGTGGACCAAGTTGCGCATCGCCGACGTCGGCGTCGCGATCTTCCAGGTGGGCATCACGCTGACGCTGTTCCAGGTGCTGCTGAACCAGATCGCCGAAGACAGGTTCGTCGAGCACGTGCGCACGGTGCTGGACGAGCGGCAGGAGGAGGTGAAGCTGGCGGTCGCCCGGTCCCTGGCGGCGAGCGAGAACGTGGAGACGCTGCGTCTGTCCCCCGAGGAGCTCGACCACGTGATCGAGACCGCCTCGCGGCTGCGCTCCGGGAACCCCGAACTGGGACGGGTGATCTCCAGGAAGCTGCGGACCGGTGTCTTCGAGTCCGAGGAGGTATGGCGGGGGCTGGTCGTCCGCGCCGAGATCCTGGAGCTCGACCCCGCCGGGGCCGGCGGTCGGGAGCACGACTACTACGAGGTGTTCTTCCAGTTCGCCTACTACACGACCAACGTGCGCAGGACCCGTTTCGCCTTCCGTGTCGCCAGATGGAAGGACGAGTACGACGTAGCGTTGAGGGCGCAGGATATGGGCGCGGTCTGGCGCCTTCCTTCGACCGGGGAGTTCGACGACGACTGGAGCGCCGGGTTCAACTTCATCGACGCCACGTTCGGCGGACGACCAGTCTCCTTCACCCGCAGCGACGTCGAACGCGAGTACGTCGGGCACATCCCCACCGAGGACTTCGAGGACGGCCAGAACATCTTGGTCCAGTACTCGTTCAGCGCCAAGGTTCTCGCCAACGGCAACCTCCTGAGTTTCGAGGTCCCGAAGCCGACCTTCGGCGCCACCTACTCGATCAGCGTCGCCGTCCCCGACATCGAGCGGATCCGCGCGCTCGACTACTTCGGCGCCACCCGTCCCGCCTCGATCAGTTACGCACCCGGACTGGACCGCACGCGCGTGATCAGCGTCAGCGTGGACGACTGGATCCTGCCCAAGGCGGGCATGGCGGTGGTCTGGCAGCGCCGCCCACCAGAGGCCTGACGACCCCCGGCTCGCGCTGTGCGGTGTTTACCGGAGGGCGGTTTCCACGGTACGGGTGTCGAGGGGGGTGGGGATTTGCCAGTAGGGGCGGGCGGCGTTGAGTTTGGCCGTCAGGGAGGCGACGAGCTCGGGCTCCGGGTAGGGGTAGGGGCCGCCCTTCGCGAAGAGTTGGGAGTAGCGGACGGAGTCGACGATCGCCGACTTGATGCGTTCGTGGGCTAGATACGCGTCGAGGTCCTGCCGCCAGCCTGCGGTGTGGGCAGGCAGCATGGCGGCCTGCCAGCGCGTGACGAGCGCGTCCTGCTCCTCCGGCAGGTAGCCCATCTTGTGGATGTGGACGGCCAGGTCGTAGACGGGGTCGCCCCACAGCGCGAGCTCCCAGTCGAGGAATGTGGTCGAACCGCCGTTGACGATCATGTTGCGACGGTGGACGTCGGCGTGGACGCAGGTGAAGGGGCGTGGGGTGAGCCCGCGCCACAGGTCGCCCACAGGCGCGAGGGGGTCGGCGGGGATCGCCAAATCGGTGAAGAGGTCGGCGTAGTCGGCGCTGAACGTGTCGTACACGCGCTGCGTCAGGTCGGACAGCAGGCACGCGAAGGCGACCGTGTCCGCGTCGCCCGGCCATGAGGCGGGGATGTCGGGGAGCCTGGGAACGCCGGTGAGTTGCCTGAACAGCCGCACGACGTCGTCCAGGACGTGCGGCGGGACGGGGACGCCGCGCGGCGCCACGTCGTTGAGGACGTCGCCCGCGATGAACTCGTGCACCTGGAACGGCGGGTCGGCGGAGGTGTGCAGGAGCCGGGGGGCGTCGCGGACGTGCGGGGCGATGGCGGCGAGGACGCGGTCCTCGCGCCAGGGGCGCAGGTCCATCATGTCGGCGCCGTGGATCGGGATCCGCACGATGACCGGCCCGTCCGGGGTGTCGACGCGGATGTTGTCGTTGTAGTACCCGGCCGCCGCGTCGCCGTGCGCCCGTGCCCGCTCGTACAGGTCGTGCCAGTTCACGCGTCCTCCAGCATCGCCGTCACCAGCGCGTGCGCCCGGTCGTCCAAAAATGGCAGCAGGTTCGGCGGGCTGATCTGGGCGCGGGCCCGGTCCGCCACCGCCGCGGTGTGCTCGTCGGACGCACCGATGGCCTCCAGGAAGTGGCCGGCGACCATGAGGAGGGTGGGGTAGACCTCCGCGGCGACCAGTTCGGCGATGGCCCAGCGGGCGGACGCCTCGGCGGCGGCGGTGTCGCCGGTCCGGGCGTGCAGGAAGGCGCGGAACAGCTCAGCGCGGGCCCGGCCGGAACGGTAGCGGGCCCGTTCGAGGGCCTCGGTGGCGGCCTGGAACGACGCCGCCGCCGGGGCGTGCTGCCCGAGCCGGAACTGCGCGATGGCCAGCGCGGTGAACGCCTTGCCGATCTCGTGGTGCGCGCCGAGTTCCTTCTGCGTCTCGATGGCGTCGGCGGCGGCGGGGACGGCGCCGGACGGGTCGGTCCAGGCGAGCAGTTCCGCGCGGTTGGTCTTGATGTCGGCCTGGCCGATGATGGCGCCCGCCTGCTTGTAGAGGGCGGCGGCCGTCTCCAAGGACCTGGCGGACGCGTCGAGGTCGAACCCGAACCGGTAGCCGAGGTGCTGAAGTCGGACAGCGTCGCCGCGCAGCACCAGGTCGTCATCGGGGGCGTCGGTGAGGATCTGCTGCGTGATGGACAGCGCGTCCCCGAACCGCCCCTGGCACATGTCCAGGTCGGCCATGCAGAAACCCGCCCGCAGCCGGACGGGTCCGGCGTGGTCGCTCCACACCCGGCGGAAGAGGAGTTGCGCCTCGCCGGTCGCTCCGGCGATGCGGCGGCCGTGGGCGCCCGCGAGAGCGAGGCGAGCGCCGGGGGTGCCGTCCAGCGACCAGTCGATGGCGGGGGTGAGCCGTGTGGCGGTCGCCGCGTCTCCGAGGAGGACGGCCGACTCGGCTTCCAGGCATCGGGCCGTCTGGGCGAGGTCCGGGTCGGCGGGAGATGCGTCGAGGTAGGCACGGAGGTCTTGGGCCACACCGTCGAGGCCCTGCTTGCCGCCGTGCGTCATGGCCTTGTCGGCGTAGGCGAGGATGTCCGCGCCGTCGAGGACGCCCGCGCGCAGGCCGCAGTACGCGGCCTCGCGGATGGCGCGGGCCCGGGTGGCGACGCCGTCCTCGGCCGCGTGGTCGCCGCCGGCGCGGGAGTCCCAGAGCTCGCGGAGCAGGGCGTTGACGTCGCGGACGGTTCCCGGGGACAGCCGGTCGCGCAGCGCGGCGCGCATGAGCTGGTGGAGGCGGCGGCCGCGGGCACCGGCCGGATAGACGAACGAGTAGGCGGTCAGCGACTCCCAGGCCATCCGGTGCCGGGGCAGGTCGAACGCGTCCGCCACGGCCTGGAAGATTCCGTAGTCGAAGATCCGGGCGACGCTCAGCAGTTCCAGGGTGCGGATCTCGTCGGGCGCGACGTGGGCCAGGAAGCGCTGCAGGATCTCCTCGGAGGAGACCACTGCCGCCTGCCGGGCCGTCGTGCGGGTGTCCACGGCCAGGTGGAGGTAGAAGGGAAGGCCCTGGCTGGCGGTCGCGATCGCCTGGCGTGCGGTGTGGTCGGTGATGCCGCCGTCCGCGAGGAGTTCCAGCCGGGCCTCCATCGGCAGGCCGTCCACGCGCTGGTGGCGGATCACGTCGGTCCAGCCGGGGTCGTGCGCCGCCCAGGCGAGGGGTTCGCGGCTGGCCACGACGGCCACTCCCCTGTCGAGCTGGGCGATCAGGTCGCGGAGCCAGACGTCCTGGGCCATGGCGTGCCCCGATCGCGCCGGGGCGGGGACGAGCGCCTCGTAGGCGTCGACGAACACGAGGCAGGGGCGGTCGGCGCCGTCCCGCAGGTCTTCGGCGAACAGGTAGGTGACGGCGTCGGCGAGTTCGGCGTTGGTGAGGTCGTCGAGCTGGCTGAGGGTGTCGTCGGTCTTGACGCGGTGCCGCTGCCGCATCCCGCTCGTGGCCTTGCCGAGCAGGCGCAGCAGGCCCACGCCGGTGCCGAACACCGGGACGCCGGCCGCGCCGTCGAGGATCTGGGAGAGGGCTTCGCTCTCGTCCACGAACGGGAGTTCCTTGGGCGAGAGCCGCAGGTGCGGGTGGAGCCGCTGCCAGAGGACGGCGTAGGCGATGTCGAAGCGGTCGAACCGCACACCCTGGCGACCGAGCTCGACGCGCAGGACGGCGAGGGCGTCCTCCTGCTGGCGCATCGCGGGGACCTGGAGGTCGAGCGTGGCGGTCCGGTGCGTCTCGGCGCTGCGCTGCTTGAGTTCCTGGAGGAGGCGCGACTTGCCGATGCCGCCCACCCCGACCACGTTGAAGACGCACGGTGCGTCGCGTCGGGCTCCCAATGCCTCGGCGAACGCGGCCATCACCGACTCCCTGTCCACGAACGGCCGGTGCAGAGCGGCCACCCGCCGGAACCGGGGTTCGAGGGGCATGGGGGTCTCCCGTGAGTCCTGGTAATCGTTCCCGCCGGCCCGGCGCTGGACGGCAGCAAGTTCCGACCCTAACGGGGCACGCCGGTCACTCTCCAGCAGAAATCAACGAGCCGACGTCGGTGTTGGGGTGATCGTCAAGGTGCCGGGGCGCCATGCCCGGCATGGTGCGCCCACTCGGCTCTCTGGGGCCGATTCCAGCCGCAAAGAACCAGGAGACCTCGTCATGGTCAGTGTCAGCGTGGAGACTCCGCAGCAGACGGAGGAACGTCTGCGCCATGTGATCGCCATGGCCGATCTCGTCGTGCACGACGGTGTCTGGTGCTTCGAGGAGTCCCCCGCCGACCGGCCACCGCCACTCGACGGCGACACACTGGCGGTGGTCCGGGACGGCGAGAGCTGGAGCCGGCTGGTCCCGCTCACCCGGGAGCACCGGGATGTCGAACGGTTCGGGATCTTCTCCTTCCACTTCCCGGCCGACCTGGACAACAGCGGCTTCGTCGGCTGGCTGGCCACCCGCCTGAAGACCGAGCTGGGCACCGGGGTCTTCGTCATATGCGGGAGCAACCGCGACCGCGGCGGCATCTACGACTACTGGGGCTGCCCCATCGACCTGCTGGACGACGCCACCGCGGCCATCCGGGCGCTGCGTAACGGCTGAGCCGAGCGCACACGGCCGCGACGGCCTCGACCGCCGCTCCGAGGCGGGAGTCCGCTGTTCATCAGAGGCAGGCGGTCTCATCGGTCCGCCGGACCCGGTTCCCCGGCGGTGCGGGGTTCCTATCGTCCTCACACGCGGTTCCGAAGTGGCCCACATCACGGGCTGCTGAACTGCGGCCTCATGAGACGACGACGGTCCGGCCCCGTCCGGCACACGGCCTACGGCATGGCCGGCGCCGCAGCCGCGACCTGCGGAATCCTCCCGATGGTCAGCCTCACCGGCGGCACGCATCCTGGCACCCTCGCCTCCGATGAGGGCGAGTCCCGGCTCCGCCGCCTTCCGAGCCGATCGGGGCGGAGCGGGACGTCCCCCTGCCGTCTGGTGTGGAACCCGTGTCCTCGCAGGGGCTGCGGCTCGCCCCGGACGGGCGGCCGGGGTGATGAGCGTCGTCTACCAGGGCGCCGAGCGGTCGGGACGCCGCGTCGCCCCGACAACGGCACCCGGCGATCCCGCCCCAGCCGCCCTCGTCCGGAAACCGATCGGCGCCGTCCACGGCGCCCTCGCCGCCGCCTGCCGCCCCGCGCACGCGCGGCAGACCTTCCTTCCCGTCCCGGTCTCGCGAAGGGCCACCGGGATGTGCCCAACCCTCCAAAGGAGTGATGTCTCCATGCCGTCTTCCCGACGTCCCGCAAGATTCCCTTCGCCCCGGGGCCGGTTCGCCTTCAGCCTGGCGGCCATTGCGGCTGTGGCCATCGGCGGCTCGGCGGCCTTGACCCATCCTTCCGGTGCCCGGCCTCGCGCCACGGTCGCCGCCGCACGGACCGACAGCACCGCACCAGGCCGCGTCGTCAAGGTCGAGCCGCTGCCGCAGGAGCAGCGGCCGTCAGGCGCGGGCATGGCGGAACGCCTCACCTACTGGTCCACCGGGTCGGACGGCAAACCCGTGGTGACGGGCGGGAGGGTGTTCCTGCCGTCGGGCCACCGGGCACCGCGCGGAGGCTGGCCGGTGATCTCCTGGCATCACGCCACGGTAGGACTGGCCCCCGACTGCGCCCCCTCGATCGCCGGAGGCAAGAAGGGCGACACCGCTTTCCTGGCGCAGTGGCTCCAGCACGGCTACGCGGTGGTGGCGACGGATTACGCCGCGATGGGCAGCCCGCCCGTGCAGCCCGAACTCGACGGCCGCACCGAAGCCCACAACGCGGTCGACATGGTCCGCGCCGCGCGCTCGGCGAACCGGTCCATCGGGCGGCGCTGGATCGCCGTGGGGCACTCCGAGGGCGGCCACGCCGCCCTCTTCACCGCGGCCAACGCCACCCGGTTCGCCCCCGAACTGGACTTCCGTGGCACGATCGCGCTCGCGCCGCCGTCCAACTTCGTCGAGCCCGCGACCGCTCTGGGACCCGCCACGCCGGACGTCCCGATCCCCGGCACCGTTGCCCACATCGCCGTGATACTGGCGGGCCTCAAGGCGGCCCGTCCCGACTTCGACCTGGACGGATACCTCACCTCGCGCGGCCGGAGCGTCATCGCCGACGCCGAACGGCTGTGCTCGGCGGACCTGGCGCAAGCTACGAAGGGGATCGCGGTGCGCAGCATGTTCCGCAAGCCCCTGAGCACTGGGGACTTCTCCAGGACCGCGCACCAGGTGATGGACGTCCCGCTCAAGGGCTACGACCGGCCGCTGCTCATCGCACACGGGACCAACGACACCACCGTGCCGATCGCGCTGACCGCGAAACTCGTCGCCGACCTCAAACTGCGCGGGGCCGACCCCGACTTCCGCCCGTACCGAGGCGTCGACCACGGTGGCATCTTGGCCGCCTCCTTCCCACGCGACCGCGCCTACGCGCAACGCCTGTTCGGCTGACCTCCTCCGGCTCCGGAACAGTCAGGCCGAGCAAGGCCGAACCGGCAGCATCGGGCGTGGGAGTGCCCGGAGTACGCGGCGTACGTGACGGAGCGGCCGCCGCGCCTGCTCAGAACGGCCTATCTGCTGTGCCGCGACTGGGCGCAGGCGGAGGGCCTGTTGCAGACGGCGCTGGTCAAGGCGTGGCGGGCGTGGCAGCGGATCGGGGACCACCTCGATCCGTACGTCTACCGGATCCTCGTCAACACGCACGCGTCGTGGGCCAGGCGGCACTGGCGCCGCGAGCGGCCCACGAACCGGCCGCCGGTCCGCCGCGACCCGGCGGACCGCATCGGCGCCGCCAAGGACAAGGCGGTCCTGTGGCGGCGCTCGGCCGGCTTCCGCACCGGCAGCGCGCCACGCTGGTGCTGCGCTTCTTCGAGGATCTGTCGGAACCGCAGGTCGCCAAGGTGCTCGACTGCTCGGTCGGGACCGTGAAGAGCCAGACCAGCAAGGCCCTCGCCAGACTCCGGATCGATCCGGGCGCCCTGGCCGCCGCACGACAGGGAGGAAATTGTGCCCATCACCTTCGAGGTCGTGGCCGTCCCGTTGAAGGGCGGCGGCCAGGGCTCGGACACGTTCGGATCGATGAACGGCATCGACCGGTATCTGAGCGGTCACGGGCCGACGCCGGGCGACTGGAGCTTCGGGGTGTACGGCGGCCGGTGCGACTCCAGCACCTGCGCCATGGTGACGCGTCCGCCGTCGCAGCCGGAGCAGCTCCCGGTGGCGGGGCCGAAGCGGCTGGCGCAGGTGTCCGGAACCGCCGACGGCCGCGCCCGGGCGGCGTCGCTCAAGGGGGCGGGGAGGTCCACGCGGATGCGGGTGACGTGCGTGGAAGGCGCGGCGGTGGCGGTCGGCCGGATCGGCGGGCGGAGCAAATCCGCCGAGTGCGAGAGCGCCGAGTACACGGGCGTCGTCTGGGACCAGCCTGTCGAAGACCGGACGAGCAGGATCGACATCGCTGTGCTGCCGGCGGAGGCGGCGTGGCAGGCGAGCGACGTGCGCGGCACCGGCGACGCGGCGCTGGCGAGCTGATGAAAGGCGTGGAACCGGCCGGAAAGTGGGCGCTGGAGATCTACGCTCACTGAGCCCCGAGGAACCACCGGGCCCGGACGGCCGCCGCCCCGGCCACCGCACGGCAGAGCGGTCCTCGCCGGGTACGGACGGCCGCTCCTGGCTGGACGTCGCGGATCCTGCGGCCAGTGGAAGAACCTCGGCCCCCGGCCTCCGCAGGCGGGCATCCGCAGCGCCACCGGGCCCCGGACATTTTCTGTTTTGCCAATTGACACAAATCACTGATCTGATCTACCGTCCTCCGCGTGAGTACCGGCAAGGGGCGCGGACGGCCGCGCAAGGACCCGGACCGCCTGGCGCGTTGGACGCCCCCGGAGGGCTGGTCGCGGCTGGTCGCCTGGGTCTCCCCCGAGGAGAAGAAGGCGCTCAAGCACGTCGCCGTCGACGCCGGGGTCTCCGTCGCCGATCTCGTCCGAGCCCTCGCCGGCGGGCTGGCCGGTGGCGCCATCAGCCACGAGGAACTACTCGGGCAGGTCGAGAAGGGAAGGGACGTCATGGAGAAGATCCCCACGCTCTTCGAGCGCGATGACCGGTTCAAGGTCGTCGACCGCCCCAAGCCCGAATGCGCCTGGGTTCTCGATGGGGCCGGGACCGGCACCGAGAAGCTCGACGGCACGAACGTCCGCCTCACGGTGCGTTCAGGCCAGCTCGTCCGGGTGGAGAAGCGGCGCAACCCGAGCAAGCAGCAGAAGCAGCAGGGGATCGTGGACGGCTGGTACGTCGACGCCGGGGAGGGAGGCGAAGACAAATGGATCCATGCGGCGGCCCGCAACACCGACGTCGCCGCGTGGCCGGACGGCGAGCATCCCTGCGAGGCGCTCGGCCCCCGCATCCAGGGCAACCCACTAGGGCTCGAAGAGCACCGATGCGTCCCCTTCAACCTGGAGGCGCCGGCCTACGAGGACGTGCCCCGCAGCTATGACGGCCTGCGGGACTACCTCGCGAAGCTGGACAGCAGGTTCGCTCCGGGCCACCTCGCCGAGGGGATCGTCTTCCACCATCCCGACGGCCGCCGCGCCAAGATCAAGCGCAAGGACTTCGCCTGACGGGCGAGATCGCCGCACTGCCACCGGAGGCGTGCAGGGGGACGGCAACGGCGAGGCCGCGCTCGCGAAGTTGGTGCGGTGGGGGCGGCGAATGCTCCGTTCCTTTCACCGCGCCCATTCGGCAGGACGCCAAGCGCTCCACAGAGAACCGCTGGTGATCCTGGCGACGAGCAGGGCGGCACCGAAGGACGTCAGCAGGATCAGGTAGAAGACGGGCGAGGCGAGTCCCGGCGGGAACACCGCCTCGCCCCCCTGATCCGAGAATGACCGTCCACTCCGCGACGCCCCCTCGCCAACGGGTGGCATCACCTACGCCGAACCACGGCCTCTCCCGATCGCCCCCTCCCAGGACCGGCCGCACGCCCGTCATGCCTGGTCGAGAACCCCGTCCTTGATCCGCCGAAGCAGACTCCCGAACGCGTCACCCCTCACGGTCAGCCGCCCACCCTCCGGGTCCTTGGAATCCCGGATGCCAACGCCATCGATCAACTCGGCAACCTCGACGCACATCTCGTCGGTGGAGCTGCCGCTGTACGAGCTCTTGCGCCAGTTGATCATCATGAGAATTCCTCCATGAGCTTCTCGATCAGGACACGGGATACATCCTCAGATGAGGCTTTTGCCCCGATCAACTCGAAGGCTACGGCCATATCCCGAACCTCGGAAGGGTCCTGAACCAACCGGCCACCCCGATAGGCGGCGACGTACGCGACGTCTTTGCGCTCCAAACTCATGACTTGGAAGGGTCCTGTCAGCCCGATATGCCATCCGACTGATCTCGGGATTGCTCGTAAGATCACGTTCGGCTGTTCAGCCAGCTTCAACAGCCGCTGAAGCTGTGCCCGCATGACCTGAGCCCCGCCGACTGGTCGATCGAGCGCATCCTCATCGAGCAGGACCAGCAACAACGGCGGATCCGCTTGACCGAGGACCAACTCCTGTCGCGTCATACGCGCCTGGAGGACCTTATCTAAGTCTTCGACTCGCCCCTCCAGTAGGACAGCGCGGGCGTACTCTTCCGTCTGGAGCAGGACGGGCATGCCTTGCCCTTGGTAAACGCGAAGAACGTTCGCCTTTGCCTCGTACTCGACGCTTTGCCGGAACCAGTCCGGATTGTGAAGCGTTCGCGCGAAAGACAGGAGCCGCTGGAAGTGCCCTCCCGTCTGCCACGCCTCATCGAGAGCCTTTGCCTGGTCTAAGTCGATGCATGCCCGTCCCGCTTCGAGGTTCGCAACATGCGATCGAACGCAGCTAATGATCTTGCCGACCTGGGTACCGGTCAGCCCATGCTTCTGGCGATGGAACCGCAGGTCATAGGCCAGCCAGGCATAGAGCGAGGACGTGGGATCGATCTCGTCGGCGGCACTCATCGACATCTCCCCGGGGTTTGAGATGTTTGTCAATACAACCCATCCTAGTCACTGATCGTGATCCTGGAGATGCGAAACGTGAAACCTCCAGGAAGGCTGGGTCGCAAATGATCATCACACCAGACTGCCTGCTGCTCTCCATGCTGGCGTCGAAGGCCGCGCCGGGCCTGGCGCGCACGCTGACAATGGCACGCCTCCACAAATGGGACTGCGCACACATTTCGGACGATGCATTCTTGATCGCCTCAGAATTGATCACCAACGCCGTGTTGGCCACGCCCGGCGAGGAGATCCGCTACCAATGCAGCCGCGACGTCGCCGGCGTCCTCATCGCCGTATGGGACGCCAGCCCGACCAAGCCACAAGTCCGCCCACTGGTGGAACTGACGCTCGACACGCTGGACGTCTCCGAGGAGCACTGGGACGACAACGGCGGCCGAGGCCTCCCGATCGTCGCAGCCCTAGCCACAGAGTGCGGCTACTCCCCCGACCCAGCAGGAGGCAAATGGGTCTGGGCCCGCCTCAAAACATGACCCCACCGCATTGACTTGTGGCGGGGGGGGGGGGCCGGGGCGAGCCCGCGGGGGGGCCCCGCCCCCGACCAACACAAACCCACCCACCCCGCCCCCCCCCCCACCCCGCCCCCCGCGCCGCCGTGGCCGCCCGCACGGGCGCCGCCCCCTCGCCGCACGAGCGTGTCGCGGCCGCCGGTGACCCGGACGAGATCACCGACGCGGTGCCCTACTTCGAGACCAAGGACCCCGGCAAGAAGGTCGTCAAGCACGTCACCGACGTCCGCCGCAGCGGCAGCTTCGTGCGCGTCTACACCGACCTCGGGGAGTCCGACGAGAACTCCGAGCCGGCCATCGACCTGTGCAAGTGGACGACCCAGTTCCTCAAGGACGGCGGCGACGACGAGCCGCGGGTCTTCGTCCACGGCAAGAGCGACGACAACGGCAGCGTCGTCCTCGCCAACAAGCAGAGCGACAAGGACGACTGCGGCGTCTCCGAGACCCCCTAGTAGGGGCCAGGGCCGTTGCCCCAGGTGTCCCAGGCATTCCAGGCGTAGCCCGAGTACTTCGTCTCGGACAGGGGGCTCGGTTCGGGGCCGCGCCTGACCCCGTTCAGGGCCCAGTCGTAGGGCAGGTCGAGCGGCTTGGGGTTGTCCATCTCCATGACCTGGCGGAGCTTGGCGTCCTCCACCGCGGCGGTGCCCAGCGCGGCGAGCCTGGTGACCGCGTCCGGCGCGGCGCCCTTCAGCGCGCCGAGCCCGGACGGAGCGCCGGACTCGGCGTGCGCGCGGAGCCTGCGCCGGGCCGCCCTCCCCTTGCGCGTCCTCCGTAGTTTGCCGCGGAACCCCCTGCGCAGGAGGCCCCTCTCGACCAGCCCGCCCGCGATGGCGGCCATCTCATCGGATTCGGCGACCGCGTCCAGGACGTAGCCGAGCTGGAAGCCGGTGTCGGGGACCTCTTCGAGAAGCGCGGCCTGGATCTTGTCGTCCGCCTCCCGCTTGACGACGGTCACGCGGCGCGTGCCCCGCGAGACCCGCACCCGGCGCCCCTCGTAGAGGGTGAGCAAAGCGCACTGGGCGGCGCGGGTGGGACCGCCGCAGAGTAAGGCGATCTCGTAGGGGGTGAACTCGTCCACGGCGACTCCCCGGGGGCTGACCGTCACTGCTGTGGGCGTCAATGTGACGCGTCAGGGCCCGGGGAGGTTGCGTCATTCGGCGGGTTCGAGGGTGAGCGAGATCGAGTTGATGCAGTAGCGGTCGTCGGTCGGGGTGTCGTAGCCCTCGCCGTGGAAGACGTGGCCCAGGTGCGAGTCGCACACCGCGCAGCGGACCTCGGTGCGGACCATGCCGAGCGAGCGGTCCTCGATCAGCGTGACCGCGTCGGAGTCGGACGGCGCGAAGAACGACGGCCACCCGCAGTGGCTCTCGAACTTGGTCTCGGACCGGAACAGCTCCGTGCCGCACGCGCGGCACCGGTACACCCCGACGGTCTTGGTGTCGGTGTACTCGCCGGTGAAGGGCTTCTCGGTGCCCGCCTCACGCAGCACGTGGAACTCCTCGGGGCTGAGCTGCGCCCGCCACTCGTCCTCACTCTTGCGGATCTTCTCCATGCTTCGACGGTACCCGGCGCGTCCGCCCGGGAGGACTGTCGTGGCCGTGGGTTAACGTGCGGTTATGGCCTCGCCCTACATCGAGATCCCGGTCGGGGATCGGCTCGTCAAGGTGACCAATCCTGACAAGGTCTATTTCCCCGAGCACGGCTACACCAAGCGGCAGCTCGTGGAGTACTACCTGGCCGTGGGGGAGGGAATCCTGCGCGCCACCCGCGACCGCCCGACGACGCTGGAACGCTGGCCCGCGGGGGTCTTCGAGGGCGCCAGGATGGCCACCCGCGAGGACTACGCGCGCGGCCAGGCGGGCATGGGCGCCGGCAAGTCCGACGCGTTCTACCAGAAGCGCATCCCGAAGGGCGCGCCCGACTGGGTGCGGACCGCGCGGATCGCCTTCCCCAGCGGGCGCTCGGCCGACGAGGTCTGCCCGACCGAGGTCGCCGTGATCGCCTGGGCGGCCAACCTCGGGACGCTGACCTTCCACCCGTGGCCCGTCCGCAAGGGCGACGTCGACCATCCCGACGAGCTGCGCATCGACCTCGACCCGCAGCCCGGCACCGACTTCTCCGACGCCGTCCGGGTGGCGCTCGGCCCGGCCCGCGACCTGCTGTCGGAGCTGGGCTACACCGGGTACGTGAAGACGTCCGGCAAGGGCGGGGTGCACATCTACGTCCGCATCGAGCCCCGCTGGACGTTCACCGAGGTCCGCAGGGCCGCCCTCGCGTTCGGCCGCGAGGTGGAGCGCCGCGCCCCTGCCGAGGTCACCACGAAGTGGTGGAAGGAGGAGCGGGGGGAGCAGATCTTCATCGACTTCAACCAGAACGCGCGCGACCGCACGATCGCCTCGGCGTACAGCGTCCGGCCGGCCCCGCACGCCCCGGTCTCGGCGCCGGTGACCTGGGAGGAGCTGCCCGACGTCGACCCGCGCGACTTCACCATCGCCACGATGCCCGCGCGCTTCAAGGAGCTGGGCGACCTGCACGCCTCGATCGACGACGCGTCCTTCTCACTCGACGCCCTGCTCGACATGGCCGACCGCGACGAGAAGGACCACGGCCTCGGCGACATGCCGTACCCGCCGAACTACCCGAAGATGCCCGGCGAGCCCAAGCGCGTCCAGCCCAGCAAGGACACCGACAACCACGCCTGAAGCCGGGCGCCTCAAGCGTGCGGCCCGCCGCCCCGGAAGGGACGGCGGGCCGGTCCGCCTCGGTGAGGGCCGTCAGTAGAGCTTGCGCTCCTGGACGGGGAGGGTGACCCTGGCCGGGCCGCGCCAGGTCTCGGCGGGCCGCGGCGGCGCGACGAGGGCGGTCACGTCGTCCTCGGCCGCGACGACCGGGACGCTGACGGAGGTGCCGCGCAGGTCCACCGTCACCTGGGCGCCCGTCGGCGTCTCGGTGTTGTAGTCGGCGTCCGTCCCGGCGAGGACGAGCGCCAGCCGGTGGCCCTTCTTCAGCAGGTACTCCTGGCTGAGCGTCTGCCAGCGGACGCCGTAGTAGCGGCCGGGCTCCAGCGGCGACGGGTTGCTCAGCGACCGGTCGTTCTGTGCGTCGAGCCAGCCGCGGGCGACCACGTTCACCGGCGAGGTCACGGTTCTGACCTCGGTCTGCTTGTAGCAGGCGTCGTCGGAGGGCGTGCTCTCACCGTGGCAGTCCTCGGTGGTCAGCGTCCGGATGCCGGAGCCCGGGCCGAGGTAGTCCACGCGGGTGTCGTCGCCGTAGTCGACCAGCAGCGCCGTCAGGTTCGACGTGGGCCGGTCCAGCTTGATCTTCAGGCGCGCGTCGGGGGTGCCGGACAGGCGCCCGGTCCGCGGCAGCGGGGCCGACACGAACGCGGTCCGGTAGGGCCGCGCCGCCGTCGGGTCGGCGACCATGTCGTCCTCGGGGTAGCCCGCGCCCTGCGGGCCCGCGGCGTCGGTGAAGGCGGCGGTCGCGCCCGCCGCGGCCGGCTTCAGGCCGAGGGAGCCGTCCGCGCCGGGGCGCAGGACGACGTTCCGCGCGTCCCGGGACGGCCAGTCAGGCTGGGTGATCCACTGGTCCGGGCCGATCTCGATGTCGGCGCGCGGCTGCCGCATGATGTCGTTGGGGATCCGCTGCAGCTCGTGGTCGAACCACTTGTGCAGGGCCGCCACCCAGGCGTCGCGCCGGGTGTCGAACGGGTCGACGTGGCCGCGCTGGCTCAGCCACACCTTGCGCTGCACGCCGCGCTTCGCGAGGGCCTTCCACCATTCGGCGAAGTGGTTGTCCTTCACGTTCAGGTCGTTGACGCCGTGGGTGGCGAAGATGCTCGCGCGCACGCGGGAGGCGCGGGCGATCGTCCCGTTCCGGTAGTCGGCGGTCTTCCAGTAGGCGTTGTAGTTGCCGGTCGCGTCGTCCTCGCCCTTGTCGAGGTCGGCGAAGACCGCGGCGCACTTCTCGGGCGGGTCGGTGTCGACGTAGTCCGCGAGCCACGGCTGCTCGTCGGTCCAGTACTTCACGCCGTTCATCCGGCTGTAGTCGTACCAGCTGCTGATCGCCGAGATCGGGACGATCGTCTCCAGCCCCTCGACACCGGTCGCCGCCACGCCGTTGGCGAGCGTCCCGTCGTAGGACTTGCCGATCATGCCGGTGCGGCCGGTCGTCCAGGTCGCCTTCACGGGGCTGCCGTCCGGCCGGTACGCCCGGGCCCGCCCGTTGAGCCAGTCGACCACGGCCTTGCCGCCGAGGACGTCGGTCGGGCCGCCGCTGACCGGGCAGCCGTCGGAGCGGGTCGTGCCGACCATGTCCACCGCGAGGAACGCGTAGCCGCGCGGCACGAAGTAGTTGTCGTAGTACAGCGGGAACTTCACCGGGTTCCCGGCCGCGTCGTAGGTCTTGCGCTCGCTCTCGTTGCCGCGCCCGGCGTTGTCGTAGTAGGGGCTCTCGTCCATGATCACCGGCACCTTGAGACCGTGCTCGGTCTCCTTCGGCCGGATGATGTCCACGTTGACGCGGTCCTTCTTGCCGTCCCGGTCGCTGTCCACGCTCGACTCGACGTAGACGTGCTCCCGGACGGCGTCCTTGTAGGAGAAGACGGGCTGGGTGACCCCGTCCTTCACCACGATCTTGGGGGACGTCCCCGCCAGCGCCGTCGCGCCGCCGCCCGCGCCGGCCAGCGCCGCGCCGGTCAGCACGGCCACCGCCGCGGTCCGCCGGGTTCGTCTCAGGGATCGCCTGGCCAACCCGCACCTCCGAATATGGAAATGATCTCCGACGGGCCACAGGCTCCCTGTCCGCGGGCCGCGGGTAAAGGGCGGCGCACGACGAAGTCGGTCCGGATTTGGTCACGTCCTGCCGTTGCCTCGACGCTGATGTCCGTATTGCCCTTTATGGATGTCCGGGAACGGGTGGCGGGGATGCCCGGCGTGCCGACCGGGCATCCCCGCCGCATGGGTTGGAGCTATCGCAAGTCACTCAAGATGGGCCCGTTCCGCCTCAACTTCTCCAAGAAGGGCGTCGGGCACAGCGTCGGGGCGCGCGGCGCCCGCTACACCAGGGGGGCGGACGGGCGCCGGCAGATGACGCTGCGCATCCCCGGAACCGGCCTGACGTGGAGACGGTCCCTGAAGTCGTCTAACCGCTCTTAGCGCGGTTGACCGCCGACAGGACGGCCTCCACGGACGCGGTGAGCACGGACGTGTCGCGCCCCGCGCCCCAGCGGGTCACGCCGTCCACGCGGCACTCGGCGTAGGCGACGGCCATGGCGCCCTGCCCGGCCTCGGTCGAGTGCTCGGCGTACTGCAGGACGTCCACCTTGATCCCGGCGGACGCGAGCGCGCCGGTCAGCGCGTCCAGCGGGCCGTTGCCGGTGCCGGTGTGCTCGCGCTCGTCGCCGTCGACCCGGACGACGCCCGTGAAGTCGTGCCGCGCGGGGCCGGTGTGGGAGGTCCGCCAGCCGGTCACGCGGACCGGTCCCGGCCGGTCCAGGTACTCGGCGCGGAACAGCTCCCACAGCTCGGCCGCCGTGACCTCCTCGCCGCTGCCGTCCGTCGCCCGCTGCACGACCTGGGAGAACTCGATCTGCAGGCGGCGCGGCAGGTCGAGGCCGTACCCCGTCCGCAGCAGGTAGGAGACGCCGCCCTTCCCCGACTGGCTGTTGACGCGGATGACCGCCTCGTACCCGCGCCCGACGTCGGCCGGGTCGATCGGCAGGTACGGGACCTCCCACGGCAGCCGCTCCGGCGGCACGCCCCGCTCGCCGGCGAGGCGCGCGTGCCGGGCCATGCCCTTGCCGATCGCGTCCTGGTGGGTGCCGGAGAACGCGGTGTACACCAGGTCGCCGCCGTACGGGTGGCGCTCGTGGACGGGGAGCCGGTTGCAGTGCTCGACCGTCCGCCGGATCTCGTCGATGTCGGAGAGGTCGATCCGGGGGTCGACGCCCTGGGCGTGCAGGTTCAGCGCCAGCGTGACCAGGTCGACGTTCCCCGTCCGCTCCCCGTTGCCGAACAGGCAGCCCTCGACCCGCTGCGCGCCGGCCAGCATCGCCAGTTCCGCGCACGCGACGCCCGTCCCGCGGTCGTTGTGCGGGTGGACCGACAGGATGACCGCGTCGCGCCGGGCGAGGTTGCGGTGCATGTGCTCGATCTGGTCGGCGTACACGTTCGGGGTGGCGATCTCGACGGTGGCGGGCAGGTTGAGGATCACCGGGCGGTCGGGCGAGGCGTCCCACAGCGCGGTGACCGCGTCGCACACCTCCAGCGCGTAGTCCGGCTCGGTGACGTTGAACGTCTCGGGGGAGAACTCGAAGCGCACGCCCGGCCCGGCGAGCCGCGCCACGTCGGCCGCGCCGTCCAGGATCAGGCGCCGCACCCCGTCCCGGTCGGATCCGAGGACGACGTCCCGCCACACCGGCCCCGTCGCCGTGTACAGATGGACGACCGCCCTGGGCAGCCCTTCTATGGAGGCGAACGTCCGCTCGATCAGTTCCCTGCGCGCGGGCGTGAACACCGCGGGCGTCACGTCGTCCGGGACGCCGGCCTCGGCCAGGTGGCGGACGAAGTCGAAGTCGGTCCGGCTGGCCGAGGGGTAGCCGACCTCGATCTCCTTGAAGCCCATGGTCACGAGCAGGTCGAACATGCGGCGCTTGCGGGCGGTGTCCATGGGCTCGGCCAGCGCCTGGTTGCCGTCCCGCAGGTCGACGGGCACCCACAGGGGCGCGCTCTCGATGCGCCTGGACGGCCAGCCGCGCTCGACGTCCGGCACGGGCGAGGGCACGCGCTCGTGGGCGGACCGGTACCGGTGGGACGGCATGGAGCTGCCGCGCTGGGGGTTCCAGAAGGGCGCGCCGTCCGCCACCGGGCCGGTCGGGGTGCGCAGGGTCGGGAATCGCGTGTCTTCGTTCAGTCGCGTGTCTGTGTTCACGGGCCTGTTCCGTTCGATCGCCGGACGACCGGCAGCACCGGACCCCGCGGCGGGGTGCCGGTTCGGATCAGGCCCCGCCGCGGCGACCGAGGAGAAGGCCCTGCCACGACACGCCGCCCACCCAACCACACCTCAGCTCCTCAGACAAGCTGAGGTGGCCTACCCTGGAGGCCCGCCACCGTCCCGGAGGACCCCGATGCCGCTCGGCCCGCTCCGTCCCAGCCCGCTCGTCGAGCAGGCCGCCCAGCGCCTGCGCGACCAGATCTCCGGCGGGGCATGGCCGGTCGGGACGCGGCTCCCCGGCGAGACGACGCTGGCCAAGGAACTCGGCGTGGGCCGCTCCACCGTCCGCGAGGCCCTGCGCGCCCTGGCCGGAGCCGGTCTCGTCCAGGCCCGCCAGGGCGCGGGCGTCTTCGTCATCGCGACGGAGCCGGCCGAGGACTGGCCCGCCCGGCTCCGCCGCGCCTCCGTCGCCGAGGTCTACGAGATCCGCGAGATGCTGGAAGTCCGCGCCGCCGAGCTGGCCGCCGAGCGCCGCACCTCCGGCGACCTCGCCGACCTCGACCGGGCGCTCGCGGCCCGCGACGCGGCCCTCGACGGCCCCGCCGTCGAGGGGTTCATCGACGCCGACATCGCCCTGCACACCGCCGTCATCGCCGCCGCGCACAACCCGGTCCTCGCCGACCTCTTCGCTGGGTTCGTCCCGGTCCTGCGCGACGGCCTGCTCGACCTCGCCGCCCTGGTCGACGTCCGCGCGTCCGACGCCGCGCACGGCCGGGCCGCCCACGCCGCCCTGGTCGAGGCGATCCGCGCCCAGGACCCGGCGGCCGCGAGCGACGTCGTCAGGGCCGAGCTCGGCAGGACCCTGACCGGCCTACTCCAGAGCCGATAGCAGGGGCGGCAGGTCCCCGTCGTGGACGACGGTCAGGCGGCGGGTGGCCCTCGTGAGCGAGACGTAGAGGTCCTGGCCGCCCTTGGCGGACTCGCCGAGGATGCCGGACGGGTCGACGACCACGACCGAGTCGAACTCCAGGCCCTTGGCCTCCTCGGCGGTCAGGACGACGACGGGCGAGTCGAGCGCCTCGGGGGTGGCGCCGACCGCGGCGTCCGGGAGGGCCCGCAGGACCTCGGCATGGCGCGCCGCCGAGGAGATGACGGCGAGGCGGCCCTCCTTGAAGGCGCCCCCGATGTCCTCGCCGCCCGTCACGAGGACCAGCTCCGAGCGGACCAGCGACGGCAGCTCGTCGATCGGCAGCGCGAGCGCGGCCGGCGGCGGCCCGTCGTCGCGGACGGGTTCGGGCGGCGTCTGGTCCGGGGCGACGGCGGCCAGGACGTCCGCGGCGACCTTCATGATGGCGGCCGGGGTGCGGTAGTTGACCATGAGCCGCTGCTCGCGCCACCGCCCCGGGACGTAGCGGTCGAGCATCTGGCCCCACGACGCCGCGCCCGCGGCGCTGCCGGTCTGGGCGATGTCCCCGACGACCGTGAGGGAGCGCGTCGGGACGCGGCGCATCACGGTCCGCCAGGCCATCTCCGAGAGCTCCTGCGCCTCGTCCACGATGACGTGGCCGTAGGCCCATTCGCGGTCGGCCATGGCGCGCTGGGCGGTGGTGAGGCGCGGGCCGCCGTCGTTGTGGCGCTCGGCCAGCTCGCTCGCGGAGATCAGATCGCTGGCCAGGATCATCTCGGCGCCGTCGGTCGTCTGCATGACCTCGCGGGCGTAGCGCTCCTCCTCGGCGAGCTTGGCTTGCGCCGCGCGCTCCCGTGCCTTGTCGGCGGAGTCGTCCTTGCCGAGGAGCTCGGCGGCCTCGTCCAGGAGGGGCACGTCCGGGACCGTCCAGGGCGAGCCGGGCGGGCGGTGCAGGAGCGTCCACTCGTCGGGGGAGAGGCCGGCCTCGGTGCCCACGCGCGCGAGGGCTTCGGGGGAGGCGTAGAGGTCGGTGAAGAGCCGCTCGGGGGTCAGGTCGGGCCAGAGTTCGTCCAGGGCGGACCTGACCGCCGGGTCCTGCCAGAGGGCCTCCTTGGCCAGGCGGAGGTCGGTCTCGTCCAGGAGGGGTTCGTCCTCGGCCTCGTCGATGAGCTCTTGGAGCCAGCCGGGCAGCCCACCGGAGCGGGCCATCTCCTCAAGGGGCTCGTCCATGATGCGGTCGAACTGCTCGGCCCGGTTGACGGCGAGCGCCTCCAGCATGTCGTGGACGAACCGGCGCCGCTGCACGTTGTGCGGTGCGCGCAGGGCCCGGGCGCGTTCCCGGACCTGTTCGCACTTCTCGGTCTCCACGATCAGGGTGAGGCCGTCGACCTCGACGTGCAGCCCGCCGGCGGGGACGCGCTGCCGGTCGTGGACGGCGGCCTTCACGAAGTCGGCCATGCGGAGCCCGCCCTTGACGACGGCGGCCTCGGGGGTCTCGGCGGCCGTCGCCTTGAGCCCCGGGTACAGCTCGCCGACCGTGGCCAGGGCGACGTCCGTCTCACCCAGGCCGGGCAGCACCTGCTCGATGTAGCGCAGGAACGTGGCGTTCGGCCCCACGATGAGGACGCCGCGCCGCTCCAGGACGTCGCGGTGCGTGTAGAGGAGGTACGCGGCCCGGTGCAGGGCGGCGACCGTCTTGCCGGTGCCGGGACCGCCCTGGACGACCAGCACCCCCTGGAGGCCGGAGCGGATGACGAGGTCCTGCTCCTCCTGGATGGTCGCGACGACGTCGCTCATCCGGCCCGTCCTGCCGCGGCGGAGGGTGGCCAGCAGGGCGGCCTCGCCGACGATGCCGCCGCGCTCGGACTCCTCCAGGCCCTCCAGGTCGAACACCTCGTCGTCCAGCCGGACGACCTCGCGGTGGCGCAGGTGCAGGTGGCGGCGGCGCGCGAGCGTGCCGGGCGCCCCCGGCGTGGCGGTGTAGAACGGCCGGGCCGCGGCGGCGCGCCAGTCGATCAGGAGGGGCTCGTGGTCCTCGTCGCGCAGGCCGATGCGGCCGATGTAGAAGGTGTCGCCCGGCCCGTCGGCGTCCGCGCGGTGGTCGATGCGGCCGAAGCACAGGCCGTGCTCGACGGCGTTCAGCCGGACGAGGCGCCGGGCCGCCTCGTCGGTGGCGATGGCGCTCTCCACCCGTGCCTGGAACGCCGCGCCGCCGCCCGCCGCCGGGCCCTCGCGCAGCGCGGCCGCGGCCTTGTCCCGCTCGGCGTCGAGGCGCGCGTACACGCCGGACACGTACTCCTGCTCGACCTGCACGGCGGTCCGCGTCGCTTTTTCTTCCCGTTCCGGGTTGACAGCGCCCGCTTGACGAAGTCCCATGCCTGGACTACACTCCTATTCATAGGGTGGAGTATCTGTATGCGCTTTTGCGACTCCGGAGTCTAGCACCCTTCCGCGGGTCCGCGTGATCTTCTAGTTCCGCCCAAAAGATCGTCTTTGTTGTGGCGGGTGTCATCCGCGCGGTACCCCCTGGTCATCGATCTTCGTGAGGCTTTCCGGCGAGCACTGCCGGACCCCTCCGAAAGGTCACTCCTCCATGGCCGACTCCGCCCACCCGCTGAACCGGCGCGCCTTCCTCGCCACCAGCGGGCTCGCCACCAGCGGACTCCTCACCGCCGCCGCCGTGACCGGCGTGCCCGGCACCGCCCTGGCCGCCCCGCGGTCGCGCGCCCTGCCCTCCGACCCGTTCACGCTGGGCGTCGCCTCCGGCGACCCCGAGCCCGACGGCTTCGTCCTCTGGACCCGCCTGGCCCTGGACCCGCACGCCGAGGACGGCCTCGGCGGCATGCCCGCCCGGACCGTCCCCGTCCGCTGGGAGGTCTCCTCCGACCCCCGGTTCCGCCGCATCGACCGGCGCGGGACCGCCGCCGCCCGCCCCGAGGGCGCCCACTCCGTCCACGTCGAGCTGGGCGGCCTGCGCCCCGGCCGCGAGTACTGGTACCGCTTCCGCGTGGACGGCCACATCTCCCCGGTCGGGCGGACGCGCACCGCCCCCCACCCGGCCGTCTTCGGTCCGGCGCTCGCCATGGCGTTCGTGTCGTGCTCCCAGTTCGAGCACGGCTACTTCACGGCGTACCGGCGGCTCGCCGAGGAGCACCCCGACCTCGTCCTGCACCTGGGCGACTACCAGTACGAGTACAAGAAGGGCGTCTACAAGATCCCGGGCGGCAACGTCCGCGACCACGAGGGCCCCGAGACGGTCACGCTGGCCGACTACCGGCTGCGGCACGCCCAGTACAAGTCCGACCGCGACCTGCAGGCCGCGCACGAGGCCGCGCCCTGGCTCGTCGTGTTCGACGACCACGAGGTCGAGAACAACTGGGCCGGCTACATCCCCGAGGCGAACTCCGACACGCCCTCCTACGAGAGCTTCCGCGCCCGCCGCGCCGCCGCGTTCCAGGCCTACTACGAGAACATGCCGCTGCGCCGCCGGTCCGTCCCCGCGGGCCCCGACATGCAGCTCTACCGGCGGATCCGGTGGGGGCGGCTCGCCAACTTCCACATGCTCGACACCCGACAGTTCCGCGACGACCAGGGCTGCGGCGACGGCTACAAGGACTGCCCCGAGGCCGTCGACCCGAAGCGCTCGATCACCGGGGACCGGCAGGAGCAGTGGCTGCTCGACGGCTTCCGCCGCTCCGACGCCCGCTGGGACGTCCTCGGCCAGCAGGTGTTCTTCGCCCAGCGCGACAACACCGCCGGGCCCGTCAAGAAGACCTCGATGGACGCCTGGGACGGCTACGTCGCCTCCCGCGACCGGATCACCAAGGGCTGGCTGGACGCCGGGGTCCGCAACCCCGTCGTGCTCACCGGCGACGTCCACGCCCACTGGGCGAGCGACCTGAAGGCCGACTACGACGACCCCGGCTCCAGGACGGTCGGCGCGGAGCTGGTGTGCACGTCGATCACCAGCACCGGCGACGGCGCCGACTCCGACCCCGCCGCGCACCCCTTCCTCAAGATCAACCCGCACCTGCGCTTCTACAACAACCAGCGCGGGTACGTGATGACGACGATCGGCAAGGCGGAGATGAAGGCCGACTTCAAGACCCTCCCGACCGTCCGGACCCCGGGCGCCGCGATCTCCACCAAGGCGACGTTCGTCATCGAGGACCGCGTCCCCGGCGTCAACCAGACCTACCTGCGCCCGTACGTGTCGGCCAAGATGGCGGCGCGGCCGGACGAGGAAGTGATCCGGCAGACCGTCCAGAACGAGACCCAGCCCTGACGGCGGACGGCCGGGACGCCCCCCGACGGAGCGGGGCGTCCCGGCCGGGGCCCGGTGCCGGACGCGGTTCGGCGCCGGGCCCGCCCGCACTCAGCGGTCGACGCGCGGGCTCGTCGCCGGGCCGCCGAAGATGTCGTCGAGGTCGTAGGCCACCGGCACCTCCAGCTGCTCGTAGGTGCAGGAGTCGGGCGTCCGGTCGGGGCGCCAGTTCCGGAACCGGGCGGTGTGCCGGAACCGGTCGCCCTCCATCGCCTCGTAGGCCACCTCGACCACCAGTTCGGGGCGCAGCGGCACCCAGCTGAGGTCCTTCTTGCCGGTCCAGCGCGAGATCGCGCCGGGCATGCGGTCGACGGTCGCCTCCGACTGGTTCGCCCACTCCGCCCACGGATGCTCGGACAGGTCCTCCAGCCGGTAGGGCTGAAGCTCCTCGACCAGCTCGGCCCGGCGCTTCATCGTGAACGAGGCCGCGACGCCGACGTGCTGGAGGCCGCCCTCGGCGTTGTACAGGCCGAGCAGCAGCGACCCCACGATGGGGCCCGACTTGTGCCAGCGGAAGCCCGCCACCACGCAGTCGGCCGTCCGCTCGTGCTTGACCTTGAACAGGACGCGCTTGTCGGGCTCGTACGGGACGTCGCGCGGCTTGGCGATGACGCCGTCCAGCCCGGCGCCCTCGAACTCGTCGAACCAGCGCAGCGCCAGCTCGTAGGAGTCGGAGGCGGGCGTGACGTAGAAGGGCGCCTTGACGCCGGCCAGGGCGTCGACGAGCCGCTGCCGCCGCTCGCCGAGCGGCACCTCCATCAGCGACTCGTCTCCGAGGGCGAGCAGGTCGAACGCCACGAACGACGCCGGCGTCCGCTCCGACAGCAGCTTGATCCGCGACGCGGCCGGGTGGATGCGCTGCTGGAGTCCGTCGAAGTCGAGGCGCGTCCCCTTCGGCAGGACGATCTCGCCGTCCACCACGCACCGCTCGGGCAGCTCGCGCCGCGCCGCCTCGACCAGCTCGGGGAAGTAGCGGGTGAGCGGCTTCTCGCCGCGGCTGGACAGCTCCACCTCGTCGCCGTCGCGGAAGACGATGCAGCGGAACCCGTCCCACTTCGGCTCGTACAGCAGGTCGCCCTTGGGCATGGTCTTGACCGCCTTGGCCAGCATCGGCGGCAGCGGCGGGCTGATCGGCAGGTCCATGCCCCCCATCTTGCGCCCCGCCACCGACAAAAGGACATCCCGGGGGTCCGATAACGTGCAGGTCATGCGCCGTCTGCTCCCCGAGCCCGCCGCCGCGGGCGTCGACCCCTACGAGGTGTACGGCGACCTGCCCCGGCTGCGGCTGGGCATGGTCATGAGCGCGGACGGCTCGGTCACCGACGCCGAGGGCTGGACCGACGGCCTCGGCGGCGACGCCGACTTCCGCGTCTTCCGGACCCTGCGCGCCCTGACCGACGCGATCCTCGTCGGCGCGGGGACCGTCCGCACCGGGCGCCTCGGCCCGGCGCGCCTGCGCTCCGATCTGCGCGCGCGCCGCGGCGGCCCGCCCGCGCCCATCGTCGTGGTGAGCCGCTCCCTCGACCTCGACTGGACGCTCCCGCTGTTCACCGAGGCCGAGACGCCCACCGTCGTCGTGACGACCCGGAACGCCCGTGCCGGAGTCCCGGACTACCTCCAGGTGGTCGCCGAAGGGGACGACGACGTCGACCTGCCCGCGGCGGTCAGGGTGCTCCGCGAAGAACTCGGCTACGAGCACCTCCTCTGCGAGGGCGGCCCGTCGCTTGCCACCGCGCTCATCAAGGCGTCCCTCGTCGACGAGCTGTGCCTCAACATCGCCCCGACCCTCGTCGGAGGCTCGCGGCACACCCGCCTCCTGGAGGGGCTCGGCGCCGAGGTGCCGCTCGAACCGTCCGCCCTCTACCTGGACGAGGGCGTGCTGTTCGTCCGCTACCGGCTGCGGGTGTAGCGCAGGAAGAGGAAGTCGCCGTCCTGCAGGGCGTCGGCGAGCGTCATCTCCGGCGGGACGGGGAGGGGCGGCCCGTTCAGGATCCCCGCCGGATGCCCGGCGAGCAGCAGCGGGCTCAGCGTGAGGCACAGCTCGTCCAGCAGCCCGGCGGCCGTGATCTGCGCCAGCAGGGCCGGGCCGCCCTCGCACAGCAGGCGCCGGTGGCCGCGCGCGGCGAGCTCCGCTACGGCGGTGGGGAAGTCGAGCGAGTCGTGCCCGGCGACGATGACGTCCGCGCGCTCCCGCGCGGTCTTCAGCCGCACCGGGTCGGCGGTCGCGGTCGTCAGCACGATCGTCGGGACCCGCGCCTCGGTGAAGACGGGCGCGTCGAAGTCCAGGTCGAGGGACCGGGACGCGATGGCCAGCGGCGGCACGGGCGTCCGGCCCTCGCGGACGCCGTCCCAGCCCTCGCTCGGCCGGACGGGCCCGTACCCCTCGGCGCGCACCGTGCCGGCGCCGACGACGACCGCGTCGGCGAGGCCGCGCAGGAGCAGGAAGAGGTGCCGGTCGGCGGCGTTGCCGAGGCCGCCGCTGCGCTCGTCGCGCTGGGCCGCCCCGTCCAGGCTGGCGACCATGTTCGCCCGCAGCCAGGTGGTGCCGTCCGGATAGGCGTAGCGCTCGGCGAGGTCGGCCTCGCCCGGCTCGGGAGAAAGGATCCGCATAGGAGTCTCAAGCTACTCGACGGTCGCTCGCGGACCGCCCGGCGGACGACTTGACCAGTGGAATTACGGGTTGTCCTCCAATGTGTGCGAATCCGTCATGCCGGAAGCGCTGTGGAGCGACACTAGGCGTCGGGGGACGGGGGAGAATCTCACGAAAGGAGCGGGGGTGGAGTACGCCGCATTGGGCGCGTGGATCATCGCCGCCGTCGCGGGCGGGTACCTGCTGGTCGTGTGGCTGGTCAACGGGGGGCGTTCGACGAAGGTGACGCGGTTCCCGCTGCTGGTCGTGGCCGGGCATCCGCTGTCGGCCGTCGCGGGCCTGGCCGTTTGGATCGCCTATGTCGCCACCGGGGAGGCCGCCTACGCCTGGACCGCCTTCGCGGCCCTGTTCGTCGTCATCATCCAGGGGCTGCTGCTGTTCACCCGCTGGCTCGTCGGCCGCGGCGGCCGCCACGCCAGGGGCGCGGAGCAGGCGTTCCCCGCCGCGGCGGTCGCCGTCCACGGCGCGGTGGCGGTCACGACGTTCGTCCTGGTCTTCCTGACGGCGATGGAGGTCACCCGGAGGTGAGCCCGGCGGCTCACGCCCCGCGCCGCAGGACCACGAGCGCGCGGTCCCCGACCGCCACGGCGTCGCGGGCCTTGAGGCGGGGCCGCTCGCCGACCGTGCCGGGCTCGGCGGTGTCGAGGGCGAACTCCCAGCGCTCGCCGAACTCGGCGCCGGGCAGCGTGAACTCGACCGGCTCCGACCCGGCGTTGATCAGGAGCAGGAACGAGTCGTCCCGGACGCGCCGGCCGCGCGGGTCGGGCTCGGTGATGGCCTCGCCGTTGAGGAACACGCCGAGCGACTTGGCGAAGCCGACGTTCCAGTCGTGGTCGGTCATGCTCTCGCCCGCCGGGGTCAGCCAGGCGATGTCGGCGGCGGCGCCGCGGCCCGTCCCGGTGAAGAAGCGGCGGCGCCGGAACACCGGGTGGTCGTGCCGCAGCCGCGACAGGAGCCGGACGAACTCCATGTCGCCGGAGTCCTCCCAGTGGACCCAGGCGATCTCGTTGTCCTGGCAGTAGGCGTTGTTGTTGCCCCGCTGCGTGCGGCCGAGTTCGTCGCCGTGGGAGAGCATAGGCACGCCCTGCGACAGGAACAGCGTCGCGAGGAAGTTGCGGCGCTGCCGGGCCCGCAGGTCGAGGACGCCGGGGTCGTGCGAGGGCCCCTCGACGCCGCAGTTCCACGAGCGGTTGTCGTCGGTGCCGTCGCGGTTGTCCTCGCCGTTGGCCTCGTTGTGCTTGTGGTCGTAGGAGACGAGGTCGGTGAGGGTGAACCCGTCGTGGCAGGTCACGAAGTTGATGGAGGCGAACGGGCGGCGCGCGCTGTGCTCGTAGAGGTCGGAGGAGCCGGTCAGCCGGGACGCGAACTCCGGCATGGTCGCGTAGGAGCCGCGCCAGAAGTCGCGGACGGTGTCGCGGTACTTGCCGTTCCACTCCGTCCACAGCGGCGGGAAGTTGCCGACCTGGTAGCCGCCCTCGCCCACGTCCCACGGCTCGGCGATGAGCTTCACCTGGGAGACGACCGGGTCCTGCTGGACGAGGTCGAAGAAGGCGGCGAGCCGGTCGACGTCGTGCAGTTCGCGGGCCAGCGCCGAGGCGAGGTCGAAGCGGAACCCGTCGACGTGCATCTCCAGGATCCAGTAGCGCAGCGAGTCCATGATGAGCTGGAGCGCGTGCGGGTGCCGGACGTTCAGCGAGTTGCCGCAGCCGGTGTAGTCGAGGTGGTAGCGCTTGTCGTCGTCGCGCAGCCGGTAGTAGGAGGCGTTGTCGATGCCCCGGAACGAAAGCGTCGGGCCCAGGTGGTCGCCCTCCGCCGTGTGGTTGTAGACCACGTCCAGGATGACCTCGATGCCCGCCTCGTGCAGGGTGCGGACCATCGCCTTGAACTCCAGCACCTGCTCCCCGGACTGCCCGGACGAGCTGTAGGAGTTGTGCGGCGCGAAGAAGCCGATCGTGTTGTAGCCCCAGTAGTTGTCCAGGCCCCGCGCCACCAGCGCGTGCTCGGGGACCGACTGGTGCACCGGCATCAGCTCGACCGCCGTCACGCCGAGGTCGAGCAGGTGGTCGACCATCACCGGGTGCGCGAGGCCCGCGTAGGTCCCGCGCTGCTCCTCCGGGATGCCGGGGTGCAGCTTCGTCAGCCCCTTCACGTGCGCCTCGTAGATGACGCTCTCGTGGTAGGGGACGCGCGGCGGCCGGTCGTCGCCCCAGTCGAAGAACGGGTTCACCACCACGTTCTTCGGCATGTAGGGGGCGCTGTCGTCCTCGTTGAGCGCGTCCGGGTCGGCGAACCGGTAGGAGAACAGCGACTCGTGCCACCGGATCAGCTCGTTCGGGGCGGCGCCCGCGACGGCCTTTCCGTACGGGTCGAGCAGCAGCTTGGACGGGTTGCAGCGGTGCCCCTCGCGGGGGTCGAACGGCCCGTGCACCCGGTACCCGTAGCGCTGGCCGGGCCCGATCCCCGGCAGGTACCCGTGCCAGACGAACCCGTCGACCTCGGGCAGGTCGCGCCGCGTCTCGCGGCCGTCGGCGTCGAACAGGCACAGCTCGACCCGCCGGGCCACCTCGGAGAACAGCGCGAAGTTGGTGCCCGTGCCGTCCCAGGTGGCGCCCAGCGGATAGGGATCCCCGGGCCAAACCTCCCGCATGCTCCTCCACCCCTCGACCGGTTCGTCCTGGCCCGTCGATTGTGGCCTACCCGCTCACGTCCCGCGCGCCACGGCCCGCCACCAAGGGTGTCACGGCGGAGCGGGGCGGGGGAGGCGCCAGACGATCTCGCCGTCGCGGGTCTCCCCGGTCCGGCGCAGCCCGATCCTGTCCGCGACCGCCGCGGAGGCGCGGTTGTCCGGGTGGACGGTCGCGACCACGTCGCGGACGCCGTGCTCCACGAGCCGGTCCAGCAGCGCGCGGGCGGCCTCGGTGGCGAACCCGAAGCCCTGGTACGGCATGCCGATCACCCAGGCGACCGACGCGGTCAGCCGCGGCGGGCCCGGCGTGACCGTCGACCCGGCCGAGGCGGGGGTCACCGTGTACTCCGGCGCCGCCGGCGTGACCGTCGCCTGCACGTAGCCGATGGCCTGGCCGTCCCGGGCGCGGCGGACGATCCAGTTCAGCCAGTACTCCTGGTGGAACGGCGCGGGACCCGCGGCCAGATGCGCGTAGCGGGCGCGCAGCTCCTCCAGGGTGAGGGGCTCGCCGCCGATGTAGCGGTGCAGGCGCGGATCGTCCAGGACGGGGGCCATCTCGTCCGCGTGGTGGACCGCCAGCGGCTCCAGGACGAGGCGCTGGGTGCGGATGGTGTCGGCGATGGGCCCGTACACCCGCCGATCGTACGCCCTGGCCGGGCGGCGGGCCGGGGAAGCGGCCGCCGGAGCCGCCGGGGCGGAGCGGCCGGTCACCGCCGCCAGTCGGGCCGCTTGTCGGACAGCCGCCGGGTCCAGGCGCCGGCCGGATGCTGGCGGGGGTGGAGCCACAGCCACGGCTGGGAGTGCCGGAAGGGCAGGTCGGTGCCGGGCTGCCACGGGAACAGGCCCTCCCCGTTGGGCCAGACGACCTGGAGGATCGGCAGCGGCGGGCGCCGGTAGAACGCCACGGCGCCGCCGAACAGGCCGTCGAACCAGTGCGGGTCGGCGTCCCGGAACGCCGCCTGCTGCCCCCGGACGACGCCGTCGCGGCGCTCGCCGTCCGCGGGGCCGCGCCCCTCGGCGGTCTCCCGGCCGAGCATGTTGAGGATCTCTTCCGTCTCGTACACGTCGCCGCCGAACATCGCGAGCTCGGGGGCGCGGTGGCTGTGCCACAGGCCGACCGTGTAGGCCCAGCCGGGCCCCTCCTCGTCCGGCTGGACGAGGACGACGCTCCACCCGTACTGGGTGATGTGCACGATCGTGCGGAGCTGGAAGTTGTCCAGGCGGTCGCGGTCGCCGTAGTCACGGCACATCACGCATGTGCATGAGGGGCGGTCGCCGGACATGACCCTCAGTTTACGATCAATCGACCCTGGGCGAGCATGCCCGGCCGTTCAAGATCACCAGAAGACGCCGGTGTCGCGCGGCGGCGCCTCGTGCTCGTGCCGGGCGGGCGGGCCGAGCAGCCCCCGGACGGCCATGGCGACCAGCAGCATCGCCGCAGGCAGGCCTAGGGGGATGGCCGTGAGCGGCGCGACGGACGCCACGTCCAGCGCCGTCCCATGGAGCAGCCCGGCGACGCCGAGATCGGCCCCGCGCCGTCCCGCGCCCAGCGGTGTCGCCAGGACGGCGGCGGTGACGGCGAGCGCGGCCGCGGGCACCGCCAGCGCGCGGCGACGGACGAAGAAGGCCAGCCCCACTCCCAGCGCGCCCAGCACGGGCAGCACCATCACGCCGTACCAGCGTCCCGGCTCCGGCCGCATATCGATGCGGACGACGGGCGCCGGCGCGCCTTTGCGCAGGTGCCAGAGGCGGGCCCCGGATTTGTCGGGCCGCACCGTCGCCGGTACCGGCGGAAGCCGCAATTTCATGGCCGTGTCGTCGAAACCGCGCGCGGCGAGTTCGCGCGCCGCCCCGGAAGTGTCGATTAGCAGGGACGGACTCCGTCCCGTCCGGTAAGCGCGATCGGTTTCCGCGCGGGTGAACGGCACCCCGCGGCTTTTCCGCGTCCGGACGCGGACGCTCTTCGCGCCGGGGAACATCGCCCTGGCGATCCGTCCGGCCAGGGCCCGCGCATCGGCGTCCGACCGCAGCCGCCCCGCCGCGTACAGATCGACGTGCGCGCCGCCGTCGACGAGCAGGACGACCTCCACCCGGGCCCGCTGCTCCCTGGGCGGCGCCCCGCCGCAAGCCGCGAGCACGCCGAGCAATAGCAGGGTCATCCCTATCGCGGCAAGCCGCCGAAAACACACCGGAGGCCTCGCTTCGTCGGTCGGTATCGCGGCGCCGGAAGATGATCTATTTTATGCGCGACCACCGGTGGAGCACAGTAGGGAGAAGACCATGGCCGACGATCCGGTCAACGCGATCGACACCTCCGTTCCCCACTCCGCGCGGATATGGAACTACTGGCTCGGCGGAAAGGACAACTACCCGGTCGACCGCGAGGCCGGCGAGCAGTACGTCAGCATCTATCCGGGGATCGTGGACATCGCGCGGACCGGCCGGCACTTCCTCGCCCGCGCCGTCCGGTACCTGGCCGGGGAGGCGGGCGTCCGCCAGTTCCTCGACGTCGGCACCGGGCTGCCCACCGTCGACAACACCCACGAGGTCGCGCAGCGCGTCGCGCCCGAGGCGCGCATCGTGTACGTCGACAACGACCCGCTCGTGCTCTCCCACGCGCACGCCCTGCTGACGAGCCGTCCCGAGGGCGAGACCAGCTACATCGAGTCCGACATGCGGGACCCCGAGCAGATCCTCCGGGTCGCCCGGGGCAAGCTCGACTTCGACCGCCCGATCGCCCTGATGCTGATGGGCGTCCTCGGGCACATCGACTCCTATGACGAGGTCCTGCACATCATCCGGACGCTGATGGGCGGCCTGCCCTCCGGCAGCTACCTCGCCCTTTACGACGACACCGACACCGACGAGGCCCACAACAAGGCGCAGCAGGAGTACGACGACACCGGCGCCGTCCCGTACCGGCTGCGCCGCCCGGAGCAGATCGTCGGCTACTTCGACGGCTTCGAGCTGATCGAGCCCGGCGTGGTGGCGTGCGAGAAGTGGCGCCCCGAGCCGAGCCCGTTCGGCGAGACGCCCAACACCTCCACCCTTTGCGGGGTCGCGCGCAAGCACTGACCCCGCGGCGCGGCCGGACCGGGCCGACGGCCGGATGAGGCCACCGGCGGCCCGGTCGGCCGCGCGGTCAGAGCGCCACCAGCTCCACCGGGATGTTGCCGCGGGTGGCGTTGGAGTACGGGCACACCTGGTGGGTGGCCTCGATGAGCCGCTCCTTGGTCTCCGCGCCGAGCGCGTCGGGCAGCTGCACCCGCAGGACGGCGTCGAGCTGGAAGCCCCCCGCGCCGTTCGAGCTGAGGCCGACCTCGGCGGTGACCGACAGGCCGGTCACGTCGATCTTCTGCTTCCGCGCCACGAGCTGCATGGCGCTGGCGAAGCACGCGGCGTAGCCGGCCGCGAACAGCTCCTCGGGGTTCGTGCCGTCGCCGCTCCCGCCGAGCTCCTTCTGCAGGGCCATCTGGAGGTCCAGCCGCCCGTCCGGGGTGAACGCGCGCCCGTCCCGCCCGGTCGCGGTCGCGGTGGCGGTGTACTGCCTCATGAGCTGCCTCTTCTCCTAGCTAGACAGACAGTTCTGTCTGCCTCGGTCCCCAGGAGACTAGACCGATCTGTCTGGTAGCGTCAAGGTGTGACCACGAGCTCGCCCCCGCGCCGGAGCGCGGCCTGGACCCGCGTCTTCGACACCGCGATGCGCCTGTTCTACGCCGAGGGCGTCCACGCCGTGGGCATCGACCGGATCATCGCCGAGGCCGGGGTGGCGAAGGCGACCTTCTACCACCACTTCCCGAGCAAGGACGACCTCGTCCGCGCCTACATCGTGGAGCAGAGCCGACGGCAGCGCGGCCTCGCCGACGTGCCCGAGTCCGCGACGCCCCGCGAGGCCGTCACCACCGCGTTCGAGCGGATGTGCCGGTTCGGCGCCGACCCCGCCTTCCGCGGCTGCCCGTTCATCAACGCCGCCGCCGAGTACCCCGACCCCGCCCACCCGGTGCGCCGCGCCATCGACGACCACCGGGAATGGCTCCGAACCCTGTTCCGCGACCTCCTGGCCGCCGACGGCCACCCGACCCCCGACCGCACCGCGCAGGCCTTGATGCTCCTCAAAGACGGCCTGGCAGTCGGCTTCGACCTAGACGACCCACCCCAGGTCCGCGCGGCCGTCCAAGAAACCGTAACCCGCCTCCTGGACGCCCCACCCCGTCCGCCGGAGCCCGCCGCACCCTGACCGCCCGCGGCTCCCGCTAGTGTGCGCCCGTGAACGGAGCCCCACAGCGGCCGCTGCTCTTTCTCGACGTCGATGGTCCGCTCATCCCTTTCGGGGCACGGGAGCATCCGACCTACCGGTCGGCCTCATCGCGGCACGCCGAGTCGAACCCGCTGCTGGCCCGTCTCGATCCCGGGCACGGAACCAGGCTGACGGCGCTGCCCTGCGAGCTGGTGTGGGCCACCACCTGGATGGACGACGCGAACGAGTGCGTCGCACCGCTCCTGGGCCTGCCGCGGCTGGCGACGGTGGACTGGCCGGACGAGCCCGACGCCGAAGAGCGGGACCAGCGGCGCGGCTTGCACTGGAAGACGCGCACGATCGTCGCATGGGCGGCGGGACGTCCCTTCGCCTGGGTCGACGACGAGATCACCGACCGGGACCGAGCCTGGGTCGCCGCACGGCATCGCGGACCGGCCCTCCTCCACCGGGTCGACCCGGCAATGGGCATCACCGAGGCCGACTACCGGGTGCTGGGGGAGTGGCTGCGCGCGCTCGTCGTGTGAGTGCGGGACGAGCCTCCCGTCAGCGGTGGAGGAGGGTTTCTTGGGTCATGCGGGAGAGTTTTTCGGGGTTGCGGACGGCGTAGAGGCCGGTGACGCGGCCGTCGTCTATGCGGGTCGCCAAGACGGTGTCGAGCTCGCCGTCGCGGGTGAGGAGCAGGGCCGGGTGGCCGTTGACGCGCGTCGGGTGCAGGGAGACCGCGCCGGAGAGCCTGCCCAGCAGGTCGGCGACCTTGCCCGCCCCGACGACCGGCGCCAGCGCGGCGCGGACGACGCCGCCGCCGTCGGTCAGCAGGACGACGTCCGGAGCGAGGACGTCGAGCAGGTTCTGCAGGTCGCCCGTCTCGACCGCCTGCTGGAAGGCGCGGAGCGCGGCCCGCGTGTCGGCGGGGGAGGCGGTGTCGCGGGGCCGGCGCGCGGCGACGTGCTTGCGGGCCCGGTGGGCTATCTGGCGGACCGCGTCGGGGTTCTTGCCGACGGCCTGGGCGATCTCCGTGTAGTCCAGGTCGAACACCTCGCGCAGCACGAACACCGCCCGTTCGGTCGGTGCGAGGGTCTCCAGCACCAGCAGCATCGCCATCGAGAGGCTCTCGGCCAGTTCGACGTCCTCGGCCACGTCGGGCGCGGTCAGCAGCGGCTCGGGCAGCCAGGGCCCGACATAGGACTCCTTGCGCCGGCGCAGCGTGCGCAGCCGGGTGAGCGCCTGCCGGGTGGTGGTCCGCACCAGGTACGCGCGGGGCTCGCGCACCCCTTCGAGGTCGACGCCCGTCCACCGCAGCCAGGTCTCCTGCAGGACGTCCTCTGCGTCCGCGGCCGAGCCGAGCATCTCGTAGGCGACGGTGAAGAGCAGGTTGCGGTGCGCGACGAACGCCTCGGTGGCGGCGTCCATGCGGCCACCGGTCGCGTCCTTTGTTCGTCCGTCCATGGCCCTCTCCCGTAGCGCGTCACTTGACGTGCACAGGACGCCGAGCCCCGTCCGTGTGTGACATCCAGGGGCAGTGGCGCACGTCACAAGCGCGCGCTGTCACGGAGCGGGGGCCGCCGTCATCTCGTGTCCAGAGCCGCGTGGAGAGGCCGCGCGGACCACGAGAACGGGAGACCCACATGAACGAGGACGCCGGGCGCCGGACGGTCGCGATGGTCACCGGGGCGAACAAGGGGATCGGCCGGGCGGTCGCCGAGGAGCTCGCGGGCCGGGGCATGACGGTGCTGATCGGTGCGCGTGACCAGGGGCGCGGGGAGGAGGCAGCCGAGGCGCTGCGTGCGGCGGGCGGCGACGTGCACGCCGTCCTCCTGGACGTCACCGACAACGCCACCGTCCAGGACGCGGCGAATTGGGTCGAGGAGCGTTACGGGCGCCTCGACGTCCTGGTCAACAACGCGGGCATCACCGGTTCGGGACAGGTGGCGCCCCAGGACGCCGTGGACCAGATCCCCAGCTCGGTCGACCTGGAGATGGTCCGCGCGGTGTTCGCGACCAACGTCTTCGGTGTGATCGCGGTGACGAACGCCATGCTGCCGCTGCTGCGGAGGTCGCCGGCGGCGCGCGTCGTCAACGTCAGCAGCCACGCCGGGTCGCTGTCCCTCACCAGCGACCCGGACGGCCCCTTCACGGCGCTGCTCCCGTCGGCCGCGTACACGCCCTCCAAGGCGGCGCTGAACGCGCTGACCGTCCAGTACGCCAACGAGCTGCGGAAGGACGGAGTGCTCGTCAACGCCGTCGCCCCCGGCTTCGTCGACACCGACAGCAACGCCCACACGGGGTATCTCACCCCCGCGCAGGGCGCCGCCGTCGTGGTGCGCCTGGCCACGCTCGGCGCGGACGGGCCGACCGCCGGCTTCTTCGGCGAGGACGGCCCGCTGCCCTGGTAGGGCCTCAGGCCGGGAGCATGCCGTGGCGCAGCTGGAGCAGGGACCTGCTGAGCAGGCGCGAGACGTGCATCTGCGAGATGCCGAACCGTTCGGCGATCTGCGTCTGCGTCTGGTTTCCGAAGAAGCGCAGCAGGACGATGGTGCGCTGGCGTTCGGGCAGCTCGCTGAGCAGGGACCACAGGGCCTTCCGCTCGACCACGTGCTGGAGGTCCGGGTCCTCGGCGCCGAGGTGGTCGACGACGAGGCTGGTGTCGGTCTCCGACGCGCTTTCCGCGGGCGCGTCCAGGGACAGCGGGTTGTAGGAGTCCCACGCGATGATGGCCTCGGTGACCTCCTCCAGGCTGAGCCCGAGCAGGTCGGCGAGTTCGCGGGGCGTGGGGGAGCGGCCGTTGTCCTGCGAGAACCGCTGGGTGGCGTCCACCAGCCGCGGCCGCAGTTCCTGGATGCGGCGGGAGACCCGGATGCCCCAGGTCCTGTCCCGGAAGTGCCGCCGCACCTCGCCGAGGATGACCGGGTAGGCGTAGGCGTGGAAGCTGTCGCCGCGGGCGGGGTCGAAGCGGTTGATCGCCATCACCAGGCCGAGGTAGGCGACCTGCCGGATGTCCTCCAGAGGCTCGCCGCGGTGCGCGTAGCGCCGCGCGATCGACTCGACCATGGCGGCGTGCGTCTCGACGAGCACGGCTCTCAGCCGGTTCCGCCGTCCGGGGGCGGTCTCCGGGCGGTTCATCTCGTCCAGCAGCACCTCGGCGGGGGGCGGCTCGGTCGCGCGGGGGGCGGCGAGCGCGCCGTCCCTCACCGGTGCCTGGGCATGTGTCACAAAGACTCCTTCCTGGGGCGGAGTGCGGGCGCGGTGGGCGCCCCAGCGGCGGAACCGCCTCTGGGGATGCGGACGGGGGCCGCAGGAGGCGGCGGTCTCGGGCTCTTCCACGGGGACGCGGCGGCTCACACCCGTGGTGGCGCAGACGCGCGGCACCGTGCCGGACGGCGGGAGCCGCACGGTCAGGGGAGTGTCCACCTCGGCGGCGTGGACGCCCAGAAGCGCGTGCCGTCCGGTGAACTCCACGGAGATGCCGCTCGGGGTCGTGAAGGGGGTGCGCATGGCCACCTCACTCGGAACGTCGAAGTGAAGGCGGAGCCGCGCTGTTGGACCCCGAGGGGAAAGAAATCGGTCTTCCCGTCCCATCTACCCGTCGAGGCGGCTTCAAACAGGCGCGGTGGTTCTTCGTGGCCTCCACGGGCCGTCCGGTACGCCGGAGTGACGCGGCGCATGCGATTGCGGTGGTTCCCATCGGGGACACTGCGGCCATCAGCCGCCGAGTGGAGGGAGAACCTCGTGACCGACCGGCTCGAATCGGATTCCGACCGCTTCCCGGACTCCGCGGGCCACATGGTCGAACTGACCCGCTCGCTTCTGGACGCGGAGACGGTCGCCGGGGTCCTGCGGCGCATCCTCCTGGCCGCCCAGATCCTGGTCCCCGACGCCGACATGGCCAGCATCACGCTGCGAGAACGGGACGGCGAGCTGCGCACCCCGTTCCACAGCGACCAGGCGGCGATCGATCTGGACCGGCTCCAGTACCGGCTGGGAGAGGGACCGTGCCTGGACGCCGCCGACCCCGCCGGCGCCGCGTTCGCGCGCAGCGGTGATCTGGCCGCCGAGCCCGCCTGGCCGGAGTTCGGCCCGGCCGCCGCCTCCTACGGCTACGCGTCCGTCCTGGCCACCGCCCTGCTGCTTCCCACGGAGTCGGACGAGGCCGTCGGCGCGCTCAACATGTACTCGCGGGAACGCGGGACGCTGGACGGCCTCGCCTGCGACACGGCGCTGCTGCTGGCCACGCACGCCTCCCTCGCCCTCGCCGCCGTCCGGACGGCCGCCGACGGCGCTCGCGACCGGGCCGACGCCGAGAACCAGATGGTGAACCTGCGCACGGCGCTCGACACCCGGACCGTCATCGGCCAGGCCACCGGCATCCTGATGGCCCGCCGCGGCCTCGACGCCGCCAAGGCGTTCGAGCTGCTGTCCCGCACGTCGCAGAACCTCAACGTCCGGCTCGGCAGCCTGGCGGAGGGCATCGTCTCGACCCCCGAGACCGCCGACGACCTCTGACGCGGTCCCCTGAGCGGAGCCTGAAGCCGGCAAGGCGGGACCACAGCCCGATGAACGGCTCCTGAGGCTCCTGCGCCTGCAGACCGCACAGGTGGGCCACCGCCTCGGGCACGGACGTGCCGCTGCGCGTGAGCAGGTGCTGGCGGGCGAGGGTGGCGCGGTTGAGAGCGCGGCTGTCGAGGACGGTCACGGTGTTCTCAGGCTGCGGCGGGCTCGTGGGGCGGGCGCCGGCGTCGGCATGTCGGGGCGGTCTGCTCAGCCGTTGTACGGGGCGGCGACGTCCAGGACCCAGGTGACGCCGAAGCGGTCGGTGAGCATGCCGTACAACGGCGCCCACTGCGCGGGCTCCAGCGGACGCACGGTGGTCGAGCCTTCGGCGAGGCTGCCCCACAGGGCGCTGATCTCCTCGGCGTCGTCGCCGCGCACGGAGACGAAGAACGGGTTCTCGCCCTGGTCCCACGGCAGTTGGGAGGGCACGTCGTAGGCCATGACATGGAATCCGTTGTCGCCGGCCACCTCACCCCACATCACCCAGTCCGCCTCGTTCTCGTTCTGCACGGCGCCCGCGTCCTTGTAGGTGACCGCGACGGTGCGTCCGCCGAAGACGGACTGGTAGAAGTCCAGCGCCTCGCGTGCGGTGCCCCGGAAGTTCAGGTGAGTGGTGGTCGTGACGGACATGACCTGCTCCTTGCCTCGATGTGACGAATACGCCGCCGACCGTCCAAGACCGCGCCGGCGGCCGCCGGGACCAGGTCCCGGACGGCTCGTGTGCCACCATGGCCGAGGTAGAGGACAGACTGTGTCCTGTACTGCCGGAAAGGTGGATCCCATGCACAAGACGTCCTCCCGGCTGCTCGCGCTGCTCTCGCTGCTTCAGACGCACCGCGACTGGTCAGGGGAGGATCTCGCCGAGCGCCTCGACATCACCTCGCGCACCGTGCGCCGCGACATCGACCGCCTGCGCGAACTGGGCTACCGGATCACGACCGTGAAGGGACCGGCCGGCGGCTACCGCCTGGAGGCCGGCACCCACATGCCGCCCATGCTGTTCGACGACGGCCAGGCCGTCGCCCTGGCCGTCGCGCTGCAGACGGCGGCCGCCGGGACCACCATCGCCGAAGACGCCGTCCGCGCCCTCGCCACCCTGCGCCAGGTCATGCCGTCTCGCCTGCGCCACCGCATCGACCTGCTGCGCGTCACCGCCGTCCAACCGCCCACGACCCGCGACGCCCCCCAGGTCGACACTCAGGTCCTGCTGGACGTGGGCCGAGCCATCCGCGCCCGCGAGGAACTGCGCTTCGACCACGCCCTGGGGCGGGGCGGCTCGTCCGGCAGCACCCGCCGCGTCCAGCCCCACCACCTGGTCACCTGGCGGAACCGCTGGTACCTCGTGGCCTGGGACCTCGACCGCGAGGACTGGCGCACCTTCCGCGTCGACCGCATCCGCCCGCGCACGCCCACCGGCCCCCGCTTCGCCCCGCGCGAACTCCCGGGCGGGAGCGTCTCCGCCTTCATCACCAGCCGGTTCCGCGGCAACGACGGCATCACCACCGACTGGCCCTGCCAGGGCGAAGTCATCCTCCGCATCCCGGCCGCCGACGTCGCGCCCTTCGCCCAGGACGGAATCGTCGAGGAACTCGGCCCCCGCCACTGCCGACTCACCCTCGGCTCCTGGTCGTGGACCGGCCTCGCCGCCACCATCGGCCGGTTCGACGCCGATGTCGAAGTCATCGGCCCGCCCCAACTGGCCACGGCGTTCGCGGACCTGGCCGCCCGCTACGCCCGCGCCGCGTCACCAGCGCCGTGAGAACAGAAGCTCAATCCCGCCGAACCCCCGGATCGACCGGGGGGCGGCGACCGGACGGGGTGGCGGGGCCCGAATCGGCGAAGGATCAGGGCTTGCGGCCGACGCCGCCCGTCATGAAGCGGACGTCGATGGTGCTGGCGTCCAGGACGGGCTCCTCGGGGCGCCACAGCGGGAGCGGGACGAGGCCGGGCGGCAGGATCTCCAGTCCGTCGAAGAAGCCGGCCAGCTCGGCGGGGGTGCGGACACGGCCGGAGCCGAGCTGCTCCAGGAGCTGCTTCTCCAGCGCGACGGATTCGGGGGCGTCGCCCAGGCGGGTGAAGTTGGTGATGAAGAAGTAGGAGCCGCTGGGCACCGCGTCCCGCAGGACCTGGACGATCCGGCCGGGATTCTCGTCGTCGGCGAGGTGGTGCAGGATGCCGACGAGCATCACGCAGACGGGCTGGTCGAAGTCGATGAGCGCGCGGACCTCCGGACGGCCGAGGAGGTCGTCGGGCTCGCGGATGTCGGCGGTCACCACGGTGGTGTTGGCGTTGTCGGCCAGGATCGCACGGCCGTGCGCCAGCACGATCGGATCGATGTCGACGTACACCACGCGAGCCTCTGCGTTGACCTCCTGCGCGACCTCGTGGGTGTTGCGGACGGTCGGCAGTCCCGATCCCAGGTCGAGGAACTGGGTGATCCCCTCGTCGGCGGCCAGATGGCGGACGACGCGGTGCAGCATCGCGCGGTTGTGCAGGGCGATGTCCCGCAGCTCCGGCATGATCGCGAGGCTGGCCTCCGCCACGACCCGGTCCACCTCGTAGTTGTCCCTGCCGCCGAGCATCACGTCGTAGACGCGTGCCGCGGTCGGAACGCCGGTGGGAATCTGCGGGGACGATTCGGCCATGTGCACCTCAGGGCTCAGGAGATCTTGCTCCGCATCGTAGCTTCGCGAAGCCGAGCAAAATGCGAAAAACCCCTATGCCAAGGGGCTTTTCGCGAAATGTGGAGTGAGACTCCGAGCCCGGCCCTACTCGCCGAGGGCCGCCCGCTCTCCTGACGGCGGCGTCGAGGCCGAGCGGTGCACTTCCGGGGCGCTTCAGCGCTGGACGGGGACCGCGGTGATGACGAGGTTGTCGCGGTAGTGGCCGGTCCGGGCGTTGAAGGGGCCGCCGCAGGTGATGACGGTGAGCCGGGGTCCGCCGTCGCGGGCGAACAGCTCCCGCAGCGGCATCGCCGTTTTGCCGATGGTCTCGCGGGCGACCGCGCGGTACGCGAGGGTGCGGCCGTCGGCGAGGCGGACGGTGAGCCGGTCGCCGGGGGAGACGCGGCGCAGTGCGGCCAGGGCGCCGAGCCCGCGTTCACGGGAGTCGACGTGCCCGGCGAGGACCGCCGAACCGGTGGGCGAGCCGGGGCGGGTGCCGTAGCTGTACCAGCCGACGCGGGAGACGTCGCCGGGAAGCGCCATGGCTCCCGTGGAGTCGACGCCCACCGGCACCACCGCCGCGCGCAGCCCGGCGGACGGCACCACGAGTTCCGCCGGCCGGGCCGGCACTGCGGTTCCCCGCCCGGGCGTCCCGCCCGCGCCCCGGCCCGTCGCGGAGGTGGAGTGGAAGGAGGGCCGATGCCCGCTGTTCGCGAGGCCGTCCTCGGTCCCCGAGTGCCAGAGCCCGGCCCCGCCGGCGCCGGTCAAGAGGAGGCCGGTGCCGGCGAGGACGAGCGCCAGGCGCGAGGATCCGGTCATGGGGCCGCCCCGGCGGTCAGCGCTGGCCGCCGCGCAGGGTGCCGTGCCGGCGCAGGACGAGCAGCCGCGTGCCCGCGCCGATCGTCACCAGGAGGGCCAGTCCGGTCCCGCCGACCAGCCACCCGGGCGGACCGCCGTCAAGCCCGGCGGCCTGACCGCCGGTCCCGCCGGGCACCCCGCCGGGTGCGGTCTGCAGGCCGGGGATGGTCTGCACGGCCAGCTTGAGGTTCCCCTCCTTCGCGCTGCCCCAGGCGTAGACGATGGTGTTGGCGCCTTCGGCGACGGTCAGATCGGTGGGCCCGATCACGACGTTGTCGGTGCCCGCGAGGGTGACGTCGGCCTTGACCGTTCCCGCCGGTGCTTCGGCGACGGCCTCGTCGGGGTTGGACAGGTTCTTCACGACCGCGGTCCCGTTGGCCCGCACGTCGACGGCGGGCGCGGCGGCGATGTGCCGGACGGTCAGCCGGCCCTTGCCCGCCGGGACCTTGGAGGTGTCGTTGGCGTAGGCGTTGAGCGCCGGGCTCCCGTTCTCGGTCAGGTTGGCGGTCAGCGTGACGTTCGTCCCGCCGGTCACCTCGACGGTCTTCTCGATGGCCGGGGTGCCGCCGGGCCCCTGGCCCGCCTTGAACACCTTGATGTCATAGCTGCCCCCGGGAAGCTTCAACGGGGCGCTGAGCGAGCCGGGCGTGAAGTCCGACAGCACCCTCTTGCCGTTCGCGTAGACGTCCACGGTCAGGCCGGGCACGCCGTGCAGGACGCGGACGGTCGCCGTCGTCTGCGCGGCGCCCGGCATCCGGTCGGCCCGCGTCGGCGCCGCGAAGGCGGCAGGACTCGCGGACACGGCGAGCGCGAGTGCGGCCACGGTGGCCATCACCAGTCTGCGCATTCGTAGGACTCCCCTCATCGCGAGGATTCATGATCTTGGCTGAGGAGCGCTCATCGATGGAGACCGGAAGGGGCTGTTCCGGAATTCCCCCTATTCGGCCTCTACGGGGTGTTTTCCTGCATATTCGGCGATACACGCTTAAAAGGTAAAAAGAGGCTCAGGGCGGGGAAGGGAAGGCATGACCTGCTCACCCGACTTCAGGCGTCGCAGATATGCGGCTCGGCAGACGCCGGCCGCTGATCTCGGGTGAGGATCCAGCCGGCTTTCGGGATGGCGCGCTCGATGATCGGGGCGACGTCCGGACAACGGCCGGTTCGTGGCAAAGTAGCGGGATGCCTGGTGCGCGGTACGGGATGGATGCGCCCTACGGGTTCGGCTTCGTGGGCTTGGTCGTGCTGGGGTTCTGGGTGACCGGGCTGGTGATGGCGGTCACCGCCGGTCTGGCCGCCGCGCTGCCCGCGCTGGTCTCCGGCACCCTGCTGGCGGGATGCCTGGCCCTGAGCCTGCACGCCACGCTGCGCGGCAAGTTCCTGGTCTGGCGGGACGTGCTGGACGAGTTGGATCTGCGTGGCGACGAACGGCTGCTCGACCTCGGCTGCGGGCGCGGCGCCGTCCTGTTGGCCGCCGCCCGGCACCTCCCGCAGGGCCGGGCGGTCGGCGTGGACCTGTGGCGCGGCAGGGACCAGTCCGGCAACACCCCGGCGGCGACCCTGCGCAACGCCCGCGCCGAAGGCGTAGCCGACCGCGTCCGCGTGCAAGGGGGTGACCTGCGCAGACTCCCGTACGCAGAGGCAAGCTTCGACCTGGTCGTGTCCAGCCTGACGGTGCACACCATCTTCGGAGCGAACGCCCGCGCCCAAGCGATCACCGAGGCGTACCGGGTGCTGCGGCCGGGCGGCCGCCTGCTGATCGCCGACCTGGCGCGGACCCCCCGCGAGTACGCTGCGGTGCTGGCCCGGCTGAACGCCCAGGACATCCGCGTGCGCGGCCTCGGCTGGCGCGCGTGGTGGGGCAGTCCGTGGGTCCCGACCCGCCTGCTCACCGCCCGCAAACCAGCCACCCCCTGAACCCGCCTACCGGCACGATCCAGGCCCCATGGCCACCTGGCGTCCGACGAGCAGTGAGTGGGGAGTCAGCCGACCTTCGGGGTGGCGCGGTCGATGATCGGGGTGACGTCCAAGCCTGGCGGGAGGGTGCCGAAGGCGCCGCCCCAGTCGCCGGCCAGGCGGGTCGCGCAGAAAGCGTCGGCTACGGCCGGGTGGCCGTGTCTGACCAGCAGCGATGCCTGTAGGACTAGGGCCAGGTGCTCGGCTACTCGGCGGGCGCGGTACTCGATTGTCGCGGTGTCGGTGAAGCTTTCCTTGGTCTCCTTGATGGCCGCGTCCAGGCGCTTGTCGGCTCCTTGGGAGAGGGCTACTTCGTCGAAGAACGCTTCCAGGGTTTGTGGTTCGCGTAGCGTTGCGCGTAGGAGATCGAGTGCCGCCACGTTGCCGGAGCCCTCCCAGATTGAGTTCAGGGGGGACTCGCGGAAGAGGCGCGGCATGCCGGATTCTTCGACGTAGCCGTTGCCGCCTAGGCATTCGAGGGACTCGGCCGCGTGGGCCGGCCAGCGCTTGCAGATCCAGTACTTGCTGACTGCCAGGGCCAGGCGTTTGAAGGCGGTCTCGGACTCGCTGCCGCGGAACGAGCGGTCGGCGGCGCCCGCCAGGCGGAGCATCGTGGTCGTGGCGGCCTCGGACTCGATCGCCAGGTCGGCGAGGACGTTGCGCATCAGCGGCTGGTCGATCAGTGCCTTGCCGAACGCCCGGCGGTGCGCCGCGTGGTGGGCGGCGGTGGTGACGCCGAGGCGCATGCCGGAGGCGGCGCCGATCACGCAGTCGAGCCGGGTCATGTTGACCATCTCGATGATGGTGCGGACGCCGCGGCCCTCGTCCCCGACCCGCCACGCGACCGCTTCGTCGTACTCGACCTCGGAGGACGCGTTGGACTTGTTGCCGAGCTTGTCCTTGAGGCGCATCAGGCGCAGCGGGTTGAGCCCGCCGTCCGGCAGGACGCGGGGGACGAGGAAGCAGGTCAGCCCGCCGGGCGCCTGGGCGAGGGTCAGGAACACGTCGCACATCGGGGCGCTGGTGAACCACTTGTGGCCGACGAGCCGGTACGTCCCGTCCGGCTGGGGCGCGGCCGTGGTGGTGTTGGCGCGGACGTCCGAGCCGCCCTGCTTCTCGGTCATGGACATGCCGGCGAGGAGCGCGGTCTTGGTGAGCGGGGGACGCAGGCCGAAGTCGTACCGCCGCTCGGCGAGGAGCGGCTCGTACTGGGCCGCCAGCTCCGGCGACTGACGCAGCGCGGGGACGGCGGCGTAGGTCATCGAGATCGGGCAGCCGTGGCCGGCGTCGACGCGCCAGGTGTAGAACTTCGCGGCGCGGGCGACGTGGGCGCCCTCGCGGGAGTCGGTCCAGGCGGAGCCGTGCAGGCCGTGCGTCACCGCGACGGTCATCAGCTCGTGCCACGCGGGGTGGAACTCGACCTCGTCGATCCGGTTCCCGAAGCGATCATGGGTGCGCAGGACGGGCGGGTGCTCGTTGGCGAGGCGGCCCCACTCCTGAGCCCGCTCGGTGCCGGCGAGGAGGCCGAGTTCGCGCACCTCGGCCTCGGCCCATCCGGCGCCCTCGCGGTGCAGCCCGTCCAGCAGTGCCGCCTCGTCGGACACGTCGTGCCCGGCGAGCGGGGGGACCTGGTTGAACACCTCGTGCGTCACGCGCTCTCCCAACGTTCGTGCCGTCCACCCGCAGAATACAGAACGGGGTTCGGGCAAGAACTTGATCATGCCTCTGGGGTGGCGGGACGTCCATCCTCCTCAGGTGGTGGGGCGATCTCGTCCGCGCGGCGGATTGTCCGGCGCCGCGCGGGGCATACCGTCGAAATCATGAGTCAGTCCAGTCCGCAGCCCGAGCGGCCCTGCCCGAGCCGCCCGCTGGAGCGGCGGCAGGACGCCGGACCGGTCCCCTCGGCGGCCGAAGCGGCCGGCGCGCCCGACGCGGTGCGGGCGTCCGACGACGAGCGCGAGGCCGTGGTCGAGCGGCTGCGGATCGCCTCGGTGGAGGGGCGGCTCACCTTCGAGGAGCTGACCGAGCGCACCGAGGCCGCCTACGCGGCCGTCACCCGCGGCGACCTCGAACGCATCACCGCCGACCTGCCCGGCATGGGCGCGCCCGGCGCCAACCCGGCGCCCGTGCAGGTGAAGCGCAAGTTCACCGCGGTCATGGGGGACTGCAAGGAGCGCATCGTCGGCCGCATCGACGGCCCGCTGGAGGCCGTGTCGGTGATGGGCGACGTCGTGCTCGACCTGCGCGGCGCGCAGGTCCCCACCGGCGAGGTGCACATCTCCGCGACCGCCGTGATGGGCGACGTCAAGATCATCGTCCCGGACGGCGTCAGCATCGAGCTGTCGGGGCACAACTTCCTCGGCGACCGGCGGGTCGCGGTCCGCGACCCGCACCCCGGCGCCCGCGTTCCCGTCGTCCGCATCACCGCGAACGCCGTGATGGGCGACATCAAGATCGTCGACGACGAGCACCACGCCCCGCTCCGCCGCGCCATCACCACCTGGTGGAACGACCGGACATGACCCGGGAGCGGCGGGAGTGTGGCGAGGGGGCGCTTCGCGGGCTACACTGGCCCTGCGGCAGCTACGCTGCCCGCCCAGTCTGAGTTGACCAGTCCGCGTCTAAGTCCTGCAGTCGCAGTCGAGCAGTCGCATTTCTGAGTCCCAGTCGCCAGTCACCAGTTCGTGTCTTAGTCCTGCCGTCTTGAAGTCGGAGTCCGCAGTCGACGTCTGAAGTCGAAGTCCGCCAGGAAGTCGCTGTCCCAGTCTGAGTCGCCCGAGAACGACGCGTTAGAGGCGATCATGGACCGAGAGACCGAATTCCTGATCTGTGCGGTGGTGCTCACCGGAACAGCCGTGGCAGCGACGATCTTTCCCGCGCAGACCGTGAGTCTGCTGCTGGGTATCGTCGCCGGCGCTTTCCTGAAGTGGGCCCTCCATAAGCGGGCATAGCCACGAGGCGCTCGCTCACTAACTTCCACTGGGGACCTCATTACTCGATGATGAGGTCCCCAGTGTTAACGGAGGACGAGATGTACAGACTCATCGATCTGACGCGCGCGCACGCGGGGACCGAGACTGCGATCCTGGAGGCGTTCGAAGCCGCCTACCCGGGTGTGCCGGCGACCACGACCGAATACATCACGGTCCCCGAACGGGCCAGGCCCGCCGGGACCGGCGACCACCTCTGGACCGAGATCACCGGGACGGTGGACGACGCCGCGGTCACCAAGGTGGTGTACGAGCGGGTGGCCGAGGCCCGCGGCTCCGGCGGCCCCATCTGCGTGGCGTCGTTCCGGGCCAGCGTGAAGAACGTGGCGGAGATGCTCGACGCCGTCCACGGCGGCGGCGTCGAATTCGTCCACCTGAGTTCGTTCGCGCCGCCCTCGACCGGCGGTGAGACCTTCGACTGGGACGACACGTGGATGCGGCGCGAGGACGCCGTCAACACGCTGGTCCATGTGATCGGCCATTCTTCCGCGCGGGTCCGCATGACCGATCTGCGCAAACTCCTCGCCGCCCACGACCCCCGTTTCAGGAAGCAGGTCGGTACTTTCACGGCGCGGCCGAAATTCATGTCCACGCTGGTGTCCCTCGCCGTGGAGAGAAATCTGGTGGCCATTACCACGACCACCGCGGGCGACAACAACCCGTACGTCGAGCTCACCCCCGCAGGGCGGTCCCGCCTGGCCCCCGCCCCCGCCCCGGTCCAGTCCCCGCCCCCGGTCTCCGCCGCCGCGCATGTCGTCCCGCCGCCGCAGGAGCCCCGCTCGCTGTCGCACCTGTGCGTGGACGTGCTGCGGCAGAACGACATGGGGCCGTTCCAGGAACTGCGCGAGAGGATCTACAACGAGATCGAGCGGCTGGTGGGGGAGAAGTCCCGCACCCCGAACGGGCTCATCAGGGACGCCGTGCAGGCGGTCCGCGACAAGAGCGACGACGCCCCCAGCAAGTCGGGCAGGAAGTTCCCCTGGGGCAGGGTGCGCGCGTTCCTGGCGAAGCTGACCCGGCAGGTGCCGGTCTTCCTCAGCCAGGGCGAGCCGGTCGCGGTCTCCCTGGGCAACAACGGGGGCGTGGTCGACGCCCTCGCCGACGACTGGTGGCGGATGCTCGACGGCGAGCTGGTCTGCTTCATCCTCGGCAAGGGCGTCGTGATCACCCAGTACGACTACGAGGAGCTCGCCGGCGCCCTGTACAACAGCCGCCAGCCCCAGTACTACGACAAGGCCCAGGAGGTCGTCGACTACCTGGCGGGCGCCGGGCGGATCAGCGAGGCGCCCGGCGACGAGATGCGGATCGTGCTCGCGGCGCCGCCGGAGCCGCCGCGCCCGTTCGACGGCTGAGCCGGGGCGTCAGCGGGTGTCGTCGTGGGCCTCGGCCTCCTCGACGCCCGCTTCGTCCGGCGGCAGGGTGTCGGGGTGCTCGTACCGGACGCCGGGGGTGCCGGTGCCGCTGGTCTCCTCCCCGTCCGGGACGGTGCGGCCGCGGGCGTCGGAGCCCTCGTTCACCGGGGCGAAGCGGCGGTCGTCGGTCTCTCGGGGCTCGTGGCCGGGTTCCTCGCGCGTCATGGCACCCGCATACCCGGCCGCCGGCGTGTCGAACGCCCGATCAGACCGCGGCCGCCGTGCGGGGGGCCTCCAGCGCCCCGGTGTAGCGGCGGACGATGAGGTCGGCGATCTCCGGCGCCGCGCCGAGAGCGGGGGAGACGACGGCGGCGCCGGCCGCCAGGGACTCCCGCCGCACCTTGTCGGCGAAGTGGCCGGGCGCGAGGATGTAGGACGCCACCGCCACGCGCGGCGCGCCCGCGGCGAGTAGGGCCCGCACCGCCTCGCCCGGCCCCGGGCGGGCCGCCGTCGCGTACGCCGGGACCACCTCGCGCAGGCCCCGGGCACGCCACTCGCGGGCCAGGCCCGCGACCGTCGCGTTGGCGGACGGGTCGCTGGAGCCCGCCGAGACGAGGACGACCGCCGTGTCCGGGTCGCCGGGCGCCGCGCCCGCCTCGGCCAGGCGCCGCTCCAGGGCGTCCAGTAGCAGCGGGTGGGGGCCCAGCGTGTCCGCCGTGCGCAGGGCCAGCCGCGGGTGCCGGCCCCGCACCCGGTTCAGAACGCCAGGGATGTCGGTCTTGCTGTGGTAGGCCGCGGTGAGGAGCAGGGGCAGCACGACCGCCTCGTCCGCGCCGTCCCGGGCCAGGCCGTCCAGCACCCGGTCGGGGGCGGGCGGCGCGTGGTCCAGGAACGAGGCGTGCACGGGCACGTCCGGGCGGCGCGCCCGGACGGCGTCGAGCAGCGCGGCGACGGTCGCGGCGGCGCGGGGGTCCCGGCTGCCGTGCGCCACCGCGACCATGGGGGCGCTCACAGGTGGATGCCGCACTCGGTCTTGCCCATCCCGGCCCACCGGCCGCTGCGCGGGTCCTCGCCGGGCGCGACGGGGCGGGTGCACGGCGCGCAGCCGATCGAGGGGTAGCCGTCGTAGTGCAGCGGGTTGACGAGCACCCCGTTGTCCTCGATGTAGTTGTCCATCTCCTCCTGGGTCCAGTCGAGGATCGGGTTCACCTTGACCATGCCGCGCTTGCGGTCCCACTCGACGACCCTCCGGTCGCGGCGGCTCGCGGTCTCGTCCCGGCGGATGCCGCTGAACCAGGCCATGTAGCCCTCCAGCGCGCGGCCGAGCGGCTCCACCTTGCGCAGGTGGCAGCACAGGTCGGGGTTGCGGCCGTGCAGGCGGGGGCCGAGCGCCGCCTCCTGCTCCTCGACCGTGCGGGACGGGGTGACGTTGATGACGTTCACCGGGTAGACGGCCTCCACGGCGTCGCGCGTCCCGATCGTCTCGGCGAAGTGGTAGCCGGTGTCGACGAACAGCACGTCGATGCCCGGCTTCACCTTCGACACGAGATGGATGAGGGCCGCGTCCGACATGGACGAGGTGAGGCAGATGCGGTCGCCGAACGTGGCGACCGCCCACCGGATCACCTCCAGCGTGGGGGCGCCCTCCAGGGCGGCGGCGGCCGACTCGACGATGTCCTGGAGGTCGAGCGTGGGCCTGTCGGTCTCCAGCAGGGTCACCTGGGGTTCTCCTTGCTCGCGGTGCGGGGCGTGCCCACACCGAGGAACTTCAGGCTGAAGGAGCGGAGGCAGTCGGGGCAGAACCACGCCCCGGGCGCCTCCCCGCCGGGTTCGAGGCTCTCCTCGCCGCAGTACGGGCAGTAGAACGGCGTCATCCGTTCGCTCATGCGCGATCGGCCCCGCTCACTGGAGGTCGGCGTCGTCGGCGCGGTGCACCCACTCGGCGAACGTCTCGCCGTCGGTGCGCTGCTCGTCGAACCTGCGCACGACGCGCTCGACGTAGTCGGTGAGCCCGGCCGAGGTGGTCTTCAGCCCGCGGACCTTCTTGCCGAACGACGCGCCGAGCCGGCCCCCGAGGTGGATCTGGAAGCCCTCGACCTGGTCGCCGTCCTCGTCCACGACGAGCTGGCCCTTCAGCCCGATGTCGGCGACCTGGATGCGGGCGCAGGCGTTCGGGCAGCCGTTGACGTTGATCGTCAGCGGCTGGTCGAAGTCGGGCAGCCGCTTCTCCAGCTCGTCTATGAGGTCCATGGCGCGCTGCTTGGTCTCGACGATCGCGAGCTTGCAGTACTCGATGCCCGTGCACGCCATCGTCTGGCGGCGGAACGTGGACGGGCGGACCTGGAGGTCGTGCTTCGCCAGCTCGCCGGCGAGCGCCTCGGTGTTCTCCTCCGGGACGTCCAGGATGACCATCTTCTGCTCGTTGGTCGTGCGGACCCTGCCGGAGCCGTAGCGCCCGGCGAGGTCGCCGATGACGCCGAGCAGCTCGCCGTTCACCCGCCCCACGCGCGGGGCGAACCCGACGTAGAAGTTCCCGTCCTTCTGCGGGTGGACGCCGACGTGGTCGCGGTGGGTGAGCGGCGCGGCGGGCTCGGGGCCGTCCGGGAGCGTGAAGCCGAGGTACTCCTTCTCCAGCACCTCGCGGAACTTCTCGGCGCCCCAGTCCTTCATCAGGAACTTCAGCCGGGCGCGGCTGCGCAGCCGCCGGTAGCCGTAGTCGCGGAAGATCGACGTCACGGCGTGCCAGACCACGCTGGTCTGCTCCGGCTTGACGAACACGCCGAGGCTCTGCGCGAACATCGGGTTGGTCGACAGGCCGCCGCCGACGAACACCTGGTAGCCGGTCTCGCCCGCCTCGTTCACCACGCCCACGAACGCGATGTCGTTGATCTCGTGGACGGTGCAGTGCGAGGTGCAGCCCGACATCGCGGTCTTGTACTTGCGCGGCAGGTTGGAGAACTCCGGGGAGCCGATGTACTTGTCGCGGATCTCGCGCAGGTCGCGGGTCGCGTCGATGACCTCGTCGGCCGCGATCCCGGCCAGCGGGCAGCCGATGATCACGCGCGGGACGTCGCCGCACGCCTCCATCGTGTGCAGCCCGACCGCCTCCAGGGCCTCCCAGATGGCCGGGACGTCCTCGATCCGCACCCAGTGCAGCTGGACGTTCTGCCGGTCGGTGATGTCGGCCGTGCCGCGCGCGTACCGGGTGGAGACGTCGGCGATCGTGCGGAGCTGCGGGCCGCTCAGCTGCCCGCCGTCGATCCGCACCCGCATCATGAAGTAGCGGTCCTCGAGCTCCTCGTCCTCCAGCGCACCGGTCTTGCCGCCGTCGATGCCGGGCTTGCGCTGGGTGTAGAGGCCCATCCAGCGGAACCGGCCGCGCAGGTCGGACGGGTCGATCGAGTCGAAACCGCTCTTGGAGTAGATGTCGATGATCCGGCGGCGGACGTTGAGCCCGTCGTCGTTCTTCTTGTTCTCTTCGTTCTTGTTGAGCGGTTCGCGGTAGCCGAGGGCCCACTGGCCCTCGCCCTTCTTGCGTCTGGTCGCGGTTGGCACGGCGCGCGTCCTCATCTGTTGTCGAGAGGGACGCGCGGCGCACCGGCGCTCTGAGGCAGCCGGCTCGACGCTGAGCAGGATGAAGTCAAAGGTGACGCCGATGCGCCACGCGCCCGGCTGTACAGGGGCGTGGTCGGAGCGTCACCGACAGATCGCGCTGCGGACGCGGAGGAAGTCGACGTGCCGGCGCTTGGCCAGCAGCGGGTCCGCGGCGTTCATACCTGAAGGGTGACATGCCGTCTCGCGGACTGTCCAGTTACGTCCGGCATGCGGACGCGTGACATGCGTCATCCCTGCCGCCTCCAGTTCACACGAGGCTCGGCCTCGGGGCCGGTCGCGGATTCCCCGCCCGGCGGGGCCGCCTCGGTCCCGGGCGCCGGCGGCTCGCCGGGCGCCGGGTGGTGCTGGCAGTCGCACCACGACCCGCCACGGCACTTCTCGTGGTGGCGTTCGCGGCACGACTGGCAGATCATGTCTTCTATTGTCACCCATGAAGGCAAATGCCCGGTTTTCCGTGGTAGGGGGCATACGATCATGGTCCGGACGACGTTCCGCACCGTCTCAACGGGTATGGGCCAAGGGATGTGCACGGATCGGGCGGCACGCCTGCGAGACGGCCGAGCGGGGGAGGCGAACGCCATGCCACGCGCGAAGCGGACCAGTGAAGTGGGCGATGCGGCATGCGCCGGGCGCGCAACCCTCTACGGTGGGGCGGTGTGACCACCGTCTCCGACGCAGCGGGCACGCCCCGGGCCGGGGACTCCCCTTCCGGACAGGACCCGGAAGGCCCGCGGCGGCGCCTGCGCGACCGCCGCGACCGCCTCGCCGCTCGCGTGCGCGCCGACGCGCGGACCGCGGCGAGCGTCGGCTGGACGCTGGTCAAGGGCACCGCGATCGGCGGATTCCGCTACCGGGTCACCGGCCTCGCTGCGGAGGCCGCGTTCTTCGCCCTGCTGTCGCTGCCGCCCCTCGTCATCGGGCTGATCGGCACGATGGGCCACCTGCGCGGCCTGTTCGGCACCGAGACGATCCGCGAGGTGCGCTCCTGGGTGATCGACCAGGCCCAGACGGTGCTGACCGGCCCGGCCGTCGACTCGGTCGTGATCCCGCTGATCGACTCCGTGATCAGGGGCGGCAGCCCCGACATCGTGTCGGTCAGCTTCCTGATCTCGTTGTGGGCGGGGTCGCGGGCGACGAACGTCTACGTCGACACGATCACGATCGCCTACGGGCTGTCGGGCGTCCGCGGCGTGATCCGCACCCGGCTGCGCGCGTTCGTGCTCTACCTCATCGGGCTGCTGACCCTGATCATCGTGATCCCGATGCTGGTGGCCGGGCCCGCGCTGGTCCGGCAGGTGCTGCCGGAGAGCGCCGAGGCCGTCCAGGTGCTGTACTGGCCGGTCGTGGTGAGCCTGTCGATCATCTTCCTCTCGCTGCTCTACCACATGAGCGTCCCGGTGCGGACGTCCTGGTGGCGCCAGACGCCCGGCGCCGCGCTGGCGCTGCTGATCTGGATCGTGGGCAGCTTCGTCCTGCGGATCTACCTGGCCGGCTCGCTGAGCGGGGTGTCGGTGTACGGGTCGCTGGCCGCCTCGATCGCGCTCCTCGCATGGCTGTACGTGGCGGCGCTCGCGGTGCTGATCGGGGCCGCGCTGAACGCCGAGATCGACCGGCACTGGCCGAGCGGGGACACCGCCCGGATCCGCGCCGAGCTGGAGGCCCAGGGCGACCAGGTCCCCCGGGACCAGGGGGCCACGAGTAAAAACCACCCCGAATGAGGTCCTGAAAAGGGCAAACATGTCGTAGCCTCGCGTGACATGACCCCCCGTGAGGAGACCGGCCGGCTCCGGACCGTGACCGGCACGATCGCGACGTCCGACATCACCGGTCCGGTGCTCTCCCACGAGCACCTCCAGCTCGATCTGCGCTGGCCGGCGCGGCCCCAGCTGGCCGCCTCCGACCCGAGCCGGTGGCTGGACGAGGAGAAGGCCGTCCAGCGCGAGCTGAACACGCTCCGCAAGGACCACGGGCTCGGCCTCGTCGTCGACCTCACCTGCTCGGGCATGGGCCGCAACGCCGCCGCGCTCGCCCGCATCAGCGCGGGCGCCCGGGTCGCCGTGGTGGCCGGGACGGGCGTGTTCACCGAGCCGTTCCACCCCCCGTTCGTCCGGGAGGTCCTCGCCCCCGGAACGGCGGTCCCCTTCGAGGGGACGAGCTCCCAGCCCACGGGGACCCCTCAGTACGAGGCGCGGGGGGCGATCCCTCAATCCGAGCCGCGTCGGTCTGGGGGGACGACCCCCCAGGCCCCCCGGTACGACTCGCGTCATTCTGGGGGGACGACCCCCCAGGCCCCCCGGTACGACTATTCGGGGGGCCCGTCCGCCGTCGACCGCCTCGCCGAGCGCCTGCTGGCCGAGGTCGGCTTCGGCATGGACGGCACGAACTCGCTGCCCGGCGTCATCGGCGAGATCGGCACCTGGGGCGAGGCGCCGACCGAGACCGAGGAGCTGTGCCTGCGCGCCGCCGCCCAGGCCGCCCGCTACTCAGGGCTGTCGGTCGCGACCTACGGGCGGGCGGGCCTCGCGCAGCTGGAGATCCTGGCCTCCGCCGGGTTGGCGCCCGAGCGCGTCGCGGTGGGGCAGCAGGACCGGGTGGACGACCCGGCCCAGCACCGCAAGATCGCTGAGTTGGGCGGCTACGTCTCGTTCGGCACGCTCGGCCTCGCCGGGACGGACCCCGCCGCCCTCGGCGCCGGCGTCCGCCGCGTCATGGACCTGCTGGAGGCCGGGCACGCCGACCGGGTGCTGCTGAGCACCGGGGTCTCCCGGATGGCGCAGGTCGCCCGCTACGGCGGCGCCGGCTTCGGGTACCTCTTCGACACGTTCCTGCCCGCGCTGCGCGCCGCGGGCGCCGACGAGGCGACCCTCGGAGCGATCCTGCACGACAACCCGCTGCGGTGGCTCACGGGTTCCTGAGTGGGTAGGGGACACCCCGGAAGGGGGTATCCCCAATGCCCTGGAGCAGATCCGCGGGCGGAGGCGTCCGGCACGCGGGCACCGTCCGGCTCCCCTACACCGACCGCGCCGAGGCGGGCCGGGTGCTCGCCGCCCGCCTCGCCACGATGGGCCTCGAGGGGGCCGTGGTGCTCGCGCTGCCGCGCGGCGGCGTCCCCGTCGGGTACGAGGTCGCGCGGCGCCTCGAGGCCCCGCTCGACGTGCTGGTGACCCGCAAGATCGGATATCCGCGGCAGCCGGAGCTCGGCGTCGGGGCGATCGCCGAGGGCGGCTCCCCGGTGTTCGACGGCGGCCTGCTCGCCCGGCTCGGACTCCGCGCGGACGACCTGGCCCCCACCGTGGCGGCCGAGCGCGCCGAGCTGGACCGCAGGGTCGCGGCCTACCGGCACGGCCGCCCGCTGCCGCGGGTCGCCGGGCGCCCGGTGATCGTCGTGGACGACGGCCTCGCCACCGGCGGCACTGCCCGGGCCGCCGTGCGCGCGCTGCGCGAGCGGGGCCCGTCCCGGCTGGTCCTGGCGGTGCCCGTGGGCGCCGCCGAGACCGTCCGGAGCCTGGAGCCTGAGGTGGACGACGTGGTGGTGCCCGCGGCGCCCTCGGACTTCCGCGCCGTGGGGCAGTGGTACCGCGACTTCGACCAGCTCACCGACGCCGACGTGACGGCCTGGCTGGAGCACGCCGCGCGGCCGGGCGGCGAGGCCCCGGGCGGAGGCCCCGGAGCGGGCCGGGGGTGAGCTTCGCGGAACCGGGTCCGGAGTGAGCCGCCGGGTGCGCCGCGTGAATGGCGTCCCGCGGATTTTCCGGAACGTGGATTTCAAGAAAATGGCCACATCGGCGAGGCCGGTGCGGTAAAAGGCGCCGGCGGAATGCCGCGGTCCGATGTGACCGGGTCGTAACGCAGATGTGACGCAGTGCCCGGGCCCGGTCGTGATGGACCGGGCCCGGGCAACGCAAACGGCCCCGCGGAGCGGGGCCGTGACGTTTTAGGTGGCGTGCCGGGGATCGCGATGGGAGCGTTCTGGCGGCCTGTGCCTTCTCGTTCAGGCGGCGTTGGCGCGACGCATGCGGCGACGGCGCTCGGACGCGCGCTCGTCCTCGTTCAGGCCGCCCCACGTGCCGTACTTCTCGGGCCTGGACACCGCGTAGTCCAGGCAGTCCGTACGGACCGGGCAGCCCATGCAGATCTGCTTGGCCTTGCGCTCGCGGATCTCGCGCTCGGGCTGGCGCTCGCCGTCGGGGCCGAAGAAGAGGACGAGGTCTTCCCCCCGGCACGCCGCGGCGTCCTGCCAGCCCCAGCTGGGACGAGGGAGGTTTGCCTGCCGACGTACCTGAGCCATGGAACACCCACCTTGATTGGTTTCGAACAAAATCGGGACATGGACGCTCGACGTACTTCGGATGACAGAGTCAGAGAAGCGCCGAATGTTCCAACGTCTGGAGTTGCCGCTCTGTTCCCCGTCCGGTTACTCCGGAAACCTGGGGACGTGCGACAGGAGACCCTCGAATGGGGCCTCAGAGAGATTACACGAGGGCCGCCTCGTTGAGAAGGGTGAGTTCCCTAACAACGTAGGTTCTCTGGTTCTCCCCGCAGTCGGCCCCGCACGGGTCGGGCTGCTGGACGGCTTCGAGGACCACCCGGTAACGGCTCCGCCTCAAGAGAACGACGGCTTCGTACCGGGTTGTTCCTTGGATCGCCGTGACCGACACCACGGTCGCGTCGTCCACCCCGAGCCGGCCCGTGTGCACGCGGGCGAAGTGCTCCGCGGCCTGCGCGGTCTCGGGCGTCCCCGCCCGCCCGCGCAGCCTCGGCAGGAAGACCTCGCCGCGCAGGTAGGCGTCCGCCGCCGCGTTCGCCTCCGCTTCGCCGAGGTCGCCGTACAGGAATCCGTGGGGAAGACATACCAAATTCGCCGCAAATCGGTCACCGCCGACATGGGTGGTTTCCCAGATAAGGCGGTCGAAACGCGCTGCGAGAGAACGCGCGAGCGGGGCGCCGGTGCGAGCGCAGCAGGCGTTGCGGCGCCCGTGCGTGCAGACCAGCAGGACCGGCTCCGCCACCCGCTCCCCGAGGCCGGGGGACCGGCCCCCGGCGAGGGCGTCCAGGTCGAGCGCCGCCAGCTCGGCCGGATCGGCCAGCTCGCGCCCCTCGATCCAGACCTCGTCCCCGCGGGAGGAGGCGGCGTAGACCTGGAGCGGCGGGGTCGCGCGCCGGCGGCCCGGCCGGCGGATCAGCTGCGGCCGGACGCCCGCCTTCTTCGCGGCCCGGACGGCCTCGGCCACCGGGCCCGGGCCGGCGAGGTCCTCGACCCGCTCGGGCCAGGGGCCGGGATGCTCGATGAGCAGCCAGGCGCCCGCCTTCGCGGTCGCGGTCGCCAAGCACGGCCGCTCGCCGGTGTGGCTCCCCGGGCAGTGTCCGCAGCTTCTGCCGCGCGTCACGCGTTCCCCCCGCCGATCCTCGTCATCCCCGTCGATGTCGCCGGTCCGCGCCGAGCGATTAGGTAAGGGTAACCTAAGGGGCCACGGGCAAACCGGGCGGGGTCGCCAGCAGCGCCTCGGCCGCCGGAAGCGCGGCCTCCCGGTCGGCCGCCACGAGGCCGATCCGGGTGCGGCGGTCCAGGAGGTCCCCCGCGTCCAGGGCGCCCTCGTGCAGCACGCCCCAGGCCAGCTCCGCGCCGGTCACCGGCAGCCCGGGGACGACCGGCTCCAGCAGCGACGCGTCCTGCCTCCCCAGGGCGGCCAGCAGCGGCGCCTCGGTGCCGTACCGCTGGACGAGCCGGGTCGGCGCGTCCAGGGCGTCCAGGCGGGCGCGTGGAGCCGCGCCGACGAGGGGCAGACGCGCGGTCCGGCTGGGGCCGGCGGCCAGGCCGCGGGCGCGCACGGCCGCGTCCACGGCATCCTCGGCCATGTGCCGGTAGGTGGTCAGCTTGCCGCCGACGATCGTGACGATCCCGTCCGGGGACGTCAGGACGGCGTGCCGGCGGGAGATGTCGGCGGTGTCGCCCCCGCGCCCGAGGTCCAGCAGCGGCCGCAGCCCGGCGTACGCCCCGATCACGTCGGCGCGCCGCACCGGGACGTCCACCGCCGAGTCCAGGACGTCGAGCAGGAAGCCGATCTCGCCCTCGGTCGGCTCCGGCACGTCCGGGACGGGCCCGTCCGCCGGCTCGTCGGTGAGGCCGACGTAGACGCGGCCGTCGCCCTGCGGCAGCACCAGCATGAACCGGTTGCTCTCGCCCGGGATGGGGACGTGCATCGCGGCGGTGAGCCCGCGCAGGGTCTCGGCCCGCAGCACCAGGTGGGTGCCGCGGGAGGGGCGCAGCCGCACCCCGTCCACCAGGCCGCCCGCCCACACCCCGGCCGCGTTCACCACCGCGCGCGCCCGCACGGTGATCTCCCGGCCGGTCGTCTCGTCCCGGACGAGCGCGCCGTCGCCGGCCAGCTCGACCGCGCGGCAGCGGGTGAGGATCCGGGCGCCGTGCCCGGCGGCGGTCCGGGCGAGCGCCGTGACGAGGCGGGCGTCGTCGGCGAGCTGGCCGTCCCACGACAGCAGCCCGCCGCGCAGGCCGTGGGGGCGCAGGGCGGGCGCGAGCCGGAGCGTCTCGACCGCCGACAGCCGGCGGGGGCCCGGCAGGACCGAGCGCGGGGTGCGGGCGGAGAGCCGCAGCAGGTCCCCGGCGCGCATGCCGCCCGCGGCCAGCAGCGCCTGCGAGCGGGACACCAGCGGCGTCAGCGGCAGCACGAACGGGAGCGCGCGCACCAGGTGCGGGGCGGTGCGCCGCATCAGCGTGCCGCGCTCGACCGCGCTCTCGTACGCGACGTCCACCTGCCCGGAGGCCAGGTAGCGCAGCCCGCCGTGGACGAGCTTGGAGCTCCACCGGGACGTGCCGAACGCCAGGTCGCGGGCGTCGATCGCCGCGACGGACAGGCCGCGCGACGCCGCTTCCAGCGCGGCGCCCGCCCCGGTGGCGCCGAGCCCGACGACCAGCACGTCCACCACCTCCCCGGGCAGTGCGGCGAGCTCGCGCTCCCGGCGCGCGGCGTTGAGCGAGGTCCGAGGGTCGGGTCCGGCTGCGTTCATCGGGGTTCCTCCGTGGATGCCCCGGCCTTCGGACCGGGGAGGAATCGGGCGCCTGGGGGCAGGTCGGGGAAGCCGGGGTGTTTCGGTGTCCGCCGGGTCGGCGCGCACCGGAGCTGCTAGAACGTGGGTCATGGCGCGGCAGGTCAGGCGGGCGTTCAAGTACCGCTTCTACCCCACGAGCGAGCAGGCGGCCGAGCTGTCGCGCACGTTCGGCTGCGTCCGGTTGGTCTACAACATGGCCCTGGAAGAACGCACCCGGGCCTGGTCCGGCGAGCGGCGCCGAATCTCCTACGCGCAGTCGTCCGCGCTGCTGACGCAGTGGAAGAAGACTGAGGAGTTCGCCTTCCTGTCCGAGGTGTCGTGCGTGCCGCTGCAGCAGGCGCTGCGGCATCTGCAGACGGCGTTCGGCAACTTCTTCGCCAAGCGCGCCAGGTATCCGCAGTTCAAGTCGCGCAAGCGGTCGCGTGCGTCGGCCGAGTACACCCGCAGCGCCTTCACCTGGCGCGACGGCCACCTCACGCTGGCCAAGATGACCGCGCCGCTGGACATCCGCTGGTCGCGTCCCCTCCCCGAGGGAGCGGAGCCGAGCACGGTGACGGTGTCGCGCGACAGTGCCGGACGCTGGTTCGTCTTGATCCTGTGCCAGGACGCCGTCACTGCGGCCTCCGCCGCGTACGCGGCTGTCGGGGTCGACGCCGGAATCACCTCCTTGGCGGTCCTGTCGACCGGGGAGAAGATCGCCAACCCCCGGCACGAGCGCCGTGACCGCGCCCGTCTGGCCAAGGCGCAGCGCGAGCTCGCCCGCAAGGCCCCCGGTTCGGTGAACCGGGACAAGGCCCGCCGGGAGGTGGCGCGGGTGCATGCGCGGATCGCCGACCGGCGTCGGGACCTGCTGCACAAGCTGTCGACCCGTCTCGTCCGTGAGAACCAAACGGTCGTGATCGAAGACCTCACCGTCGGCAACCTGCTCAAGAACCTCAGCCTCGCGCGCGCCATCTCCGATGCGGCGTGGCGGGAGCTGCGCTCGATGCTGGAGTACAAGTGCGCCTGGTACGGCCGCGAGCTGGTCGTGGTCGACCGCTGGTTCCCTTCCTCCAAGCTGTGCGGAATCTGCGGAACCGTCCGCGCCAAGCTGCCGCTGGACGTCCGCGAGTGGACGTGCGAGTGCGGTGCGGTGCATGACCGCGACGTGAACGCGGCGCGCAACATCCTGGCCGCCGGGCTGGCGGTGACCGCCTGTGGAGACGCTGTAAGACCTCAACGGGACACCTCCCGGACGGGGCACTCGTCGGCGAAACAGGAAACCCAGCGGGCGACCGCTGGAACCCCCCGCCTCTAGGCAGGGGAAGGAAGTCAAGGCGCGAGCGTCCTTTCCAGGATGTGGCGGAGTTCGGCGTCGAGCGCGTCGGCGTCGACCTCGGGGTCCTGTGCGTCGATCATGATCTGCGCCGACAGCCCGAACGACTGGACGACCAGCAGCAGCGCGCGGGCCTGGCGGGCGGGATGGCCGGCGCGGATCGTGCCGTCCCGGTGGCCGGCGGCGACCGCCTCCTCGAACCACGCCAGGAAGGCGCGCTGGCTGGCGCCGCAGCGGTCCAGCAGGTAGGGCAGCAGCAGCTCGGGGTCGACCTCGATGATCTTGCGGAGCAGCGGGTGGTCGCGGAACGTCCGCACGCCGGTGACCAGGCCGTCCACCAGGCGGGGCCGGACGGGGCGGCCGTCGTCGGGGGGTTGCAGCGCGTCGCCGATCGCCGTCCACTCGCGGGTCATCAGGTCGGCGACGATGGTGCGGACGTCGGGCCAGCGCCGGTAGAGCGTCATGCGGGAGACGCCGGCCCGGCGCGCGATGTCGGTCAGCGTCGTGCGGCGCACCCCGACCGCGAGCACGCAGTCGCGCGCGGCGTCCAGCACGGTGTCGTCGGCGGTCCGCGCCGCCGTCCTGTTGTGACGATTCGACGTCATGTGTCACAGTGTAAGCCACCAGGAACCCGGGGCGGCGAGGGAGGCGGGCGTGGAGACGCGCGACATGCTGTGGAGCGGCTGGGGCGACCCGGCGAAGGCGGCGCCGCTGCCCGAGTCGATGGTCGGCCTGCTGCGCGACCTGCTCGGCGTGCGGCCCGCCGAGGCGCCGCCCGCCGACCTGACCGGCGTCAAGGTCGCCGCGCCCCGGCTCTCGGGGGACGACCTGACCGCGCTCGCCGCCGTCGTGGGCGACGGGAACGTCCGCGCCGACGCCGAGTCCCGGCTCCGGCACACCCGCGGGAAGTCCACGCCCGACCTGCTGCGCATCCGGGCGGGCGACGCCTCCGACGCTCCGGACGCGGTCGTCCTGCCCGGCACGCACGGCGAGGTGCTCGCCGTGCTGCGGGCGTGCGCCGCGCGGCGGATCGCGGTCGTCCCGTTCGGCGGCGGCACCTCGGTCGTCGGCGGGCTGGCGCCGCAGGGCGTCGACTCCTTCGTCGCCCTCGACCTGCGGCGCATGGACCGGCTGGTCGAGCTCGACGAGGTCTCCCGGACCGCCGTCCTGCAGCCGGGGCTGCGCGCCCCGGCGGCGGAGGCCCTGCTCAACGAGCGCGGCTACACGCTCGGGCACTTCCCGCAGTCCTACGAGTGGGCGTCGGTCGGCGGGTTCGCCGCGGCCCGCTCCAGCGGGCAGGCGTCGGCCGGGTACGGGCGGTTCGACGACATGGTCGTGGGCCTGACCGTGGCCGCCCCCGAGGGCGACCTCGACCTCGGACGCGCGCCGAAGTCGGCGGCCGGGCCGGACCTGCGCCAGCTCGTCCTCGGCTCGGAGGGCGCGCTCGGCGTGATCACCTCCGTGCGGGTGCGGGTGCACCCCGTCCCGGAGGCCCGGGAGTACGAGGGCTGGCGCTTCGCCTCCTTCGACCAGGGCGCCGCCGCGCTCCGGCGCCTCGCCCAGGACGGCCCCCTCCCCGCGGTCCTGCGCCTGTCGGACGAGACCGAGACCATGGTCGGGCTGGCCGATCCGGCGGCGATCGGCGGCGGGTCGTCCGCGGCCGGGGCGCTGGCCGTCCTCGGCTTCGAGGGAGCCCGCGGCCCGGTCGCCGACCGGCGGGCCGCGGCGGCGGAGGTGCTGCGCGGCGCCGGCCGGGGGCCCCGCGGGGCCGGGGCGGGGGGGGAGTTGGGGCACGGCCGCGTCAGCGCCCCCCACCTGCGCGC
>NZ_JBEUPD010000015.1:0-163486 GCF_040492135.1 Actinomadura sp. NPDC000600
CGGCGCCCCGCCACCGGGCTCGCCGCCCGGGCCGCCGTCCGGCCCCGCGGCCGGCGACCGGTCCGGGAGGGTCTCCTGGGCCACGTCCCACCTCGTTCACTCGGGTCCTTGCCGGAACGCTACCGGCACCGGGCGCCCGCGGCGACCGCGGGCACAGGTCAGAACGAAAGCGGACGGTTCACCGGGTGCCGGACACGGAAGAGGGCCCGCGACATCCATCGGGCCGGAGTCGTCCCACAGGCGGTGAGAACGAGGCTCCGTTTTCTACTGGATGTCCGGGCCCTTCCCGGGTCCAACCCCCCGCGCGATCGGGCGGCTCCGCCCGGCACGGCCCCGGATCACCGCGCTGGCTCGGGCGGGCACGATGCCGACCACTCGCGTGATCCCCGTCCCCGTCGCGGCGCGGCGCCCGGCGGCCCCTCGGGCGGCCGATCGGTGAGTCCCGTGCTGGACTGCAGCAAAACTACCGGCTTCCGCCACCTTGTCAACCGCCGCATGTTCTGCGGCGACTCCATGTTATCCCAGCTCAACACCATGATCAGGGCGTTCGGCGATTTCACCGGACGCCCTTTGCGATCACGGCCTGGATCGGCCGGGGGCGGGATCAGCCTCCCGGCGCGGCTACCACGACCGTGCCGGACGCGGTGACCGCGACGACCGGCTCCGGCAGCACCTCGGCCGACGACTCGCCCTTGTCGGGACGTCCCCGGCACACCACGCGGGCCTCGAAGTCCATCACGCGGCTGCGGGTGCCCGCGCGGGTCAGCACGGCGGTGGTCTCCAGGACGTCCCCGGCCCGGACGGGCGCGCGGAACTGCACGTCGGAGTAGGAGGCGAACAGGCCCTCGTCGCCGTCGGTGCGGATGCACAGCTCCGTGGCCACGTCCCCGAACAGGCCCAGCACGTAGGCGCCGTCGACCAGGTCGCCCGCGTAGTGCGCGTGCGAGTAGGGGATGTAGCGGCGGTGGGTGACGGTCAGTCCCTCGCGGGGGTCGCTCACTCTTCCTCCATCGTCGTGGGCCGGTGCTCGCCGGGAAGCAGGGCGTGCACGAGATAGCTGGCGACCTCGGCGGGCGTGGTGCCCTTGCCGAAGATGCGGTCGACGCCGAGGTCGGCCTCGGTGACGGTGTCGAAGCGGGGGCCGCCGACGACCAGCAGCGGCCGCCCCATGCCCCCCGCCACCGCGGTCGGGTACTCGGCGTGGAACGCGGCGGCCATCTGCTTGGTGTTGTGCAGGTGGGCGTTGCGCTGGGTGACGACCTGGGACACCAGCACCGCGTCGGCGTCCTCGGCCTTGGCGCGCTCGACCAGCTCCTCGACCGTGACCTGGGCGCCCATGTTCACGACCTGGATCTCCCGGTAGTACTCCAGGCCCTTCTCCCCCGCGAAGCCCTTGACGTTGAGGATCGCGTCGATCCCGACGGTGTGGGCGTCGGTGCCGATGCAGGCCCCGACGACCACCAGCCGCCGGTTAAGCGCCTCGCGGATCGCCAGGTTCACCTCCTGGGCGGTCAGCAGCGGGTAGGCGCGCTCCTCCGGGACGGGGATGGAGGCGTAGTCGATGAGGTGCCGCACCTTCCCGTACACGATGAAGAAGGTGAAGTCGGGGCCCATCGGCTTGGCGTGGACGACGCTGGCCGGGTCCAGGCCCATCTTCCCGGCGAGCTGCAGGGCGGCCGCCTCGGCGCGCTTCCCGGCCGGGACGGGCAGGGTGAACGACATCTGCACCATGCCGTCGCCGGTGGTGTCGCCGTAGGGGCGGATCACCTGCCGGGTGTCGGCGGGCTCGGCGGGGGCCTGGGTCCCGGTACCGGTTCCGGGGCTCTCGACCGTCATGCGGGCACCTCCTGGTCGGCGGCGGGGCGGGCGGCGTGCGGGTCCTCGGTGTCGAGGATCTCGATCGCGGGGTTGAAGTACCCGTCGGCGCGCGGGACGACGCCGTCCAGGCCCTTGCCCCCGTCGGGCGGGCGGCGGGTGACGCCGAACGTGCCCTCGGCGATGGCCTCCAGGAGCCCGTCGTCGGCGACGCGCTCCAGCAGCTCCACCGACTCCGACAGCACCTGCTTGGCGCGCTGGACGAGCATCCCGTCCGGGCGGGGCATGAAGTCCTCGGCGAGGTTCCCGCAGGCGTCGCGGACGTAGCGGACGTTCTCCAGCGCCAGGTCGCGGTCCGACAGCCAGGGGGTGTGGATGCCCTCGGTCATCATCCCGATCAGGATGATCGACTGCCCGGTCATCACGCCGGCGAGGTTGAAGAACGCGTCCAGCAGGTAGCCGGCGAAGATGTTGCCGGTCATGTGCTTGGTCGGCGGCATGTACTTCAGCGGCGCGCCGGGGAACAGCTCCCGGACGAGCTGGGCGTGCGCCAGCTCCAGCCGGAACGACTCCGGGATCGCCGGGTTGATCTCGAAGGCGTGGCCGAGGCCGAGCTGGTCGTCGCCGAGCCCCGCCTCGTGCCCGAACCGCTCGTTCAGCAGCTGGCTGACGACCACGGTGTGCGCGGCGTCCACGGCGTCGGCGGTGGTGAGGTAGTTGTCCTCGCCGGTGTTGATGACGATGCCGGCGCGGGCGTGGATCTGCCGCGAGAAGCGCTGGTCGATGAACGTTCGGCGCGGGTTGATGTCGCGGAAGATGATCCCGTACATGCAGTCGTTCAGCATCATGTCCAGGCGCTCGAGCCCGGCGAGCGTCGCGATCTCCGGCATGCACAGCCCGGAGGCGTAGTTCGTCAGCCGCACGTACCGGCCGAGCTCGCGGGACACGTCGTCCAGCGCCGAGCGCATCAGCCGGAAGTTCTCCCGGGTGGCGTAGGTGCCGGCGTAGCCCTCCCGGGTGGCGCCCTCGGGCACGAAGTCCAGCAGCGACTGCCCGGTGGAGCGGATCACCGCCACGACGTCGGCGCCCTCGCGCGCGGCGGCCTGCGCCTGCGGGATGTCCTCGTAGATGTCGCCCGTCGCCACGATCAGGTAGACCAGCGGCCTCGGCGTGCCGGCCCGGTCGGGGGTGGGCAGCTCGGCCAGCAGCCGGTCTCGCTCGGCGCAGCGCCGGTCGACGCGCGCCATGCCGCCGCGGGCCGCCTCGCCCGCGGCCTTGCGGGCGTGCTCGGCGTCGGTGCCCGCCGGCAGCCGGAACGACACCCGTCCGCGGGCGGCGGCCCGTGCCAGGTCGTCGAGGGAGCCGTACGGCCCGGTCAGCAGCGCGTCCCAGACCGGCAGGGCGAGCCCGTGCTCCAGCCCGACCTGGTCGCGGACGGCGTCGGCGAGGTGGTTGACCCAGGGGCGCCCCTCATCGTCGGCGCCGGTCAGGCCCGCCAGCCTCAGCAGCGCCCGCTCGACGGAGACGGTGGTGTGGGAGCGGGCCATGTCGATGATGGGTTCGGCGGCCCGGGCGGCCAGGCGCCGGGCGGTGCGCACCACCTCCGGGTCGAGGTCCAGCTTTCCCTGCGGCGCCATTGCCGTCTCCCCTCACGCAGCCGCCCCTCTCAGGCCGGTCCTAACAATCATCCTTCATACCGAGTTCTCTACGGGAGATCTTCCGGTACGGACACCGTATTCCACAAGAACTACCACCACATCTCCCGCACCTTCCGGTGGCGCACAGCCCCGCCTTCCCTCTGCGGACGACCATCTCACCCCCAGGTGACGGTCGGCGACAAACACCCCATGGCGACTCTAAGTAAAGCTATGCTCACCCCCGGTCATGGACAGGACGATTTCGGGAGGGGCATGATCATCTACTTCGCGGCCGCGGCCTGCGCCGTCGGCGTGGTCATCGTGGCGAGCCGGCTGGTGCGGCGGGCGCGCGGGACCGTGGACGACGGCGCTCCCGACGGCCCCACCTCCTCCCACACCGGCGCCATGCTCTCGGCGCTGTTCCTGCTGGCGTTCGCCATCGCCATCGTCGTGCCGTGGACCACGGCGGACGCCGCCCGCTCCAACACCTACACCGAGAGCCAGGCGATCACCGAGGCCTACTGGGCCGCCGAGCGCCTCCCCGCCGCGGACGCCCGGCGCGTCCAGGACGGGCTCATCACCTATGTCGAACTCGTCCGCGGCCCCGAGTGGCGGCTGATGGAGCACGGGCGCCTCAGCGCCCGGGCCTGGGCCGAACTGGACCGGCTGCGCCACGACGTCATCGCGATCCAGCCCGGCACCGACGAGGCCTCGGACGCCCGCGGCGCCGTCCTCGACCACCTCGGCGAGATCTCGGCCGCGCGCCGGCAGCGCGCCGCCGACGCCCGGACGACGCCGCCCGCCGGCCTGCTCGCCGTCACCGTCCTCACCGGCGCGGTGGTCCTGCTGCTGCCCTTCCTCGTGGGCGCCCGCCCCCGCGGCATGGCGCTGGTGCCGCTGGCGCTGATGGCGGCGCTGCTCGCCGCCGGCACCTACCTCACCGTCGACATCTCGCACGTGTTCACCGGCGCCCTCGCCGTCGGACCGGAGGCGTTCTCCGGTCTGCACGCCGACCTGCAGCGCATCGCGGGAGGCGGCTGATGCGCCGCCGCCCCACCCCGCCCGCCGCGCCCCGGTGGGCCCGCACCCTGCCGACGTGCACGCGGCGGTCCCGGCCCCTGAGGGCCCGCACCCTGCCGGCCTTCGCGCTGCCGGCCCTGGCCCTGCCCGCCGTCATGCTCGGCTTCCCGGCCACCGCGCAGGCCGACCCGCCGCCCACGCCCGGCATCGAGATCGGGGTCGACGTGTGCATCGACATCGAGATCGGCACCGGCTCCGCGGACGGCTGCGGCCTGCCGGACACCTCCGAACCCCCGCCCCCGGAGGAACCGCCTCCCGCCGAGCCTCCGCCGCCGGAAGAACCGCCCTCCGACACTCCGGAGGTCCCGGAACCGCCCCCGCCACCACCCCCGGAGGCACCGGAGCCGCCTCCGCAGCCCGGGCACCCCGCACCGGCTCCACCGCCCGCCGCCGCGCCGAAGCCACGACCCGTGGCGCTCGCCCCGCACGCGCCCAGCCCGTCCCCGCGGACGCGCCCCGAACCGGCGCCGCCCACGCACAAACCGCCCGAAAAGCGCCCACCGGTGCGACTGCACGCGGCGCCGCGCGCACAGAAGGCGCTGCCCAAGCGCCGCAACCCACTGCGCTCCTCGCTCGTACTGGTCGCCATCGCCGTCGTCGTCAGCGCCGGCACCGCCATCGCCTTCGCCCACTGAACCGAGCACCGAACGTCAGAACGCCCCGACCGCGGCGGGTCGGGGCGTTCGGGGGGGCGGACGCGGCTACAGGCCGGGGATCTCGTGGTTGCGGAAGGCGTCCACGAAGTAGGTGTGGTCCTGCCGGACGATCTCGGCGTACTCGGTGCCGAAGGCCACCATCGCCTCGACGAAGTCCGACTCGTCCGGGCCGATCACCGCGTCGATGGCGTCCTCGACCTGGAAACCGACGAGGGTGTGGTCGGAGTCGGTGTCGGACACGCAGTGCACCTTGGCGGTGGCGCGGCCCAGGTCGTCCAGCACCGACAGCATGTCCTCGGGCTCGGTGAGGCCGCTCCAGTCCAGGTCGGCCTCGTAGGGCGACAGCTCCTGCACGACGTAGCCGACGCCGTCGATCTGGGTGTGGCCGAGCCACGGGTCGCTGTTGGCCTGCAGCGCGCGCCGCGAGACGGCCGTGCGGTGGCCGTGGTGCTGGAAGTACTCGCGGATGCGGGGGTCGTCGACGACACGGCTGGCCGCGGCGACGTTGCCCTGCTTCATCGACAGGATGACGTCGTTCTCCAGCGCCTGGGTGTTGCCCTCCACGAGGATGTTGTAGGCCGACAGCCCGGCCGAGCCGATGCCGAACCCGGACGCGCCCACGATGTCCTTGATCACGTAGGTGAGGCTGCCGAAGCGCTTCTCCTTCGGGATGGTCTTCAGGTACTCCTCGTAGGCGGCCTCGACCTTGGCGCGCTCGGCGTCGTCCAGGCGCCGGACGCCGGGGCGGTCGAGGAAGCGCCGATCGGGCCCCGACACGACGGTCATGCCGTCCAGCAGCCCGGTGCGGGTGCCGCCCATCGCGTCGACCAGCACGTCGCGGACGTAGCCGTCGGTGGTGTCGAGCGTCAGCGCGAACTTCTCGTCGCCCTCGTGCGCGGCGAACTTGCGGACCTGGTCGACGTAGGCGCGCACGTAGGCCTCGATGAGCCGGCGGATGTCGGCGTCGGAGATCGCCTTCTGCCACGCCAGCAGCGCCAGGCTGGCCACCAGGCGCTTGACGTCCCAGGTGAAGTGGCCGACGTAGGCCTCGTCGTAGTCGTTGACGTCGAAGACGAAGACGCCGTCGTCGTTCATGTAGGTGCCGAAGTTCTGCGCGTGCAGGTCGCCCTGGATCCACACGCGGGACGTGCGATCGTCGGCCCACGGGTCGTCGTCGTGGGCGATGTCGGCGTAGAACAGGCACGCGCTGCCCCGGTAGAACGCGAACGGGTCCGAGGCCATCTTGCGGAAGCGGCGGCGGAACTCGGCGGGGCTGCGCTCCATCAGGTCCGAGAACGCGTCGACCAGGACGTCGACGATCTGCGCCTGCCGCTCCTTCGGGTCCCGCCCGCGCAGCTCCTCGGTGATGCTCGCCATGCTCTCTCCCTCGATGATCGGACGGTCCCCGCCACGGCCGGGACGTTTCCGGTCATTCTGCCGAATCCGCACCGGTCCGGGAGGTGAACAGCGCACGCACGGCGGGTTCCGACCGCACCAGGTCAAGGGCGGTCTCGGCGTGCCCGGGGACGTAGCCGTTCCCGATGAGCATCGTGACGTCGGCGGCCAGCCCCTCGGCGCCGAGCGCGGCGGCCGGGAACGAGGTCGCCATCGAGAAGAACACCACGGTGCCGCCGGGGGCGGTGGCGAGGATCGCGCCGTGCTCGCAGCCCGGCACGTCGACGCACACGACGGTGACGTCGACCGGCTCGCCGACGGCGGCCGCGACGGCCACCGGGTCGCGGGCGTCGGCGCGCACGACGGCGTCGGCCAGGCCGGACGCAACGAGCCGCTCCTCCTCCTCAGCGGTGGGGACGAGCCCGATCACGCGGGACGCGCCGGCGCGGCGGGCGGCGGCCAGCGACAGGCACCCGCTCTTGCCGGCGGCGCCCAGCACGGCCACGGTGGGGCCGCCGCCGCGGGCCGCGACGACGCGGTGCGTGAGCGCGGGCGCGCCGCACACGTCCATGACGGCGAGAGCCAGCGGCACCGGCATGTCGTCGGGGAGGACGGCGGCGATGGAGCGGCCGAACAGGATCGCGTGGCCGCGCGCCGGGACCTGCTCCGACCGCCCGTCCCACCCGGCGAGCCCGTCGGTGATCGCGAGCGGGGTGAGGGTGAGCGACACCAGGGTGGCGACGCGGTCGCCGGGCTTCAGGCCGAGCGGCGAGTCCGGCCCGGCCTCCTCGACCACCCCGACGAGCATGCCGCCCGACCCGGTCACCGGGTTGTGCATCTTGCCGCGCTCCCCGATGATCCGCAGCACCTCGGCGCGGATCGCGTCCGGGTCGCCGCCGTGCGCGGTGTGCAGCTGGCGGAAGGACGCGGCGTCCAGGTTGAGGCGCTCGACGCCGATCCGCACCTCGTCCGGCCGGATCCGCGGGTCGGGATCCAGCCGGAGCGCGGCCTGCGGCAGCACGCCCGCGGGCTCCAGCACGCGGTGCAGCCCGACCGCCGTCCCGGTCCCGCCTCCGGTCATCGCCATGCCGTCCTTCTCCTAACATCGGGTGGTGTTACGCAAGATATCCAGGGCACCCCTGGTTTCATCGAAAGTCTTCCCGTAACGTCGGCGGCATACAAGACTTTTATGCGATCAATGTGAGGCGAGGAGGCGGTCGACGATGACCACTGCCCTGCACCCGGACGCCCTCCAGTCCGAGGAGGCCGCGCGCCAGCCGTACGCCTACCGGCGCCGGCCGCTGGTGGAGCCCGACTGGCGGCGCCTGCCGGGATGGCGGGACGTCACGGAGGCCGAGTGGGAGTCCGCGCAGTGGCAGCGTGCCCACTGCGTGAAGAACGTGCGGCAACTGCGCCGCGTCATGGGCGACCTGCTGGACGAGCGCTTCTACGCCGACCTGGAGCGCGACCAGGCCGAGCGCGCCACCATGTCGATGCTGCTGCCGCCGCAGATGCTCAACACGATGGACGCCTCCTCGACGGAGGCCTTCTACGCCGACCCCGTGCGCCGCTACATGCTCCCGGTGTTCAGCGACCGGCGCACCGACTGGCCGTCCCACCCGCACGCCTCCCGCGACTCGCTGCACGAGGCCGAGATGTGGGCGGTGGAGGGGCTCACCCACCGCTACCCCACCAAGGTCCTGGCCGAGCTCCTGCCGACCTGCCCGCAGTACTGCGGCCACTGCACCCGCATGGACCTGGTCGGCAACTCCACGCCGACCGTCGACAAGCACAAGTTCACCATCAAGCCGCCGGACCGGCTCGGCGCCATGCTGGACTACCTGCGCCGCTCCCCCGGCGTCCGGGACGTGGTCGTCTCCGGCGGCGACGTCGCCAACATGCCGTGGGCGCGGCTGGAGTCGTTCGTCGACTCGCTGCTGGACATCGAGAACATCCGCGACATCCGGCTGGCCAGCAAGGCGCTCATGGGGCTGCCGCAGCACTGGCTGCAGGACGACGTCCGCGCCGGCATGGAGCGCCTGGCGACCAAGGCGAACGCGCGCGGCGTGCAGATCGCCATCCACACCCACGTCAACGCCGCCCAGTCGGTGACGCCGATGGTCGCCAAGGCCGCCCGCGCGATGCTCGACACCGGCATCCGCGACGTGCGCAACCAGGGCGTGCTGCTGCGCGGCGTCAACGACACGCCCGAGGCGCTGCTCGACCTGTCGTTCGCGCTGCTGGACGAGGCCGGGATCCTGCCGTACTACCTGTACATGTGCGACATGATCCCCAGCAGCGAGCACTGGCGGCTCGCGGTCTGGGAGGCGCAGGAGCTGCAGCACGCGATCATGGGCTACCTGCCCGGCTTCGCCACCCCGCGGATCGTCTGCGACGTCCCCTACGTCGGCAAGCGGTGGGTGCACCAGCTCGCCGAGTACGACCGCGAGCGCGGCATCTCCTACTGGACGAAGAACTACCGCACCGGCCTGGAGCTGTCCGACCCCGACGCGCTGACCCGGCGCTACGAGTACCACGACCCGATCTACACGCTGCCCGAAGAGGGGCAGGCGTGGTGGCGGCAGCGGTCGGAGACCTGAGTCGCAACGGCCGACGCCTTTACATTGTAGATCAGGAATCTGCCGGAATAGTCTGGGACGGGTGAGCCTCGACCTGACCGCCCGCTTCCCGCTCGGCGCCTCGGTGACGGCCGCCGACCTGGAGGACGACCCGCACCCGCACCTGGCCCGGCTGCGCGAGCGCGAACCCGTCACCTGGCTGCCCGCGCTGGGCGGCTGGCTGGTGACCGCCCGCCGCCCGGCGCTGGAGGTCATGCGCGACGCGGACACCTACACCGTGGACGATCCGCGCTTCTCCACCGCCCAGGTCGTCGGGCCGAGCATGCTGTCGCTGGACGGCCCGGCCCACACCCGGCACCGCGACGCGTTCGCACGGCCTTTCCGCCCGGCGCGGACCCGGGAGCGGTTCACCCGGTTCGTGGAGGCCGAGACCGACCGGCTCGTCGGCGCGCTGGCGCCGGCGGGCCGCGCCGAGCTGCGCGGCGAGCTGGCCGGGCCGCTCGCCGTCGCGGTCGTCACCGAGGCCCTCGGCCTGTCCGGGGTGGACGCCGGCACCGTCCGCTCCTGGTACGGCGCGTTCGTCGAGGCCGTGTCCGCCATCACCGCGGGCGGCGCGGCGCCCGAGCGCGCCGGCGAGGCGTACCGGCTGCTGGGCGCGGCGGTCCGGGAGGCGGTCGACGCGGCCCGGCCGGGGTCGCTGCTGGCCGAGGCCGCCGGCCGGGGCCTGCGCGCCCCCGAGGTCGTCGCGAACGCCGCGATCCTGATGTTCGGCGGCATCGACACCACCGAGGGCATGATCGCCAACGCGGCGCTGCACCTGCTCGGGCACCCCGACCAGCTCCGGCTCGTCCGGGACGACCCGGGCCTGCTGCCCGCCGCGATCGAGGAGTCCCTGCGGCTGGAGCCCGCGGCCTCGGTCGTCGACCGGTACGCCACCCGCGACGCCCGGCTCGGCGATGCGGACGTCCGGGCCGGCGACCTCGTGCGGGTCTCGATCGCCGGAGCGGGCCGCGACCCCTCGGTGTTCCCCGACCCCGACCGCTACGACGTGCGGCGCCGCAACGCCGCCGAGCACCTGGCGTTCGCGCACGGACCCCACTTCTGCTTCGGCGCGCACCTGGCCCGGCTGGAGGCCCGCACCGCGCTCACCGCGCTGCTGGACCGCCTGCCCGGGCTCCGGCTCGATCCGTCCCGGCCCGCCCGCCCGCGCGGGCTGGTCTTCCGCAAGCCGCCGCGGCTGGACGTCCGCTGGGAGGCCTGAGGGCCGGTTGTGGACCGTTCCCCCGCGTCGCCACAGGTCGCGGCCCTGTGGGAGCATTCCCCAATGATCGTGGAACGCCGGGTCGAGCTGCGCTTCGACCAGGAGAGCCGTGAGGCCGAGACGCACACCAACCTTTCCGCCGTGCGCCAGGACGGCCGCTGCCTGTGGGTGGCGGGCGACGAGACCGCCACCATCGAGCGGCTCACCGCCGTCACGGACGACGACGGGCGCGTCACCGGCTACGACGGGCAGGTCACGGTCGCGCTCGCCGACCTCGTCCCGCTGCCGGCCGGCCCCGACGAGGAGGCCGACATCGAGGGCCTCGCCCGGGCCGACGGATGGCTGTGGGCGATCGGCTCGCACAGCCTCAAGCGCAAGAAGATCAAGCCGGGCAACGGCGACGCCAAGGCGCGCAAGCGCCTGGCGACCGTCGTGCGGGAGGACAACCGCTACATCCTCGCCCGCATCCCCCTGGTCACCGGCGACGACGGGCTGCCCCGCGCCGTCCGCGACGACGGGGACCGCACCGCGGCCGTGCTCGGCCTGGACAAGGACTCCATCGCCGACCTGCTGGCCGACGACCCGCACCTCGCCCCGTTCCTGCCCATCCCGAGCAAGGACAACGGCCTGGACATCGAGGGCGTCGCCGTGCACGGCGACCGCCTCTACATCGGGCTCCGCGGGCCGGTGCTGCGCGGCTGGGCGGTGCTGGTGGAGATCCGCCCCGCCCCGCACCCCCGGGACCCGAGACGCCTGCAGGCGCTGCCCGTCGGCGACGACGGCGAGCCCTACCGCACCCACTTCCTGGACCTCGGCGGCCTCGGCGTGCGCGACCTGTGCCCGCACGGCGACGACCTGCTCGTCCTCACCGGGCCGAGCATGGACCTGGACGGCCCGGTGCGGCTCGTGCGGTGGCCGGGCGCGGCCCGCGCCGACGCCGGCGAGATCGTCACGGCCGAGGAGCTCGAGGTGCTGGGCGAGCTGCCCCACGGCGACGGCGACGACCACGCCGAGGGCATCGCCGTGCTGGACGAGCCGGGCACCCGCATCCTCGTCGTGTACGACAGCCCCTCCCCCGACCGGCTCACGGCGGACGGCGGCGTCCTCGCCGACGTCGTCCGTCTCGGTTAGCGGACCCGCGATAAGCGTTCGCTTTCAGACTCTGCTTTGATGGGCCCCGTTACGCGGCAGGAGTCGAGAGGGCGGGGCAGAGCATGATCGAGTGGTCCGAGGAAGACCTGATGATCCGGGACGCGGTGCGCGGCTGGATCGACGCGGAGGTCCGCCCGAACCTGGACGCGCTGGAGTCGGGCGAGCTGCCGCCCTACGATCTGCTCCGCAGCCTCTACAAGACGTTCGGGATGGACGAGATGGCCCGCTCGTCCTTCCAGTCCCGGCTGGCCAAGGAGCGCGAGGGCGGCGCCGCCGGCTCCGACGGCGAGCGGGCCGGCGGCGGCAGCGCGGCGATGTCGATGATCCCGGTCATCGAGCTGTGCAAGGTCGCGCCCGGCCTGGTCTCGGCGATGGGCGTCGGGCTCGGCCTCGCCGCCGGGACGATCATGAAGCGCGGCACCCCCGAGCAGAAGGAGCGCTGGGCGCTCCCGCTGCTCACCATGGAGAAGGTCGGCGCCTGGGCGATCACCGAGCCGAACTCCGGGTCCGACGCGTTCGGCGGGATGCAGGCCACCGCGCGCAAGGACGGCGACGAGTACGTCCTCAACGGCAGCAAGACCTTCATCACCAACGGCCCCTACGCCGACACGATCGTCTTCTACTGCAAGCTCGACCAGGGCGAGGACCCCCGCAACCGCGAGATCCTCACCTTCGTCCTCGACCGGGGCATGCCGGGCCTGGAGCAGAGCAAGCCGCTGCGCAAGATGGGGCTGCACTCCTCCCCCACCGGCGAGCTGTTCCTCAACGACGTGCGCGCGGGAGCCGACCGGCTCCTGTCCTCCGGCGCGCAGGGCGGCAAGGAGTCGGCCCGGCAGAACTTCGTCACCGAGCGCGCCGGCGTCGCCGCGATGGCCCTCGGCGTCATCGAGGAGTGCCTGAAGCTCTCGGTCGAGTACGCCAAGACCCGCGAGCTGTGGGGCCAGCGCATCGGCGACTTCCAGCTCATCCAGCTGAAGCTGGCGAAGATGGAGGTCGCGCGCCTCAACGTGCAGAACCTGGTGTTCCGGCACATCGAGATGCAGCGCGCCGGACGCACCCCCACCCTCGCCGAGGCGTCGGCGATGAAGCTGTACGCCGCGCAGGCCGCCAGCGAGGTCGCGCAGGAGGCCGTGCAGCTGTTCGGCGGCAACGGCTACATGAGTGAGTACCGCGTGGAGCAGCTCGCCCGCGACGCCAAGTCCTTCCAGATCTACGCCGGCACCGACGAGATCCAGATCACCCACATCGCCCGCGACCTGCTGTCGCGCTGAGCCCCCCCGGCCGACAAGGCCCGGCGTCCGCACGCCGCCGCCCCGTCCGCGAACTTCCGGGGGCGGGGCGGCGTCGAAAAGGTGGAGGGCGGGTGAGGCCGATCGCCCGTCCTCGGCCCGACGGGCCTTTCTGGACAGCCGACGATGGGGACTGGATACTCACAGCTATGGACGGTCAGCCCTCATTCCCGGTGAGAGCGTCGGACACGGAGCGGGACCGGGTGCTGCGCGTCCTCAGCGACCGCGTGGCCGAGGGCCGGATGTCGGACGAGACGTTCGAGCGGCGCGTCGACCAGGTGCTGCAGGCGCGCAGCAAGGCCGAACTGGCCGACATCGTGCACGACCTGCCGGCCTCCAACCGCGTCATGAACCGGCTGACCGGCCTGATCTCCTCGGTCTCGCAGGCGACCGCGCGGATCGAGGCGGCGTGGCGGGCGCCGCGGCTGCCCCGGTTCATGCTGCCCCCGCGCGAGCTCGGCCGCATCGTCGTCGGCCGCGCCCCCGCCTGCCAGTTCATCCTCACCGACCTCACCGTCTCCCGGTTCCACGCCGAGATCTACCGCGCGGACGAGGGCTGGATGGTCTCCGACCTCGGCTCGATGAACGGGACCCGGGTCAACGGGTACCGGCTGACCGGCCCGGCCCGCGTCCGTCCCGGCGACGAGATCGGCTTCGGCAACTCCGCCTTCATCGTCACCGCGCCCTGATCCCCCTCACCTCGCCGCAATCGGCCTGCGCCTCGATAGCGGGCGGTTCACGGCGGCCGTGACCGGCCCCGGCCCTTGACGTATCCGTTAAGAGTCCTTACTTTTCCTTCAAGTTAGGAAACTTTCCTAATTTGGAGGAGCCGCCGTGTCCGCGCCCGTCCCCGGAACGCCCAGCCTGCTGCGGGCGATCAACGACCGCGCGGCCCTGGAGGCGCTGCTGGCCCGGGGGCCGCTGACCCGCCCGCAGATCTCCGACCTCACCGGCATCTCCAAGCCGACCGCCTCCCAGCTGCTCGCCCGGCTGGAGCAGGCCGGGCTCGTCGTCCGCGACGGCGTCCGCGAGGGCCTGCCCGGCCGCACCGCCGAGCTGTACCGGATCAACGGCGCCGCCGCCCACGTGGCGGGCGCCGACGTCACCCCTGCGCGGATCCGCGCCAGCGTCGCCGACCTCGCCGGGACGGTCGTCGGCGAGCACACGCTGCCGACCCCCGGACGCACCGGCGTGGACGTCGTCGCCCGGATGGCCGCCGCGCTCGACGGGGCCGCCGCCGCGGCCGGGCTCACCCGGGACCGCCTCGACCGGGCCGTCATCGGCATCCAGGGCGCCGTCGACCCCGCCACCGGCCGCCTCGGGTACGCCTCGCACATCCCCGGCTGGCACATCCCCGACCTGGTGGAGACGCTGAGCGGCGGGCTCGGCGTCCGCGTCGCGATCGAGAACGACGTCAACCTCGCCGCGCTCGCCGAGCGGTCCGGCGGGCGGGCCGCGGGCGCGGCGGACTTCGTCCTGCTGTGGGTCGCCGACGGCGTCGGGATGGCCGTCGTGCTGAACGGGACGCTGCACCGGGGCGCGACCGGCGGCGCCGGCGAGATCGGCTACATGCCCGCCGCAGGCGCCCCGCTCATGCGGGACGTGCGCCGCACCCGCACCGGCGGCGTGCACAGCCTCACCGGCGGCGCGGCCGTGCTGAGGCTGATGCGCGAGCACGGCTTCCGCGGCCGGGACGCCGCCGCCGCGCTCGGCCGCGCCGCCGCCGACGTGGAGACCGAGGGCAGGCGCACCGCCACCGGCGCGGGCGCCCGCGCGGAACGCGCCCTCACCGAGCTCGCCACCAGGCTCGGCGCCACGCTCGCCACCGTCGTCGCGGTCGTCGACCCCGCGCTCGTCGTCCTCACCGGCGACGTCCTGCTCGCCGGCGGGGAACCGCTCCGCGCGCGCATCGAACAGCACCTGCACAGCCTCACGATCCCGCGCCCCGAGGTGCGGCTCAGCACCGTCCAGGGCAACCCCGTCCTGGCCGGGGCGCTCCAGCAGGCGCTCCGGGAGACCCGAGACGAGGTCTTCACCACCACCGTCCCCTGACCCACCGGCCCCGACCGCGCCCTCCTCCTACCACGCCGTTCCCCACCCCTAAGGAGAACCGGAGTGCCCCCCACCACAACGCGCCGGCTCGCGGCGGCCACGGCCGCCGCCGGGCTCGGCCTCGCGACCGCGTGCACGGCCGGCGGCGACCCGTCGGGCAAGGGCCCGGCGTCCGACGAGAGGCAGACCATCGAGGTCTGGCACGGCTGGAGCGCCCCGCACGAGGTGAAGGCCTTCCAGGACGCCGTGGCCGGCTTCAACAGGGCCCACCCCAACATCACCGTCAAGCTGGTCAACGGCCAGACCGACGACCGCATCACCAACGCCATCCGCGGCGGGAACCCCCCGGACGTGGTGTCGTCCTTCACCACCGACAGCGTCGGGCAGTGGTGCCGGAGCGGCGCCTGGCAGAACCTCGCGCCCTACATCGCCAAGTCCAGGCTGGACCTGGGCCAGTTCCCGCCGGCGGTGCGCAGCTACACCGAGTACAAGGGCACCCGCTGCGCGATGCCGCTGCTGGCCGACGCCTACGGCCTCTACTACAACAAGAAGCTCATGAAGGGCGAGCAGCCGCCCAGGACGATGGGCGAGCTGACCCGCCTGGCCAAGAAGCTCACCGTCCGCGACCCCGACGGGACCATCAAGGTCGCGGGATTCCTACCGTCCGTCCAGTACTACGAGCACCAGGTCCAGCACCTGGCGCCCCAGTTCGGCGTCACATGGCTGACCCGTGACGGCAGGGCCGACTTCTCCGGCGACCCCGCCTTCCAGGCCTACCTGAAGTGGAACAAGAGCCTCATCGACTGGTACGGCTACGGCAACGTCAAGAAGTTCCTGCGCTCGATGGGCCAGGAGTTCGAGTCGTCCAACCCGTTCCAGAAGGGGAGGACGGCGATGGCCGTGGACGGCGAGTGGCGCACCAGGTTCATCCAGGAGGAGGCGCCGAGGCTCGACTACGGCACGGCGCCCGTCCCCGTCTCCGACGAGCGCGCGAGCGCCTACGGCGGCGGGTTCGTCACCGGAACCGTCATCGGCGTCCCGCGCGGCGCCAGGCACGCCCCGGCCGCATGGGAGTTCGTCCGGTACCTCACCACGGACACCGGCGCTCTGGTCACGTTCGCCAACGCGCTCGGCAACGTGCCCTCCACGATCCCGGCGCTGTCGTCGCCGGGGCTGAGGCTGCCGCCGCAGTTCCGGACGTTCCTCGACGTCTTCCGGAACCCGCACAGCTCCACGACGCCGCCGACCCCGAACGGCAACGACTACGTCGTCCGGTTCGAGAAGTTCGTCCAGGACGAGTGGGAGCCCGGCAAGGTGAAGGACCTCGGCGCGGCGCTGGAGAGGCTCGACGGCGAGGTCGACGACTCCCTCAAGCTCGCCGGAGGCTGACCGTGGCATCCGGATCACTTCGCCTCCCGCTCACCGGAGCGCGGGGCGGGACGGCGGCGCGGGCGCGGCTGCGCCGGCGGCTCCGGGTCCTGGCGTTCCTGTCCCCCTGGCTCGCCGGGTTCGGCCTGTTCTTCGCCTACCCCCTCGCCGCCACCGTCTACTTCTCCTTCACCCGCTACAACCTGTTCACCCTGGAGTACGCGGGGCTGGACAACTACACCTACCTGCTGCACGACCGCGACGCCCGCACGGCGATGCGCAACACGCTGTGGCTGGTCGCCGTGCTCGTCCCGCTGCGGGTGCTGTTCGGCCTCGGCGCCGCCCAGCTGCTCACCAGGATCAAGCGGGGCGCGGGCGTGCTGCGCTCGATCCTCTACCTGCCCTACCTCGTGCCGCCGGTCTCGGCCACGGTCGCGTTCGTGTTCCTGCTGAACCCCGGCACCGGCCCCTTACCGACGGTCTCCGCGCGGCTCGGGATCCCGCTGCCCGACTTCTTCAACGACCCCGGCTGGGCCAAGCCCGGCCTGACCCTGCTCGGGCTGTGGGCGGTCGGCGACGTCATGATCATCATGCTGGCCGCGCTGCTGAACGTGCCCGCGTCGCTGTACGAGGCGGCCGCGATCGACGGCGCCGGCGCCTGGGCCCGGTTCCGGCACATCACGCTGCCGACCGTGTCCCCCGTCCTGGCGTTCTCCGCCGTCACCGGCGTCATCGAGACGCTGCAGTACTTCACGCAGCCGATGGTGGCGGGCAAGGTCGCATCCGGGCGCGCCGACCTGCCCGGCGTCCAGTACTCCCCCGGCTACCCCGACGGCTCCACGCTGACGTTCCCGCAGTGGCTGTACGACCAGGGGTTCCGCCAGTTCAACATGGGCTACGCGTGCGTGCTGGCGCTGGTCATGTTCGCCACCGCGATGGCGTTCACCGTGGTCCTGCTCCGCAGGTTCCGCGCGTTCGCCGGAGAGGAGGCGGGATGACCCGGGGAGGGCGCGCCCGCCGGGCGCTGCTGTGGCTCGCCGTGCACGCGACCGCCGTCGCCATCGGCGTGATGTTCCTGGCACCGCTGGCGTTCATCGCGCTGACCGCCGTGATGACCGACCGGCAGGCGCTCGGCGGCGACCTGTGGCCGCGCGACTGGCGGTTCGGCAACTTCGCCGAGGTGTTCGGCGGCGACATGGTCCGCTGGACCGTCAACAGCACCGTGTACGCGGGGCTGTCGACGCTGTTCATGCTGGTCTCCAGCGTCCCGGTGGCCTACGCGCTGGCCCGCTTCCGGTTCCGCGGGCGGGGCCTCGCGCTCGTCGTGGTGGTCTCGGCGATGATGCTGCCGCCGCAGGTCACCATGGTGCCGCTGTACATCGTCTGGGCCCGCCTCGGGTTGACCGGCACCCTGTGGCCGCTGATCATCCCGCAGCTGTTCGGGGACGCGTTCTCCATCTTCCTGCTCCGCCAGTTCCTGGTGACGATCCCCCGCGAGTACGCCGACGCCGCCCGCGTGGACGGCTGCGGCGAGCTGCGCACGATGCTGCGGGTCGTCCTGCCCATGGCGAAGCCCGCCCTGGCCGCGGTGGCGCTGTTCCAGTTCTTCTACTGCTGGAACGACTACTTCCGGCCGCTGGTCTACGCCGACCCCGACCACTGGACGCTGGCCATCGGCGTCGCCACGTTCCGCGCCGCCCACCACGTCGAGTGGAACCTCACCATGGCCGCGACGCTGCTGACGATCATGCCGGTGCTGGTGGTGTTCTTCCTCGCCCAGCGCGTGTTCGTCCAGGGCGTGACCTTGACGGGGGTGAAGGGGTGAAGCTGACGGTCATCGGAGGCGGGTCCACCTACACACCGGAGCTGGTGGACGGCCTCGCGCGGGCGCACGCGGCGCTGCCGGTGTCGGAGCTGGTGCTGGCCGACCCCGACGCCCGGCGGCTGGAGCTCGTCGGCGGGCTCGCCGCGCGGATGCTCTCCCGCGCCGGCCACCCCGCCCGGGTCGTCACCACCGGCGACCTGGACGAGGCGGTCGCGGACGCGACGGTCGTCCTGCTCCAGCTGCGCGTCGGCGGGCAGGCGGCCCGCCGCCTCGACGAGACGCTGCCGCTGGCCTGCGGCTGCGTCGGGCAGGAGACGACCGGCGCCGGCGGCCTCGCCAAGGCGCTGCGCACCGTCCCGGTCGTGCTGGACATCGCCGCGCGCGTCGCCGCCCGCGCCCCGCGCGCCTGGATCATCGACTTCACCAACCCGGTCGGCATCGTCACCCGCGCCCTGCTGGACGCCGGGCACCGCGCGGTCGGCCTGTGCAACGTCGCGATCGGGTTCCAGCGGCGCGCCGCGGCGCTGCTGGACGTCCCGCCGGACCGGGTGGGCCTCGGCCACGCCGGCCTCAACCACCTCACGTGGGTGCGGTCGGTCCTGCTCGACGGACGCGACGTCCTGCCGGACCTGCTCGACCGGCACCCCGCCGAGCTCGCCGCGGTCTCCGGCCTTCCCGCCCCCTTCCTGCGGGCCCTCGGCGCCGTCCCGTCCTACTACCTGCGCTACTTCTACGAGCACGACCGCGTCGTCCGGGAGCAGCGCGGCGCGCCGTCGCGGGCCGAGGAGGTCGCCGCGCTCGAACGCGACCTCCTGGAGGCCTACGCCGACCCCTCCCTGGACACCAAGCCCGCCCGGCTCGCCGAGCGCGGCGGCGCGTTCTACTCCGAGGCCGCCGTGCGGCTGGCCGCGTCGTTGCTGGGCGGGCGCGGCGACGCCCAGGTCGTCAACGTGCGCAACCACCGCACGCTGCCGTTCCTGGACGACCGCGCGGTCGTCGAGGTCCCGGCGCGGATCACCGCCTCCGGGGCGGTGCCGCTGCCCGTCCCGCCCGTGGAGCCGCTGTTCGCCGGGCTGATCGCGCACGTGGCGGCGTACGAGGAGCTGGCCCTGGACGCCGCCCTGCGCGGCGGCCTCGAACGCGTCACCACCGCGCTGCTCGCGCACCCGCTCGTGGGGCGGATCGAGACGGCCGAGCGCCTCGCCCGCGACCTCGTCGCCGCCAACCGCGCCCACCTGCCGTGGGCCGCCTGATGGGGGCGGGCGTCCTCGTCGCCGTCGACGGCGGCAACAGCAAGACCGACGCGGCCGTCGCCACCACCGCCGGGGAGTTGCTCGCCACCGTGCGCGGCGCGGGCTTCCGCCCGCAGACCGCGGGTCTCGACGCCGCGCTGGACGCGTTGACGGCGGACCTCGGCGGCGCGCTGCGGAAGGCCGGGGCCGCGGCCGGCGACGTCGTCCACCTCGCCGCCTACATGGCCAACGTCGACCTGCCGGGCGAGGAGGAGCGCCTGGAGAAGCTCCTGCTCGCCCGGGGCGCCGCCCCGAGCGTGACCGTCGGAAACGACACGTTCGCGCTGCTGCGCAGCGCCGCCACCGAGGGCTGGGGCGTCGCGGTGGTGTGCGGCGCCGGCATCAACTGCGCGGGTGTCGCCCCCGACGGGCGCACCGCCCGGTTCCCGTCCCTCGGCCCCCACACCGGCGACTGGGGCGGCGGCGCGGAACTGGGCCGCGCGGCCCTGTGGCACGCCGTCCGCGGCGAGGACGGACGGGGACCGGAGACGGTGCTGACCGCCGCGGTCGCCGCCCACTTCGGGGTGCCCCGCGCCGTCGACGTCGGTCTCGCCCTCCACCTCGGCGAGGTCGACCAGGGCCGCCTCACCGGCCTCGCCCCCGTCCTGCTCGACGCCGCCGAGGCCGGTGACGCGGCGGCCCGCGGCACGGTGCTCCGGCTCGCCGAGGAGGTGGCGGTGCTCGGCTCGGTCGCCCTGCGCCGCCTGGACCTGCTGCACTCCCCCGCCGACGTCGTCCTCGGCGGCGGCGTCCTGGCCGCCCGCCGCCCGCTGCTGATGGACGCGGTCGCGGACCGCTACGCCTCCCTCGCCCCCCGCGCGCGCCTGCTCGTCCCCGAGGACCCTCCGCTCCTCGGCGCCGCGCTCCTCGCCCTCGACCACGTCGGCGCCGCGCCGTCCGCGCGTGAGGCCCTGCGCGTCGCCTTCCGCCGCCGCCCTTGACGTTGTAAGGTCGCGCCGGAGCGGGTAGGGGGACGCCGTGGAGATCGGGTTCGCGGTTCCGGGGTCGGGCGCGTGGGCGACCCCGCGCAACCAGGTGGCGGTGGCGCGGCGGGCCGAGGAGCTCGGCTACCGCTCGCTGTGGACGCTCCAGCGGGTCCTCAACCCCGCCGGGTCGCGGGACCTCACCTACCGCAACGTCCCCGACCCCCTGATCACCCTGGCCTACCTCGCCGCCCACACCACCCGCGCCCGCCTGGGCGTCGCGGTCGTGAACCTGCCGTTCTACGCGCCGCCGATCCTGGCCAAGCAGGCCGCCACCCTCGACCACGTCAGCGGCGGGCGCCTGGACCTCGGCCTCGGGATCGGCTGGATGCCCGAGGAGTTCGCCGCGGTCGGCGCCCCGATGGAGCGGCGCGGGGCCCGCGCGGAGGAGTTCATCGGCGCGCTGCGCGCCCTGTGGGCGGGCGGGCCCGGGGACGCGGCGCGGTTCCGCGGCGAGTTCTACGACATCCCGCCGGTGACCATGGACCCGCGGCCGCTCCAGCCGTCCGGTCCGCCGATCCTGCTGGGCGGCGGCGCCGAGCCCGCGCTGCGGCGCGCCGGCCGGATGGCGGAGGGCTGGGTCAGCTCCAGCCGCGCCGACCTCGCCGCGATCGGGCGCTCCATCGACATCGTGCGGGAAGCCGCCGAGGGGGCCGGCCGGGACGCGTCCGCGCTGCGGTTCGTGTGCCGGGGCGCGGTCCGGGTCCGGCCCGCGGGCCGGGAGGGCAGGCGCCCGCTCACCGGCTCCTATGAGGAGATCCGCGGCGACTTCGGGGCGCTCGCGCGGCAGGGCGTCACCGAGCTGTTCGTCGACCTGAACTTCGATCCCGAGATCACCGGGCCGGACGCCGACCCGGAGGCGTCGCTGGAGCGCGCCCAGGAGGCGCTGGAGGCGTTCGCACCCGGGGCCTGACTACAGGGGCGGGCGCCGCGCCTCCCAGGGGGTGCTGAGGACGACCGTGGTGCGCGTCGCGACGTTCGCGGCGGCGCGGATCTTCTGGAGCAGGTCCTCCAGCTCGTTCGGGGAGGCGACCCGGACCTTGAGGATGTAGCTCTCGTCGCCCGCCACCGAGTGGCACGCCTCGATCGCCTGGAGATGCGCCAGCCGCTCGGGGGCGTCGTCGGGGGCGGCCGGGTCGATCGGTTTGATCGACACGAACGCGGTCAGCGGCAGGCCGATCTGCCGGGTGTCGAGCTGCGCGGCGAAGCCGGTGATGACGCCGCGCTTCTGCAGCCGCCGGACGCGCTGGTGCACCGCCGACACCGACAGCCCCGTCTCCTTGGCCAGGTCGGTGAAACTCATCCGCCCGTCGTCGGCCAGCAGCGCCATGATCTGACGATCGATCTCCTCCACGCGGGAAATCTAGCGCGCCGGAGCCGGTGCGCGGGCCCGCATGGGATCACGGATCGGCCTTGCCCGCCGGGGCCGAGGCCCCGGCGGGCCCCGGTGAGGGGCGAAGGTCAGCGGCGCACGGTGCGCAGCGGTCCGCAGCTGCCGCGCACCACCAGCTCCGTCGGCAGCAGGACCGGGCCTCCGCGGCCGCGCCGGGCGGGCTCGCGCAGCAGCAGCTCGCAGGCGCGGTAGCCGATGTCGTGGCCGGGCCTGGCCACGGCGGTGAGCGGCGGGTCGCACAGCTCGGCCCACGCGACGTCGTCCATCATGGCGATGGACACGTCGGCGGGCACCCGCAGGTCCAGCTCGCGGGCGACCAGGACGGCGGCCTCCCCGAGCAGGTGGCCGGCGGCCAGCACGGCGGTGGCGTCCGCGCGGCGCTGCAGCAGCCCGGCGGCGGCGGCGTAGGCGGCGTCGCGGGCGGGCCGGGCGGCCACGATCAGGTCCTCCTCCACGGGCACCCCCAGCTGGGCCAGGGTCTCGCGGAACGCGCGCTCGCGCACCCCCGGCGGGCGGCCCGGCGCCCCGCCGAGGAATCCGATGCGGCGGTGCCCGAGCCCGACGAGGTACTCCGCGAGGGACCGGACGCCGCCCGCGTCATCGGCGAGGACGGACGGGACGTCCGGCAGCCCGGGCAGGACGCGGTCGGCGAACACGACGCTGGAGCACACCCGGGCCGCGGCGCGCCAGTCGGCCTGGTCCCCCGCGGGCAGCGCGATGATCCCGTCGACCCGCTGCTCGACGAGCCGGTCGACGATCTCGGCCTCGCGGGCCGGGTCGCCGTGCGCGGCGTCCACGATGACGTGCTCGCCGAGGGTGCGGGCGCAGGCCAGCACGCCCGCGACCAGCTCGGCGCAGAACGGGTCGGTGACGTCGGGGACGACCAGGCCGATGCCGCCGCTGCGGCGCAGCTTCAGCCCCCGGCCGAGGGCGCTCGGCCGGTAGTCCAGCTCGCGGGCCGCCGCCAGCACCCGCTCGCGGGTCGCGGCGCTCGCCGAGCCCGTCCCGGAGAACACCCGCGAGACGGTGGCGATGCCGACGCCCGCCGCCGCGGCCACGTCCTTGATCGTCGCCGACCGCCGCTCCGCCATGACCGCCCCGCCCCTCTCGCCCGTTTCGATCATCTTCTCACGATGAGTCTCCCCTGGAAACGATTCCATGATGTTTACTCCAGCCATTACGACATATCCCCTGCTCGGCAGGGGAACGGCGGAAACGTTTCCACAAGGGGTTCGGATGGCCAAGATCGTGCTGGACCGGGTCGACAAGGTGTACGGCGGCGGCGTCAAAGCCGTCGACGGGCTCGACCTGGAGATCCGCGACGGGGAGTTCATGGTGCTGGTCGGGCCGTCCGGCTGCGGCAAGTCCACCGCGCTGCGGATGATCGCCGGCCTGGAGGAGATCAGCGGCGGGAAGATCTCCATCGGCGACCAGGTCGTCAACGACCTCGCGCCGAAGGACCGCGACATCGCGATGGTCTTCCAGAACTACGCCCTCTACCCGCACATGACGGTGGAGCAGAACCTCGCGTTCGGCCTCAAGCTGCGCGGCACGCCGAAGGCGGAGATCAAGCAGAAGGTCCGCGACGCCGCCAAGATGCTCGGGCTCGAGCAGTACCTGTCCCGCAAGCCGGCCGCGCTTTCGGGCGGCCAGCGCCAGCGCGTCGCGATGGGCCGCGCCATCGTCCGCCAGCCGCAGGCGTTCCTGATGGACGAGCCGCTGTCCAACCTCGACGCCAAGCTCCGCGTGTCCATGCGCGCCTCCCTCAGCCAGCTGCACGAGCGGCTCGGCGTCACCACCGTGTACGTCACCCACGACCAGGTCGAGGCGATGACGCTGGGGTCGCGGGTGTGCGTGCTGCGCGAGGGCAAGCTGCAGCAGGTCGACACCCCGCAGCGGCTGTTCGACAACCCCGTCAACCTGTTCGTGGCCGGGTTCATCGGCTCGCCGGCGATGAACTTCGTGCTCGCCGACCTCGACACCGGCGACGGCGGGGCGCGGGTCTCCTTCGCCGGCTACACGCTGCCCGTCCCGGCGGCCGTCCTGGACGGCAGGCCGGGCCTGCGCGACTACCTCGGCCGCAAGATCATCCTCGGCGTCCGCCCGTCGGACTTCGAGGACGCCGCGCACGCCCAGACCGGCTGGGCGCCGATGGCGGTGCGCAGCAGCGTCACCGAGGAGCTCGGCAGCGAGATCAACGTGATCTTCACGATCGACGCGCCGCCGGTCGAGCACAAGGACACCGCCGACCTCGCCGAGGACGCCGCCGAGGGCGAGGGCGACATGGCGATCCCGCTGATCGAGAACAAGGCGCTGTGGACGGCCCGCGTCAACTCCCGCTCGCACGTGCGCCCGGGGCAGGACGTGGACCTCGCCGTGGACACGCGCCGCCTGCACTTCTTCGACCCGTCCAGCGGCCTGGCCATCGGGCACCCGGGCGTCGCCGGGGCGCACGGCGCCGCGGACCTGAGCAAGTCCGGCTGACCCTCACAAGCGCGAAGCGCACCAGGGGGTGTGGGGGATCGTTCCCCCACAATGATGCGCCGGAGCAGATCGGTGCCCACGGCCTCGGAGAGGCCGTGGGCACCGTCGCGCGGGGGACCGTCTCGTCCCCGGAGGTCACTTCACCGAGCCCGCGAGGACTCCCTGGACGAAGTAGCGCTGGAAGGCGAAGAAGACCGCCAGCGGGACGACCAGCGACAGGAACGCGCCGGGCGCGAGGATGTCGATGTTGCCGGTGAACTGCCGCATCTGCGACTGCAGCCACTTGGTCATCGGCTGCGACTCGGTGTCGGCGAACACCAGCGCGACCAGCAGGTCGTTCCACACCCACAGGAACTGGAAGATGCCCAGCGAGGCGATCGCCGGACCGCCCAGCGGGAAGATCACCCGGCGGAAGATCGTCCACTCCGAGCCGCCGTCCATCCGCGCCGCCTCCAGCAGGTCCCGGGGGATCGCCGCGAAGAAGTTGCGGAGCAGGAAGATGGCGAACGGCAGCCCGAACGCGACGTGGAACAGCACCACTCCGGTGACCGAGCCGAACATCTGGAACCCGCCGAACTCGATCTTGCCGTAGAGCTTGGCGACCGGGATCAGCGCGACCTGGATCGGCACCACCAGCAGCGCCACGACGAGCAGGAACAGCCAGTCCCGTCCGGGGAACTCCATCCAGGCGAACGCGTAGGCGGCCAGCGAGGCGATCGCGACCACCAGCAGCGTCGCCGGAACGGTGATCAGCACCGTGTTCCAGAACGAGTCGACGAAGTCGCCCTTGTCCAGCAGCGCGCTGTAGGACTCGGTCGTCAGCTGCGCCGGCTTGGCGAACACGTTCCACCAGCCGTCGGCGTTGTTGTCCTCGTTGGAGCGCAGCGAGGCGACCAGCAGGCCGAGGGTCGGCACCAGCCAGAACACCGCGATCAGGACCAGCAGCGCCTGGGCGGCGGTCCCCCCGACCTTCCCTACGACGCGGGCGGCCACACCCCGGCGCGGCGCTCCCGCCGCGCCGTTGCCGCCGCCGGCCCCGGAGGGCGCCGGGGCGTCCTTCTCCGCGGTGCTCATTTGCGCTCCTGCCGCATTCGCCGGACGTTGAACAGCATGGCGGGCAGCACGAGCAGGAACAGCAGCACCGCGATGGCGCTGCCGGAGCCCTGGTCGTTGCCGCCGCCGAACGACTCGGTCCACATCTGCAGGGCCAGCACGCTGGCGTTCGGATCGCCGCCGCCGATGATGTAGACGAGGTCGAAGACCTTCAGGACGTTGATGACGAGCGTCACCAGCACCACCATCAGGACGGGCGCGAGGAGCGGGATCGTCACCCGCCGGAACACCTGCCACTCGGTGGCGCCGTCCACCCGCGCCGCCTCCAGCGCGTCGCGCGGGATGGCGGCGAGCCCCGCGGCGATCAGCACCATCGCGAAGCCCGACCACACCCACAGGTACGACACGATGATCGCCGGGGTGATGAGGGTGTCGCCCAGCCACTCGGCGCCCTGGTAAGCGGTGGTGAAGTTGTCCTTGGGCAGCCGGATCGTGTACGCCCCGTCCGGCACCTTCTTCATCGTGAACGTGCCGTCGGCCTCCGTGGTCGCCTTGGCGACCACCTTGCCGCCCTGGACCGCCTCGACCCGGATCCCCGGCAGGCCGGACTCACCGGAGTTCGGGGCGTTCTGCTGCCCGCCGCCGCCCCGGGTGAAGTCGAACCAGACCGTGCCGGTCAGCTGGCCCGGCTTGGCGGCCGGGGGCTGCGCGGCGGGCTCGGCTGACTTCGGCAGGTACTCGGGCTTGACCCTCAGCAGCGGGACGAGCGCGCTCTGCCCGGCCGAGACGGGCCGCACCGTGACCACGGCGCCGCCCTCCTGTCGGACCGGTGCGCTCCCGCCGCCGCGGGGCGCGGCGCCCGGGTAGGTGGTGTCCTGCCGGAACATGTCGTGGATCGCGACCATCGCCGCGTTCGCCACGCCCTTGTCCGGGTCCTGCTGGTACACCAGCCGGAAGATCACGCCGGAGGCGAGGAAGGAGATCGCCATGGGCATGAACACCACGAGCTTGAACACCGTCGCCCACCGGATCCGCTCGGTGAGGACGGCGAACAGGAGGCCCACGATCGTCACCACGGTCGGCGCCACGACGACCCAGATCGCGGTGTTGCGCACCGCCACGAGGTTGTCGTGCCCCTTGAAGATCCCGGTGTAGTTGTCAACGCCGACGAACGAGCCGCCCGAGGCGTCGAAGAAACTGCGGATCACCGAATAGACGATCGGGTAGACGACCAGGAAGCCGAGCAGCAGCAGCGCCGGCAGCAGGAACATCAGGGCCAGCCACGAGGGCGGGGTCAGCCGCTCGCGCGCCCCGCGGCGGCCCTGGGGGGCGGCCGGAGCGGCGACGGCGGCGGCGCCGCCGGCCGTCGCGGCCGGCGGCACCTCCTCATTCGGAGCCTTCATTCAGGGGTTCCCTACTTGTGGGCCCTACTTGTACGCCTTGGCCGCCTCGGCCTCGAGCTTGGCCTGCGTGCCCTTGACGTCGGTCGGGTTCTGCACGAACTGGCGCAGCGCCTCCCACTCGCCCTTGCCGGGGGTCGCGCCGAACGCGGCGGGCGCCAGGTCGGACATGTCGTAGCGGGCGGCGTCGCCGGACTGCTGGAGCTGGGTGACCAGCTGCTTGGCGATCGGGTCGGAGTAGGCGTCGGGCTTGACGTTCTTGTTCGGCGTCAGGTAGCCGCCGAGCCCGGCCCACACCGTGCCCGCCTCGGGCGAGGCGAGGTACTTCATGAGCTCCTGCGCGCCCTTGCCGTCCTTCAGCGCGACCGCGACGTCGCCGCCGAGGATCGCCGGGGCGGTGTCGCCGGCCTTCGGGAAGGCGAACACCTTGGCGTCCGTGCCGACCTTGGCCTTGGTGGTGGCGATGTTGGCGGCGGCGAAGTCGCCGCCGTACACCATGGCGGCCTTCTGCTGGCCGAACACCTGGGTGACCGACTCGTCGAACTTGGTCTTGGTCGCGGTCGCGACGCCGCCGTTCAGGTAGTCGCCCTTGCCCCAGATCTCGGCGAGCGTCTCCAGCGCCTTGCCCACGCTGGGGTCGGTCCACTTGATCTCGTGCTTGGCGAGCTTGTCGTAGTTCTCCGGCCCGGCCTGCGACAGGTAGACGTTCTCGAACCAGTCGGTCAGCGTCCAGGAGTCCTGCGGCCCCGCGGCGAGCGTGAACGGGGTGGTGCCCGCGTCCTGCAGCGTGCCCGCCGCCTTGGTCAGGTCGGCCCACGCCGCGGGCGGCTGGACGCCGGCCTCGTCGAGCGCCTCCGGCCGGTACCAGAGGATCGACTTGTAGGCGGCCTTGACGATGACGCCGTAGGTCTTGCCGTCGGAGGAGCCGAGCTCCTTCCAGTACGGCGCGAAGTTCTGGCCGACCTGCGTCACCACGTCGTCGGCGAGGGGCTTCAGCGCGCCCTTGCCGGCGTACTGCTGCATCAGGCCCGGCTGCGGCAGGATCGCCACGTCCGGCGGGTTCTTGGCCTCGATGCGCGGGCCGAGGTAGGCGTCGGTGTTCTCACCGGTGGAGGCGTAGTTGACCTTCGCCCCGGTCTTCTTCTCGAACGCCTGCAGGACCTTGCGGAAGTTCGCCTCCTCCGGACCGGTCCACTTGGCCGCGACCTCGATGGTGGTGCCCTTCAGCTCACCCCCGCCCGCGGGCCCGGAGTCGTCGCCCTTGTCGTCGCCGCCGCACGCGGCGGCCGCCGACAGCAGCAGGCCCGCCGCGACGGCGGCTCCCGTCACCCGCCGGCCGAAGCCGGATCGGGGGGTGCGGGGGGAGGTCCCCCCGCCGGCAAAGCTGACCGTCATTCCTCATCCTCCCTGGCCGGAGCGGCGTCGCCTGGTCCCCAGATCGACGCGCCCGTCTCGATATCGAAGAAGTGCAGGCGGCCGGTGTCGACGCGGATCGTCACCGGGTCGCCCACCTTCACGCGGGTGCGCGGGCTGAACCGCGCGACCAGGTCCGTGCGGGGCTTCTCCAGGTGCCCCAGCACGTCGGTCCCCGCGTCGCGCGCGAGCTCCTTGGTGTCCTCGGTGACGACCTGGGACGCCTCGATCGCGAAGTGCACCAGCACGTCCGAGCCCATCGCCTCCACGAGGTCGGCGGTGGAGGTGAGCCCGGACCCCTCGGGCGTCTCCACGAGCTCGGAGTCCTCCATGTCCTCGGGCCGGATGCCGACGACGACGTCGCTCCCGAGGTGGGACGCCAGGGCCGGGCGCTCGGTCAGCACCTCGGCCGGGAGCGTCAGGGTCTGGCCGCCGATCTCCAGGCGCGGGTTCGCCGCGTCGCCGGACAGCGTGCCCTGGATCAGGTTCATGGCCGGTGAGCCGATGAATCCGGCGACGAACAGGTTCGCCGGCCGGTCGTAGAGCTCCTGCGGCGCGGCGACCTGCTGCAGCCGCCCCTTCTTCATCACCGCGACCCGGTCGCCGAGCGTCATCGCCTCGGTCTGGTCGTGGGTGACGTAGATGGTGGTGACGCCGAGGTCGCGCTGGATGCGCGCGATCTCGGCGCGCATCTGGACGCGCAGCTTGGCGTCGAGGTTGGACAGCGGCTCGTCCATCAGGAAGGCCTGCGGCTCGCGGACGATCGCGCGGCCCATCGCGACGCGCTGCCGCTGCCCGCCCGAGAGGTTGCGGGGCTTCTTGTCCAGGTAGTCGGTCAGGCCGAGGGTCCGCGCGGCCTTGTCGACCTTCTCCCGGATCTCGGACTTCGGCAGCTTGCGCAGCGACAGCCCGAAGCCGATGTTGTCGCGCACCGACAGGTGCGGGTAGAGGGCGTAGCTCTGGAACACCATCGCGACGTCGCGGTCCCGGGACGGCACCCGGTTGACGACCCGGCCGCCGATCGTGACCTCGCCCTCGGAGATCTCCTCCAGCCCGGCGACCATCCGCAGCGCGGTCGTCTTGCCGCAGCCCGACGGGCCCACCAGGACGAGGAACTCCCCGTCGGCGATGTGGAGGTTCAGGTCGGTCACGGCCCGCGTGCCGTCGGGATAGACCTTCCCGACGCTGGTCAGGTCGACCTCTGCCACGGCGTCTCCTCTTCGTCACGGCACGTTGATGCGGAGGAATTTCGTTTACCCCCGCGTAACAGTGCAACAAGGAGGTACAGGGCCGGACGCCCGGACCGCAACCGGCAGCGTACGGTCCGGAGCATTTGGTGCAGAGATCGTTACCGGGCCGTTTCCGCCTCAATTTGAGACGACCGAAAATGACACGTGGGCATGAACCAGAACCCGTTCATGCCCACGTGCCCGTCGAGGCGTCCCGGCGCGTCCGGGACCGGTGTCAGTCCAGGACCACCAGCCCGCGCTCGGTGGTGTTCATCGGCTCGTAGCCGTCCTCGGTGCACACGACGATGTCCTCGATGCGGGCGCCGTGCGGCCCCGGGTAAATGCCCGGCTCGATCGAGAACGCCATTCCCGGCTCCAGCGGCTCGCGGTTGCCGGCGACGATGTAGGGCTCCTCGTGCGACTCCAGTCCGATGCCGTGGCCGGTGCGGTGGAAGAAGTGCTCGCCGTGCCCGGCGGCGGCGATGATGTCGCGGCCCGCCGCGTCCACCGCCTCCGGCGTGGCCCCCGGGCGCACGGCCTCGCACGAGGCCCGCTGCGCCTCCAGCAGCACCGCGAAGTACGCCTGGTAGTCGGCGGGCGGCTCGCCCACGCAGTAGTTGCGGGTCGAGTCCGAGCAGTAGCCGCTCGGCATCGTCCCGCCGATGTCGACCACGACGGGCTCGCCGGGCCGGATGACCCGGTCCGACAGCTCGGCGTGCGGGTTCGCGCCGTTCGGACCCGAGCCGACGATGACGAAGTCGACCTGGGCGTGCCCCTCGGCGATGATCGCGTCGGCGATGTCGCGGCCGACCTCGCGCTCGGTCCGGCCGGCCTTCAGGAGGCCGGGGACCAGGCGGTGCACGCGGTCGATCGCCTCCCCCGCCTCCCGCAGCGCGGCGACCTCGGCCGCGCTCTTGCGCATCCGCAGCTCCCGCAGCACGGCCCCGGCCGCGGTCTGCTCGGCGCCGGGCATCGCGCCGCGGAACCGCAGCGCCATCACCGCCCACATCCGGTCGGCCAGACCGACGGTCCCCACGTCCCGCGGGAGGCGGTCGGCCACCAGCGCGTACGGGTCGTCGGTCTCGTCCCACGGCACCAGCTCCAGCCCGAGCGAGCCCGCCGGCGACTCCTGGGCGGCGGGCAGCTCCAGCCTCGGGACGACCAGGAACGGCTCGCCGTCGGCCGGGACCACCAGGCAGGTGAGCCGCTCCAGCTGCTTGGCGTCGTACCCGGTGACGTACCGCAGGTCCGGGCCGGGTGTCAGCAGCACGGCCCCGAGGCCCGCCTTCGCCGTCGCCTCGCGCACCAGGCCGACGCGCTCGCGCGGATACAACTCCGTTGTCACATCCGTCTCCATATGTTCGATCCTCTCCAGTGGCCGGTACCAGGATCCCAGGGGCGTCCGGGCGCCGCCGACCCGGCCCGCGTGGCAGCATGTGGCCCATGAGCGGGCTGATGCTGCTGGACACGCCGTCGTTGTACTTCCGCGCCTTCTTCGGGGTCCCCGAGTCGGTGACGGCGCCGGACGGGACGCCGGTGAACGCCGTGCGCGGGCTGATCGACATGATCGCCCGGCTCGTCCAGGACCGGCGCCCGGACCGGCTCGTCTGCTGCATGGACGCCGACTGGCGGCCGGCGTTCCGGGTGGAGGCGCTGCCCTCCTACAAGGCGCACCGGGTCGCCGAGGACGGCGGCGACCAGACGCCCGACGCGCTGGAGGCCCAGCTCCCGCTCATCGACCGGGTCCTGGACGCCGTCGGGCTGGCCCGCGCGGGCGTTCCCGGCTACGAGGCCGACGACGTGATCGGCACGCTCGCGGTACGGGGCGCGAAGGACGGGCCGGTCGACATCGTGACGGGCGACCGCGACCTGTTCCAGCTCGTCGACGACCGCGGTCCCGTCACCGTCCTGTACACCGCCCGGGGGATCCGGAACCTGCAGGTGATGGGCGAGAAGGAGGTCGCGGCCAAGTACGGCATCCCGGGCCGCGGCTACGGCGACTACGCCACGCTCCGCGGCGACCCGAGCGACGGGCTGCCCGGCGTGCCCGGCGTCGGCGACAAGACCGCCGCCGCGCTCGTCACCCGGTTCGGGTCGGTCGACGGGATCCTCGCGGCGCTGGACGCGGGCACCGACGAGGGCTTCCCGGCGGGCGCGCGCCGCCGGATGGAGGCGGCCCGCGACTACCTGGCCGCCGCCGAGACGGTGGTGCGGGTCGTCACCGACATCGACGCCCCCGAGCTGGCGGGCCTGGACGACCGGCTGCCCGCCGAGCCGCGCGACGCAGAGGCCCTCGTGGAGCTGGCCGACACCTGGAACCTGTCCAGCCCCGTCAACCGCCTGCTGAACGCGCTCTCCCGCTGAACCGCCCCTTTTCCGCTGCAATTTGCGCCGAGAGTGTCGGATGACACAGACGGCGCGGTCTCCGGCGTGCAGCATGCGGAACAGTGAGGGGTTCTCATTGGCACATGCAGGCGACCGGTACCCGCGGCACTTGGGCCTCAACGCCCCACTCCCCCCAATTGCCGTGGGTACCGGTTCATCCGAGCCCCGGACCTGAGACGGACGTGCCGTGAGCGAGCGGACCGGAACCCGCGGCGGCCTCGCCGCCGACCCCGGCGGAGGATTCTGGGACGCCCTGGACGCACCGGAGCGCGCGGCGCTGCGGAACGCCGGGCGGACCCGGAGCTACCAGCCGAGGGCGCCCCTGTGCTACCAGGGCGACGACTCCGACCACATCATCGTCATCGAGTCGGGCTGGGCGAAGGTCACCTGCGCCGGCGAGGACGGCCGCGCGGTCGTGCTCGCCGTGCGCGGGCCCGGCGACCTGGTCTGCGAGAGCGCGGTGCTCGGCCGCCGCGAGCGGTCGGCGACCGTGCAGGCGCTCGACCACGTCCGGGCGCTGATCGTCCCGGCGACCCGGTTCACCGCCTTCCTGGACGCCCATCCGCGCGCGTGGCGGCTGGTCAGCGGCACGTTCGTGCGGCGGCTCGACGACGCGGACCGCAGGCTGCGGGCGCACGTGTCGGCGCAGGGCGCGCGGCGGCTGGCGATCCTGCTGGCGGACCTGGCCGACCTGTCGGCCCGGCACGCCCCGCCGGTCGGCGGCGGGCCGATCGCGATCGCGCCGCCGCTGTCCCAGGAGGAGCTCGGCAGCTGGATGGACGCCTCCCGGGAGACCGTGGCGCGGGCGCTGTCCGCGCTGCGGCGCGAGGGGCTGGTCAGCACCGGCTGGCGCAGGGTCACCGTGGAGGACCCGGCGGGGCTGCGCGCGTTCGCGGACTCCTCCGAGGAGTGAGCGTCCGGCGGCCGGACCGCCGGCGGCCGGACGACGTCTTTACATTGTAGATTCACAGAGAGATCGACGGATTCGTCCCGTACGCTCGGTTGTGTGCCGCGCCGACCGCTGCGACTGCGTACCGCCCAGGCCGACGCCGAGGTCCGCGCGGGGCTCGACCGGATCCGCGCCGAGTTCTCGGTGCCCGGCGCGTTCCCGCCCGCCGCCCTCGCCGAGGCCGCCGCGTCCGCGCCCCCGTCCAACGGCCGCGTCGACCTGCGCGACGTCCCCTTCTTCACCCTCGACCCGCCCGGCTCGCTCGACCTCGACCAGGCGATGCACCTGGAGCGGCGCGGATCGGGGCACCGGGTGCGGTACGCGATCGCGGACGTGGCCGGGTTCGTCCGCCCGGGCGGCGCGCTCGACACCGAGGCCCGCGCCCGGGGCGTGACGCTGTACCTGCCGGACGCGAACGCGCCGCTGCACCCCCGCCCGCTCTCGGAGGGCAGCGCGAGCCTGCTGCCCGGCCGGGAGCGCCCGGCCGTGGCCTGGACGATCGACATCGACGACGCCGGGCGGATCACCGGCGTCGACGTGCGGCGCGCCGTGGTCCGCAGCCGCGCCCGGCTCGACTACGCCACCGCCCGGCGCGACGGCGGCGACCCGCGGATCGCGCTGCTCGGCGAGATCGGCGAGCGGCTCATCGCGGCGGAGGCCGCACGCGGCGGCGTGAGCCTGCCGCTGCCCGAGCAGGAGGTCGTGCACGCGGGCGGCGGCTGGGCGCTGAAGCTGCGCGGCGACCTCGCGACCGAGGCGTGGAACGCGCAGATCTCGCTGCTGACCGGGCGTGCCGCGGCCCGGCTGATGCTGGACGGCGGCGTCGGGCTGCTGCGCACCATGGCGCCCGCGCCCGCCGAGGCCGTCGAGCGGCTGCGGCTGGCCGCCCGCGCGCTCGGCGTGTCCTGGCCGGGGGACGCCTCGTACGGCGACATCGTCCGCGCCCTGGACCCGGCGCTGCCCCGGCACGCGGCGTTCCTGCACGACGCGGCCGGGCTGATGCGCGGCGCCGGCTACACCGCGTTCGACGGGACGCCGCCCGAGCAGGCCGTGCACGCCGCCGTCGCCGCCCCGTACGCGCACGTCACCGCGCCGATCCGGCGGCTGGCCGACCGGTACGCCACGGAGGTGTGCCTGGCCCTGGCGGCCGGCCGCCCCGTCCCGGGCTGGGCGCGGGAGGCGCTGCCGGAGCTGCCCGAGGCGATGCAGCGGGCGCTGCGCCGGGGCGCCGACATCGACCACGCCTGCGTCGACCTGGTCGAGGCGCTCCTCCTGCGCGACCACGTCGGGGACGTGTTCGACGCGGTGGTCGTGGACGTCAACGGCGACCGCACCGGCGGGCGCGTCCAACTGGTGGCGCCGCCCGTGTTCGGCCGCTGCGACGGGGAGGGGCTGCCGCTCGGCGAGCAGGTCAAGGTGCGGCTGGAGGAGGCGGACCCGGCGCGCCGCCGGGTCCGCTTCTCCCGCGCGGAGTGAGTCCCGCGACGCCGTCAGCGGCGGGCGCGGCGGCGCGGCCGCCAGCCCGCCGAGGTGCCGGTGCCGACGCCGCCGAGGTGCAGGGCGAGCAGCAGCAGGCCGAGGACGGTCAGGGTGCCGTTGTTGATGGCGTCCGAGGTGATGTCGGCCAGATCGAACAGCAGGGCAAGGGCGAAGACGATCGCGGCGACGATCGCGAGCATGTCGGCCTCCGTGGGGGTCGGGGGCCCACCGCGGGCCCCTCGGGTGCCTACCGGATCTCCTCCAGCCCGCCCCCGAAACCGTGCACCCTTTCCGGTTGTCCGATATTCGGATTAACACCACAAAACAGCCCGTGCCGGTCACGCCCCGTCGCGGCGCGGCTGCTCACCGGGTTCCCCGGCGGGCGCGGCGCCGGTCCGGCACCCGGCCCGCCGGCCGCCTTACGGGCCGTCCGGAACGTCCCGGCGCTCGGCGAGCGCGGCGCGGGCCCGCTCGGTCATGCGGACGACCTCGCGGCGCACCTGCGGGCGCTCGGTGAGCCGCTCGCCGAACGGGATCCGGACGGTGTGCTCGACCCCGCCGTCCGCGACGGCGAACTCGATGCCCTCCGCGTCCAGGCCGGTCATCCGGGCCGCGGTCGCCCCGGGGCGGCCGCCGAGCGCGCGGCAGATCGTCAGGCAGTCGGCGGCGTGGTCCTCGTTCATGTGGCGCGCGATCTGCCTCACGACGTCGTCGGTGAAGGGGTCCGCGTCGGTCATGGGTGGTCCTTTCGCTTGGGCGCCGGCGGGAGGGCCAGGTCCTTGTAGATCCGGAGGGCGTTGCCGCCGAGGACGAGCCCGAGGGTCTCCTCGTCCAGGTCGAGGGCGGCGCCGACCGCGCGGGCGTTGCGGGCGACGCCGGGCACGCCGGGCCAGTCGGTGCCGAAGACGAACTTGCGGGCCAGGCGCCGCAGGTCGTGCCGGGCGTAGTACTCGGGGAGCCGCCGGGGCGGCAGCCCGGACAGCTCGATCCACACCTCCTCGCGCGACAGCGCGAGGAACGCGGCGGCGTCGTACCACCAGCCGCGGCCGCCGTGGGCGAGGACGAACGTCAGGCCGGGGAACAGCCGCAGCACGTCGTCGACCGGCGCGGGGTCGGCGTACCGGTTGGCCGAGCCGGGGAACGAGCTCGTCCCGCAGTGCACGACGACGGGGACCCCGGCGTCGCGGCACACCTGGTAGGCGGGGTAGAGCTCCGGGTCGGCGACGCTGAACCCGCCGTGCACCGGGTGGAGCTTGAGCGCGGCGGCGCCGAACCCGAGCTGCCGCTCGACCTCGGCGTCGACCGGGTAGTGCAGGTGCGGGTTCACGTTGGCGATCGGCCTGAAGCGCCGCGGGTTGTGCTCCAGGAGCGGCCGCAGGTCCTCGATGGGCTGCGTGCCGGTGGTCCGCGGGCTGTACTCGCACAGCAGCAGGGCGATGTCGACGCCCTCGGCCTCGAAGTAGGCGTCGACCCGCTCGGGGACGAGGGCGCCCTCGTCGTCGTAGAGGTCCTGCCACGGGTGGGACGAGCCGAACTCCTCGGCCCAGCGCCGCCAGGCCGGGCGGAGCGTGGGCAGCCGGGCGGCGTGCACGTGCGCGTCGATCAGCGGGCGTCCGTCGAGCATGCGGCGGAGCCTACCCGCCGCCCCTCACGCGGCGCCGACGGTGTCCTGCTCGTCCAACCAGGCGAGGATGCCCTCCACGGCGGAGCGGCAGCTTCCGCAGCCGGTGCTCGCCCGGGTCTCCCGCGCGACGGCGTCGGCCGTGCGGGCGCCGCGCTGCCAGCAGGCGCGGATCCGGCCCTTGCTGACGTTGTTGCACTGGCAGACGGTCGCCGCGTCCGGCATCCGCAGCGGCGACTCGGCCTCGGCGGCGCCGCCGGCGCCGGGGAACAGCAGGCCGAGGCGCTCGGCGGGCAGCGGCGCGGCCCGGTCGTAGAGCTGGGTGAGCGTCCCGGCGGTGGAGGTCTCCCCGAGCAGGATCGCGCCGATCAGGCGCCCGTCCCTGATCACCGCCTTCTTGTAGGTGCCGCGCGCGGCGTCGGTGAAGCGCACGACCTCCACGTCCTCGTCGTCGTCGCCGAAGTGCGTCTCGCCCATCGACGCCAGCTCGATCCCGGCGGCCTTGAGCCGGGTGATCTGGCGGGCGCCGGTGAACCGCGCCGCGGGCTCGGTGCCGGCGAGCAGGCCCGCGAGCACCGCCGCCTGCTCCCACGCGGGCGCCACCAGCCCGTACACCTCGTCGCGGTGCTCGGAGCACTCGCCGATGGCGCGCACGGACGGGTCGGTGACCGACCGCAGCTCGTCGTCGACGACCACGGCCCGGCCGACCGCCAGGCCCGCCTTCCGGGCTAGCGACACCTCGGGCCGCACGCCGCAGGCCAGGATGACCAGGTCGGTGTCGATGACCTCCGTCCCGCCGCCGGGCAGGCCCAGCTCGACGCCGGTCACCGCGCCGCCGGCGGTCCGCAGCCCCGCCACCTCGGCCTGCAGCCGGGTGCCGATGCCGAGGGCCGCCAGCGTGCGGGCCAGGACCTTCCCGGCGGCGGGGTCGAGCTGGCGCTCCATGAGGTGCCCGGCCAGGTGCAGGACGGTCACCTCCAGCCCGCGCCCCATGAGCCCGCGCGCGGCCTCGATGCCGAGCAGGCCGCCGCCGACGACGACCGCGCGGCGCGCCGACTCGGCCAGCTCGGAGATGCGGCGGCAGTCCTCCAGGGTGCGGAAGACCTGCGCGCCGCGCGGCAGGCCGTCCCGCAGGCCCGGCATCGGCGGGATGAACGCGGTGCTGCCGGTCGCGAGGACGAGCGTCCCGTAGGGGGTGACGGTCCCGTCCGAGGCGTGGACGGTCCGCGCCTCGCGGTCGATGCGGGTGACCTCGACGCCGAGCCGGGCGTCCACGCCGTGGGAGGCGTACCAGGCGGCGTCGACCAGGCTGATGTGGTCGGGCCGCGTCATCCCGGCCAGGACGTTCGACAGCAGGATCCGGTTGTAGGGGCGCTGCGCCTCCGCGCCGAACACCGTCACCGGCGTGGCGGCGTCCCGGGCCCGCAGCTCGTCCACGAACCGCGAGCCGGCCATGCCGTTGCCGACGACGACGATGCCGGCGGTGTCTGCGGGACTCACCGCTTCACCTCCAGGGGCAGGGGTCGGATCTGGTCGCGCTCGGTCCCGAAGGCGATGCTCGGGTCGGGGGTCTGCGGCGCGTTCACGAACGAGACGAACCGGCGGAGCCGCTCGGGGTCGTCGAGGGTGTCGCGCCACTCGTCGGAGTAGGACGCGACGTGGCGGGCCATGGCGGCGTCGAGGTCGGCGCAGATGCCGAGCCGGTCGTCCACGATGACCTCGCGCAGGTAGTCCAGGCCGCCGTCGAGGGACTCCAGCCAGGTCGCGGTGCGCTGCAGCCGGTCGGCGGTGCGGATGTAGAACATCAGGAACCGGTCGATGAGAGTGATCAGCTCGTCGTCGGCGAGGTCGGTGGCGAACAGGTCGGCGTGCCGGGGCCGCATGCCGCCGTTCCCGCCGAGGTAGAGGTTCCAGCCGTTCTCGGTGGCGATGACGCCGAAGTCCTTGCTCTGCGCCTCGGCGCACTCGCGGGCGCAGCCGGACACGGCCGACTTCAGCTTGTGCGGGGCGCGCAGCCCCCGGTACCGCAGCTCCAGGCGGATCGCCATCGCCGCCGAGTCCTGGACGCCGTAGCGGCACCAGGTGGACCCGACGCACGACTTCACCGTGCGCAGCGCCTTGCCGTAGGCGTGGCCGGACTCGAACCCGGCCTCGACGAGCCGCCGCCAGATCTCGGGCAGCTGCTCGACGCGGGCGCCGAACAGGTCGATCCGCTGCCCGCCGGTGATCTTGGTGTAGAGGCCGAAGTCGCGCGCCACCTCCCCGATCACGATGAGCCGCTCGGGGGTGATCTCCCCGCCGGGGACCCGCGGGACCACCGAGTAGGTGCCGTTCTTCTGCAGGTTGGCGAGGAAGTGGTCGTTGGTGTCCTGCAGCGCCGCCTGCTCGCCCTCCAGGATGTGGCCGTTGCCGAGGCTGGCGAGGATGGAGGCGACGACCGGCCTGCAGATGTCGCAGCCGCGGCCCGTCCCGTGCTCCTCGACGAGCTGGGTGAAGCTCGTGACCCGCCCCGCCCGGACGATGTCGAACAGCTCGGCGCGGCTGTAGGCGAAGTGCTCGCAGAGCGCCTTGCTGACCTCGATCCCGGCGGCGGTCAGCTCGGCGTCCAGGATCCGCTTCACCAGCGGGACGCAGCTGCCGCAGCTCGTCCCGGCCCGGGTGCATTCCTTCACGCCCGGCACGTCGGTGAGGGAGTGCTCGGCGATCGCGCAGCGGATGCCCTCGGCGGTGACGTTGTTGCAGGAGCAGATGACCGTCGCGCCGGGCAGGTCGCCGCCCGCGGCCTCGGTCCCGCCGAACAGCATCTGCTCGGGCGCGCCCGGAAGGCTCCCGCCGACGTGGGCGCGCAGCGTCCCGTAGGACTCGGCGTCGCCGACGAGGACGCCGCCGAGCAGGGTCCGCGCGTCGTCGCTGACGACGAGCCTCTTGTAGACGCCGGCGACGGGGTCGGTGTAGGTGACGCCGAGGGCGCCCTGCTCGGGGCCGGCGAACGGGTCGCCGAAGCTGGCGACGTCGACGCCCATCAGCTTGAGCTTGGTCGACATGTCCGCGCCCTCGAACACCGCGGTGCTCGCCTCGGACAGCAGCCGGTCGGCGACCACCTCGGCCATGGAGAAGCAGGGCCCGACCAGCCCGTACACCGCGCCGCCGACGAGGGCGCACTCGCCGATCGCGAAGACGGCGGGGTCCTCGGTGCGGCAGGAGGCGTCCACCACGATCCCGCCGCGCTCCCCCACCGGCAGGCCGCAGCCGCGGGCCAGCTCGTCGCGCGGGCGGATCCCGGCGGAGAACACCACGACCTCCGCGTCGACCACCGTGCCGTCCTCCAGGACGACGCGGCGGACGGATCCGTCCTCCCCCGCCTCCAGGGCGCGCATCGGGGTGCCCGCGTGCACGGCCATGCCGAGCGCCTCGATGTGGCGGCGCAGCATCGCGCCACCGCCCTCGTCCAGCTGGCGGGGCATCAGCCAGGGCGCCACCTCCACGACGCCGCTGCGCAGGCCGAGGCCCTGGATCGCGCGGGCCGCCTCCAGGCCGAGCAGTCCTCCGCCGACGACGGCCCCGGTCTCCTTGCCGCGCGCGTAGGCGCGGATCGCGTCCAGGTCGTCGATCGTGCGGTAGACGAACACCCCCGGCAGGTCCCTGCCCTCGACCGGCGGCACGAACGGCGACGACCCGGTGGCCAGGACGAGCGCGTCGTAGGCGACGGCGCCCCCCGCCGAGGTCGTGACGGTCCGGGCGGCGCGGTCGATCCCGGTGACCCGCTCGCCCGTCCGCACGGTGACCGCGCCGTCGTGCGCCGGGTAGGCGAGGTCGGCGCCCTCCAGATGCGTCGTCAATGCCACCCGGTCGTAGGCGGTCCTGGGCTCCTCGCCGATCACCGTGATCGTCCACGTGCCGGCGGTGTCGCGCTCGCGCACCGCCTCCACCAGGCGGTGCGCGGCCGGCCCGTGGCCGGCGACGACCAGGCGCTTGTCCGGTCTGCTGTCGGCTCCCATGGCCCCGATCGTCGGCGGCCCGTATTTCCCGGAGGCATCGCCGCCGTCATCCCCGCGTTAACTGGGCCTCACAACCGACACGCCCGGTATGTGGGGACGCGGGAACGGGCGCGATCCTCCCCGCCGCCGCTTCGCCCCAGGGGCGCACCGTGCCGCACCCGTCCCGGTCGTGCACCATGGAAGAGTGACGGAGGCTGTGGAGAGCGGGACGCGGACCGGGCTGCGGATGCTGGCCGACCTCGTCTCGGACGGCGACGTGGTGGTGCTGAGCGGGGCTGGCCTGTCGACCGAGTCGGGCATCCCCGACTACCGCGGGGAGACGGGCCGCCGGCGGCGCGCGGCGCCGATGACCTACCAGGCCTTCACCGGGAGCGAGGCGGCGCGCCGCCGCTACTGGGCGCGCAGCCACATCGGCTGGCGGCACATCGCGCGGGCCCGCCCGAACGCGGGGCACCGCGCGGTCGCCGAACTGCAGCGGCGCGGCCTCCTCGCCGGGATCATCACCCAGAACGTCGACGGGCTCCAGCAGGCCGCCGGGGCGCGCGAGGTGATCGAGCTGCACGGCGCGCTGGACCGCGTCCTCTGCCTGGCCTGCGGGGAGCGGTCCGCGCGCGAGCGGCTGGACGAGCGGCTGCGCGAGGCCAACCCCGGCTGGGCGGCCGGCGCCGAGGCGGTCAACCCCGACGGCGACGCCGTCCTGCCCGACGAGGCCGTCGAGGCGTTCCGGATCGTGGGCTGCGAGCGGTGCGGCGGCGCGCTCAAGCCCGACGTGATCTTCTTCGGGGAGAACGTGCCGCCGGCCCGCGTCCGGGCCTGCTACGCGCTGACCGAACGCGCGGGCGCGCTGGTGGTGCTCGGGTCGTCGCTGACCGTGCTGTCGGGCTACCGGTTCGTCCGGCACGCGGCGCGGCACGGCGTGCCGGTGGCCATCGTCAACCGGGGCGCGACCCGCGGCGACCCGCACGCCCTGGTCACCCTGGACGCCCCGCTCGGCGCGACCCTGGACGAGCTGCTCGCCGAGCTGCCCGCCTGACCGGGCCCGCCCCCGCACGGCTCCCCGGTCCGGCCTACTGCCCGCCGCCGAGCAGCGAGGTCGCGGGCGGAGCGGGGCTGTACGGCTGGCCCGGGCTCCCCGCCGGGGGCGCGCCCGTGGCCTGCGGCGGATCGGGCAGCATGTCGCCGGTGACGAAGCCCGTGCCCTCCAGCAGCCGCATGTGGGTGCGCACGAACGTCTCGCACTGCTCGGAGAAGTCCCGCACGAGAGTGTTGCGGGTGCTGCCGCGGACGGCTCCGATCGCCGGGTAGATCTGCCCGTGCGCCATCCGCAGCCGGGCGACGGCGGTCCGGTCGTAGTCGTTGCCGGACTTGCCGGTGATCTCCGACATCCAGCTCTGCTGGTCGGCGGTGGGCTGGTTCGGCAGCGGGACGTTCAGCTTCGCGGCGACGGCCCGGTCCAGCGCGTCGAGGCGCACGTGCTGGCGGGCGATCTCGCCGAGGTTGCGCCGGGTCGCGGCCCGGGAGGCGCGGCGCTCGGCCTCCCGGCCGACGGGGATCTCCCACAGCCCCGCCTGCCGGACCTTCACGATCAGCTCCCGGTCGGCGGGGCCGAGCGGCCCCCACGGGGTGTCGACGGTCGACTGCGCCGCGTCCGCGGCGCCCGCCTGCGGCGCCACGGCGCCGCCGTCGGAGGCCTGGCGGCCGATCGGCGCGCAGGCGCCGAGCAGCAGCGCCGCGGCGAGGCCGCACAGCGCCGCGACGACCGGTCGGGGTTCTCGCATCCGCCGCCGCCTTTCGGTCTGGGGGAAGGGGCGTCGATGCGCAGTACGCGCGTCCGGTCGCGGAGGTTCGACGGGATCTCGACCGGACGCGGACCGGTTCGGCCCGGCGGTCAGGTCCAGCCGAGCTGCGACAGCGAGGTCAGCGGCGGCTCGCCGCCGGCCTCGGTGAAGGCGCGCAGGGCGTCGACGAGGGCGCGCCGCTGCCCGGCCGGCATCCGGGACACCACCGCGGCGATGTCGGCGCGGCGGCGGGCGGTCACGTCGTCGACGATGCCGCGCCCGGCCGGGGTGAGCTGGATGCGGACCTCGCGGCCGCTGTCGGGGCTCGCCTGCCGGTCCACCAGCCCGGCGGCGGCCAGCCGGTCCACCATGCGCAGCGCCGTCGAGGGGTTGACCTCCAGGAGGCCGGCGAGCGTCACGAGCTTGGCCGGCCCCTGCGAGGACAGCACCACCAGGAGACGGAACTGCGGCAGCGTGACGGCGCCCTCCGCGGCCGCCAGGGAGCGCACCGAGACCGCCACCAGCAGCCGGGACGCCGTCAGGAGCGCCGAGGTCACCGCGTCGACGCCGTCGTCGTCCAGCGCGTTCATGACGACTTTCTACAGGGGCAGGTCCCGCGCGCGCCAACGCGGCCCGGAACCGCCCCACCGCCGGTCACGGACCGTCGTCCTCGGGTAGCAGATCGGCGAGGAGTTCGGCGAGATGGCGCGGCCGGGCGCCGGTCCCCGCCTCGATCTGCGTCCGGCAGGAGAACCCGTCGGCCAGGACTTCCGTCCCGGGCGCGGCGTCCCGGACCTCGGGCCAGACGCCCTGCTCGGCTATCGCGGTGGAGACCTCGTAGTGGCCGGCCTCGAAGCCGAAGTTCCCCGCGAGACCGCAGCAGCCGACGTCGAGCGTCCGCACGTCCACCCCGGCGCGCGACAGCACCCGCTGGTCGGCGCCGAAGCCCATCACGGCGTGCTGGTGGCAGTGCGGCTGGGCGATCGCGCCGACCTTCGGCGTGTCGAGCCCGGCGACCACGTCGTGGGACGCGCCGGGCGAGGCGCCGCCGGACTCCTCCTGGTGCTCGTCGAGCAGCTCGGCGAGGGTGCGGGTCTGGTCGCGGAGCCGCTTGACGTCGTCCTCGACCGCGTCGCCCTCCATCAGCTCGGGGGCGTCGGCGCGGAACACCGCCGTGCAGCTCGGCTCCAGCCCGACCACCGGGACGCCGTCGCGCAGCCGGGGCGCGAGCGCCCGGACGGTGCGGCGCAGCACGCGGGAGGCCACGCCGAGCTGCCCCGTGGAGATCCAGGTCAGGCCGCAGCACAGCGGGACCGGCGGGACCTCGACCCGGTGGCCGGTCGCCTCCAGGACCCGGACGGCGGCCTTGCCGATGTGCGGGTGGAAGTTGTTCGTGAAGGTGTCGGGCCACAGCACGACCCGCCTGCCCCCGCCGCGCGGGGGCCGGCGCCTGAACCAGTCGGTGAACCGCTCGCCGGCGAACCGGGGCATCTCGCGGCGCGGGTCGATGCCGCCGGCCCGCTTGGCGATCCCGCCCAGGACGGGGGCGTGCAGCGCCGCGTTGGCGGCGCCCGGCGCGAGCGCCGCGATCCGGGCCCACAGGGGCAGCCAGCCCATCGTGTAGTGCGCGGGCGGACGGATCCGGCCCTTGTAGTGGTGGGCGAGGAACTCGGCCTTGTAGGTGGCCATGTCCACGTTGACCGGGCAGTCGCTGCGGCAGCCCTTGCATGCCAGGCACAGGTCCAGGGCGTCGCGGACGTCCTCGGACCGCCAGCCGTCGGTGATGACGGCGGCGCCGCCCGGCCCCGGCACCGACGGGTTCGGCGTGCCGGCGCCGGGCATCCCGCGCATCATCTCCATCAGGACGCGGGCCCGGCCGCGGGTGGAGTGCTCCTCCTCCCCCGTCACCCGGTAGCTCGGGCACATGACGCCGCCCGACGACGCCCGGCACTTGCCGATCCCGACGCAGCGGGACGCGGCGTGGGCGAAGCGGTGGTGGTCGTCGGGGAAGGAGAAGTAGGTGTCCGGCTCGGCGGGGTCGTAGGCGAGGTGGTCGAGGTCGTCGTCCAGCCGGTACGGGTGGACGATCTTGCCGGGGTTCATCCGGTTCCCCGGGTCGAAGACCGCCTTGAACCGCTCGAACAGCCGGACCACCTCGTCCCCGAACATGATCGGCAGGAGTTCGCCGCGGGCCTGGCCGTCGCCGTGCTCGCCCGACAGCGACCCGCCGTAGTCCGCGACGAGGCGGGCGGCGCGCTCGACGAAACGGCGGTACCGGGAGGCGCCGCGCTCGTCCTCCAGGTCGAACGGGATGCGGGTGTGCACGCACCCCTGCCCGAAGTGCCCGTAGAGGGAGACGGGGCCGTAGCCGAACTCCTCGACGAGGGCGCGGAAGTCGCGCAGGTAGTCGCCGAGCCGGTCGGGCGGGACCGCGGAGTCCTCCCAGCCCTCGTGCGTGTCGGGCTGCCCGGGCGGGTAGGCGGTCGCGCCCAGCCCCGCCTCGCGCACCTTCCAGAGCAGCTCCTCCTCGTGCGGGTCGTGCACGAACGTGCAGCGCGGCGGGTTCGGCCCGTTCTCGATCTCCTCGAGGAGGGCGCGGGCCCTGCCGTCGGCCTCGTCCCTGGTGTCGCCGCCGAAGCGGACCATGAGCCAGCCCGCTCCCTCCGGCATGTCCTCCACCACCCGTGGCGCGGCGAGGTGGTCGCGCTTGGCCAGGTCGAGGAGCTGCTCGTCCATGCCCTCCAGCGCGAGCGGATCCGAAGGCAGGACGCGCGGCACGGCGTCCCCGGCGGCCGCGATGTCGTCGTAGCCGAGGACGGCGAGCGACTCGAACGCCGGGACCGGCACCAGGCGGATCTCCGCGCGCAGGACGGTGACGAGCGTGCCCTCCGAGCCGACGAGGGCGCGGGCCACGTCGAAGCCCTTCTCCGGCAGCAGCGAGTCCAGGTTGTAGCCGGACACCCGGCGCGGGATGTCGGGGTAGCGGGTGCGGATCAGCTCCATGCCGTCGTCGCGCAGCTCGCGCAGCGCCCGGTAGACCTCGGCGCGCCGACCGCCCTCGGCGAGGATCCGCTCGTACTCCTCGTCCGAGGTCTCGCCGACCCACATCCGCAGCCCGTCGTAGGTCAGCACCTCCAGCCGCACGACGGAGTCGACCATCTTCCCGTACGCCTGCGCGGACGCGCCGCACGAGTTGTTGCCGATCATCCCGCCGATCGTGCAGGTGTCGTGGGTGGAGGGCTTCGGGCCGACCATCAGCCGGTGCTCCGACAGCCGCTCGTTCAGATCGTCCAGGCACGCGCCGGGCTCGACGACGGCGCGGCGCGCCTCCGGGTCGACCGAGACCAGCGCGCGGCAGTACTTGGACCAGTCGACGACCACGGCGTTGTTGACGCACTGCCCCGCCAGGCTCGTCCCGCCGCCGCGGGACAGGACCGGGACGTCGTGCTCGGCGCATACCCGGACGGCCTCCGCGCCTGCCTCGACCGTCCGCGGGACCACCACCCCGATGGGCGGCTGCTGGTAGTTGGACGAGTCGTGGGAGTAGGCGGCCCGGGAGCCGGGATCGAACCGGACCTCGCCGTCCACCCGCTCGGTGAGCGCGCGCCGCAGCGCGGCCCGCCCTCGGGACGCCGCGGCCTCCCGCCTCTGCTCCTGCCTGGTGCCCTCCGCCGATACAGCCATGTCGAAGCGACTATCCCGGAAACCGCGCTTCAATCGCGGCGCCCGGATTTCCGGGCCGGCCTCCCCCGGGATCAGTGCGCCAGGCGGTGGGCGGCCTCCAGCAGGAGGGCGTGCACGAACGCCTGGGGCATGTTGCCGCGCAGCTGCCGCTGCTTGACGTCGTACTCCTCGGAGAACAGGCCGCTGGTCGCGCAGCCCGACCGGGTCCGCTCGAAGGTCGCGAGGGCGCGGGCGGTGTGGCCCTGGCGGTCCTCGGCGAGCGCGAGGAAGAAGCCGCAGAGGATGAAGGCGCCCTCGGCCACGCCGAGCGGCCGGTCCCCGACCCGGTAGCGGTAGACGAACCCCTCCTCGACGAGGTCCTCGCGCACCGCCCGCAGCGTCGCGGCGGTGCGGGGGTCGTCGCTCGGGAGCGCGCCCCGCAGCGGGGGGATCAGCAGCGCCGCGTCCACGCGGTCGTCACCGGGCGCGCGCTTCCAGCGGCCCTCGGGGGTGAGCGAGGTGCGGGAGGTCTCGGCGAGGATGGCGTCGGCGAGCGCGGTCCACCGGCCGGCCTCGGCGCGGCCCGCCAGCGTCCGGGCCGCCTGGCGCAGGCCGGCGACGCAGGTCAGGCGCGAATGCGTCCACAGGTCGTCGTGGATCTCCCAGATCCCCGCCTCGGGCCGGGTCCAGCCGCGGGCGACGGCGTCGACCGCGACGCGGGCGGCCTCCACCGCCTCCGGCTCGCGGCGGTCGTGCTCGGCGGCGGCGGACAGCAGCAGCAGCGCCTCCCCCAGCGCGTCGAGCTGGAACTGGTCGCCGGCCCTGTTCCCGACGACCGCCTGGGCGCCGGGGTAGCCGGGCAGGCCGCTGGCGCTCTCGTCCGGCACCTTCCCGCCGCTGACGGTGTAGGCGGGTTTCAGCCGGTCCCCGTCGGCGAGGACTCGGGCGGACACGAACCCCACGGCGTCGCGCAGGAGTCCGGGCGGCCCGCCGTGGACGGCGACGGCCCGCCCCGCGAAGCACTGGTCGCGGATCCAGGCGTAGCGGTAGTCGAAGTTGCGGCCCTCGTTCGAGCGCTCCGGCAGCGCCGTCGTGGCGGCGGCCACCATCCCGCCGCCGGAGGCGGTGAGGCCGGTGAGGACGGAGTAGGCGAGGCGGGCGTCGCGCGGCGCGATGGTGTCGCGGCAGTGCGGCACGGCCTCGTGCCAGTCCCGCTCGGTGGCCTCCCAGAGCGCGGCGGCGTCCAGCGGTCCGCCGCCCCCGCCCGCCGCGACCTCGAGGACCAGGTGGCGGGTCTCGCCCTCCTCCAGGTCGAAGGCGAGGTCGAGCACGGGCCCGCCGTCGCCGCCCGCCCGCACGACGGCCTCCTCCGCGCCGAGCCAGCGCAGCGACGCGCCGCCGCCGCGGGCGGTCCACTCCGCGCCGTCGCGGCGCGGGTCCCGCATCCGGGCGGCGCCCGGGCCGGTGCGCACGTCCAGCAGGGCGCGGACGCGGGACCGGCCCCGCACGGCCCGGCAGCTCCGCAGGACGACCGCCCGGTCGGAGACCGCCGGGCGGGCGAGTGCCTCGCGGCACTCCAGGATGGCGCCGTCGCCGGTCACCCACCGGCTGTGCCAGATGAGCCCGCGGTCGGCGTAGTAGCCGCCCCAGACCCACCGACGGGCCGCGGGCTGGACCACGTAGGCGCCGGGGCCGCCGAGGAGGCCCCCGAAGGCGGGCGGCGAGTCCCAGGCCGGGAAGCACATCCACGCGAAGTCCCCGTCCGGGCCCACGAGGGCGCCGCGCTCCCCGTCGGCTATGAGGGCGTAGTCGCGGAGCGCGTTCGGCCGGGACTCCCTCTCCTCGGGCTGGTCCAGCATGCCCTTCCCGTACCCGGCGACCAGCCGGTACTCCCCCGACGCCGCGGGCCGGGACCGAGAAGCACCGCTAGGCGTCGCGGCGCTTGAGCAGGACGGCGGCCACGGCGAGCAGCACGGCCGTCCAGAGCGCGAACACCCCGTACCCCTGCCAGGGGGTCAGCAGGTCGTTCTGGCCCTGGCGGGCCTGGGCGATGAGATGGCCCGCCTCGGACGGCAGGTAGGCGTGGATGTGGTCGCCGATGCTGCCGGGCAGCAGCTGCGCGAGCGGCGCCAGCACGAGCACGAAGCCGATGACGCCGGTGATGCCGCCGGCGGTGTGCCGCACGATCGCGCCGATCGCCAGGGCGAACAGCCCGAGCATCGCCAGGTAGAGGCCGCCGCCGACGACGGCGCGCAGCACGCCCTCGTCGGCGAGCGAGACCTCGGCCTTGTCGCCGATGAGCGCCGAGCCGATGAAGAACGAGGCGAACGACACCGCGACGCCGAGGACGAGGACGACCGCCGCGAACACCAGGGACTTGGCCCACAGCACGGGCAGCCGCCGCGGCACCGCGAGCAGGCTCGCGCGGATCATGCCGGTGGAGTACTCCGAGGCGATGACCAGCACGCCGAGCACGCAGATGGTCAGCTGGCTGAGGAAGAACCCGCTGCCGAGGATGAAGCCGGTCGGGTCGGCGACGACCTGGGCGCGGTCGGCGGGATCGGTCTTGTCCCACTGCGCGACGGTGAGGCCGACGAACAGCGCGGTGAAGCCGAGGTCGAGGAGGACGAGCAGGATCAGCGTCCAGAGCGTGGACCGGACGGTGCGGATCTTCGTCCACTCGGAGAGCAGCAGCCGCCCGAAGCCCGGCCGGGGGTGCTCGGCGGGGTCGGCGGCGGGCGTGGTGGCCGTGGTCATCGGGTCTCCCCCTCCTGGGCGGGGACGGCGGCCGGCACGGGCGCGCCCGCGCCCGCCGCGCCGTATTCGACGCTGTCGCGGGTCAGCTCCATGAACGCCGACTCCAGCGAGCCGCGGGTCGGGGTGAGCTCGTGCAGGACGATCCCCTCGGCGGCGGCCAGCTCCCCGACGCGGGGCGCCTCCATGTGCGTCACGGTGAGCAGCCCGTCGCCGTCCGGGACGGCGCCGCCCCCTTCGGCGGTGACGAGGGCGGCGAGGCGGGCGGCGTCCGGGCTGCGGACGATCACCGTCTTCTCGGTGCTGCGCTCGATGAACTCCTCGGTGGAGCAGTCCGCGATCAGCCGGCCGCGGCCGATGACGATGAGGTGCTCGGCGGTGACGGCCATCTCGTTCATCAGGTGGCTGGAGACGAACACCGTGCGGCCCTCGGCGGCGAGGTGCTGCATGAGCGTGCGGATCCAGACGATGCCCTCGGGGTCGAGGCCGTTGACGGGCTCGTCCAGGATGAGCACGGACGGGTCGCCGAGCAGCGCGGCGGCGATGCCGAGCCGCTGCCCCATGCCGAGCGAGAAGCCGCCAGCGCGCTTGCGGGCGGCGCCGGTGAGGCCGACGAGCTCGACCACCTCGTCGACGCGCTTCCTGCCGATGCCCTGCGTCTGGGCGAGGCACAGCAGGTGGTTGTAGGCGCTGCGGCCGGTGTGCACGGCCCGCGCCTCCAGCAGCGCGCCGACGACGCGCATCGGGGCGTTCAGGTCGCGGTAGTGGCGGCCGTGGATCCGGGCGTCCCCGCGGTCCGGCCGGTCGAGGCCGAGCAGCAGCCGCATGGTCGTCGACTTCCCGGCGCCGTTCGGGCCGAGGAACCCGGTTACCCGCCCGGGGGCGACCGTGAAGGTCAGGTCGTCCACGGCGGTCTTGTCGCCGTAGCGCTTGGTGAGGTTCTCCGCCTCGATCATGCCTCTCCCGGCTCGCTCTCTCGCGGTTGGTCCGTGATCAGGATCACACTAGCGCCCCGGAACGGGAGCCATCTCCTCCTGGAAGCCGATCCCACCTGGGCCGAGAGGACGAGCGCCAGGGGCGGAGACGACGAGACGCCCTGCCCGGGGACCGGGCAGGGCGTCGGGCCGGGGAGGGCGTCAGGCGGCGACGCCGTCGGCGGCGTTGACGTCCTTGTGGAACCGCTTGTGGATGTAGAGGCGCTCGCCGAGCGTCTCGCAGCGCCACCACAGCCCGCTCGGCGGGCCGATCCGGGTGCCGCGGGGCAGCTCCCGCAGGACCTCGTTGACCGGCGTCATGCGCAGCCGCCCGGACCGGCACACGAGGATGCGCCGGTCGGTCACCACGACGACCCGGTAGGCGTTGCTGAAGATGATGATCCAGTACGAGAGCAGAGCGAAGTACTGGCTGGTGGTCTGGGCGCCGAACACCGCCTGGATGTTCTCGCCCGGCTGCAGGACGTGGGCCGCGTTGGCGCGCATCTTGTCGCGGATGGCCACGGTCGGGGCCTTTCTCGTGTTCCGGTGAAGCGCCTGATTGTGCCACCGGGAACTGGGCCGTACGAGGTTTTTTCACAGCCTTGGTAGTTATTGCAGTCTTCACCGGGGTTCGTCCGGGTCTTTCCGAGGGTGCCGGGGCGTTATTGACCATCTGCCAATAGGTGCGGGAGGATGACCCGGCAGGATCCGACCCCCGGGAGGCGCCGTGACCGCCCCGTCCGAGATCACGACCGACCGGCTCGGAGAGCGCGACGTCCTGCGGAACCTGGCCGCCGAGCCGCTGGTCGGCCTCGCGGCCGGCCGGGCCCTGCTCATGCAGCTCGCCCACCCGGCCGTGGCGCGCGGCGTCGCCGAGCACAGCGACTTCGCCGACCGCCCCCTGGCGCGGCTGTTCGGCACCCTCGACTTCCTGCTCGTCGTCACCTTCGGCACGCCGGAGCAGGTGGCGCGCATCGCGGCGAAGGTCCGCGGCATCCACACGACGGTGCGCGGCGAGGGCTACTCCGGCAACGACCCCGACCTCCAGATGTGGGTCAACGCGACCCTCATCGACTCGGCCCTGCACGTCTACGAGCAGGTCATGCGGGGCGACGACCCCGGTCTGGCCGAGGCGTACTACCGGCAGTCGAGGGTCGTCGCCGAGGTCCTCGGCTGCCCCCTGGAGTCGCAGCCGCCCGACCTCGCCGCCTTCCGCGCCTACATGGCCGACACGCTCGCCGCGCTGGAGGTCGCCGACACCGCCCGCGAGGTCGCCGCCGCCGTCCTGTGGCCCCGCCGCCTGCGGATCCTCTTCCCCGCGCTCGCCGTCTTCCGGCTCGTCACGGCCGCGCTCCTGCCGGACGAGCTGCGCGACGGGTACGGCCTGCCGTGGACTCCGGCCCGCCGGCGAGCGGCCGGCGCGCTGCTGCGGACGGCCGGCCTCACCTACCGCCTGACGCCGGGGTGGCTGAGGCGCCCGCCGGAGCCGCTCCTGGTGCGCCTGGCCGCCTACCGCGTCGACCGGACCCTCTCGGCGCGGCGGGCCCGGCGCCGCACCGCCTAGGCGACCGAGGAGTAGGCGACGACGCCGCGGCGCATGGCGTCCATGGCGCGGCGGGCGGTCTTGCGGATGTGGCTGTTCGGGGGCGCGGCGTCGGTGACCTGCCCGAGCAGGTCGAGCAGCTGCTTGACGGCCCGTACGAAGTCGCCCGCGGTGAGGTCGCTCTCCAGCAGCACCTCGTCGAGGTCGTCGCCCTTGGCCCACCGGTAGGCGGTCCACGCGAAGCCGAGGTCGGGCTCGCGCAGGAACGAGACCCGGTTGTCGTGCTCGACCGACTCCAGCTGGCCCCACAGCCGCACCATCGCGGCCAGCGCGTCCTGCGCGGGACCGGAGGGCGTGCGGGGCGGAGCGGCGTCGTCGGGCTGCCGCGACTCGTAGACGAGGGCGGACACGCACGCCGCCAGCTCGGCCGGGCCGAGCTTCTCCCACAGGCCCTCGCGCAGGCTCTCGGCGGTGAGCAGGTCCAGCTCGTTGTAGATGCGGCCGAGGCGGCGCCCCTCGGCGGTGACGGAGTCGCCCTCGAGGTAGCCGAGCTGCTGCAGGACGGCGCAGACGCGGTCGAACGTGCGGGCGATGACCTGGGAGCGGCCCTCGACGCGGCGCCGGAGCTGCTCGGTCTCGCGCTCCAGGCGGTGGTAGCGCTCGGCCCAGCGGGCGTGCTCCTCGCGCTTGTCGCAGCCGTGCACCGGGTGCCGGCGCAGCTCGGCGCGCAGCCGGGTGATCTCGGCGTCGTCGGTGGCGGGCGAGTCGCCGCGCGTGCGCCTGCGCTCGCGGACGTCGTCCGGGACCTTGTTGCGCAGCGTGGAGGCGAGGTCGCGGCGGTCCTGCGGGTTGCGGGGGCTGAAGGACTTCGGGATGCGGATCCGCTCGACGGGCTCGACGGCGCGCGGGAAGTCCTGGATCGACAGCCGCTGCACGGACCGGTTCACCGTCAGCACGAGCGGCGCGGGCCCGTCGGAGCGGCGGCCGACGCCCGGGTCCAGGACGACGGCGAGGCCCGAGCGCCGCCCGGACGGGACGAGGATGACGTCGCCCGGCCGCAGCCGCTCCAGCGACCGGGCGGCCTCGGCGCGGCGGGCGCCCGCGCGCTCGCGCGACAGCTCCGACTCGCGGTCCGACAGCCGCCGCCGCATCGCGGCGTACTCCATGAAGTCGCCGAGGTGGCACTCGGCCGCCTTGGCGTAGCCCTCGAGGGCCTGCTCGTTCTTGTGCACCTGCCGGGCCAGGCCGACCACGGCGCGGTCGGCCTGGAACTGCGCGAACGACTCCTCGAGGAGCGTGCGGGCGCGCTCGATGCCGACGGCGCCGACGAGGTTGACGGCCATGTTGTAGGACGGCCGGAAGCTGGAGTTCAGCGGGTAGGTGCGGGTGCCCGCCAGCCCGGCCACGGACGCGGGCTCGACGTTCGGGCCCCACACCACGACGGCGTGGCCCTCGACGTCGATGCCGCGCCGCCCGGCGCGCCCGGTGAGCTGGGTGTACTCGCCCGGGGTGAGGTCGACGTGGGCCTCGCCGTTCCACTTGTCCAGCTTCTCGATCACCACGGTGCGGGCCGGCATGTTGATGCCGAGCGCGAGCGTCTCGGTGGCGAACACCGCCTTGATCAGCCCACGGGTGAACAGCTCTTCGACGATCTCCTTGAACGTGGGGAGCATCCCGGCGTGGTGGGCGGCGACGCCGCGCTCCAGGGCGGCCAGGAAGTCGCCGTAGCCGAGGATCCGCAGGTCCTCCGGCGCGATGTCGGCGGTGCGCAGCTCGGCGTGCGCGCGGATCTCCTCGGCCTCCTCCTTGGAGGTCAGCCGGATCCCGGCGTGCAGGCACTGCAGGACGGCGGCGTCGCAGCCGGCCCGGCTGAAGATGAACGTGATCGCCGGGAGGAGCCCGGCGCGCTCCAGCCGCTCGATCACGTCCGGCCGGGCGGGCGGCCGGAACCGCTGCGGGCGCGGCGCGCGGCGGCGGCCGGTGCGGCGCCCCTGGTTGACCTTGGCGCGCCGGACCTCCTCCACGGCCATGCGCGTCAGCTGCGGGTTCAGCCTGGCCTGCCGGTCGCCGCTCTTGCCGGTGTCGACGAACAGGTCGTACAGCCGCGTCCCCACCAGCATGTGCTGGAACAGCGGGACGGGGCGGTGCTCGTCCACGATCACCGCGGTGTCGCCGCGGACCTCGTGCAGCCACTCGCCGAACTCCTCGGCGTTGCTGACGGTCGCCGACAGCGCCACGATCCGCACCGAGTCCGGGACGTGGATGATCACTTCTTCCCAGACGGCGCCGCGGAACCGGTCGGCGAGGTAGTGCACCTCGTCCATCACGACGAACGCCAGCCCGGCGAGGGTCTGCGAGCCCGCGTACAGCATGTTCCGCAGGACCTCGGTCGTCATGACGACTATCGGCGCCTCCCCGTTGACGCTGTTGTCGCCGGTGAGCAGGCCCACCTTCTCCGGGCCGTACCGGCGGACGAGGTCGGCGTACTTCTGGTTCGACAGCGCCTTGATCGGCGTGGTGTAGAAGCACTTGGTGCCGCCGGTCAGGGCGAGGTGGACGGCGAACTCCCCCACCACCGTCTTCCCGGAACCGGTAGGGGCGGCGACGAGCACGCCGCTGCCGTCCTCCAGGGCCTGGCACGCCTCGAGCTGGAACGCGTCGAGCTCGAAGTCGTAGAGCGTCCGGAAGTCCAGCAGGGCCGGGCCGTGCCCCGCGGTCCGCCTGCGATAGGCGGCGTACCGCTGAGCCGGGCTCTCGTCGGCCGACGTGGTGTCGGGGGAGGTCATACCTTCGAGCCTACGGTTTCGACCGGCCCGATACCCAATCAGCGGGCCCGGTCGCCCTTCTCCAGCTCGGCGTCGATCGCCTCGAGGTCGAGGGGCGAGGCCTCGTCGTCGGACAGGCCCGCGTACGGGTCGGGACGGCGGGCGCGCCTGCGGTCGTTGAGGAAGGCGAGCAGCGCGGCGATCTCGAACAGCGCCACGGTCGGCAGCGCGAGCGCGAGCATCGTGAACGGGTCGGCGCTCGGCGTGGCGACCGCCGCGAAGACGAAGATGCCGAAGAGGATCAGCCGCTGGGACCGGCGGATCCGCGACGAGCTCAGCACGCCCGCCATGTTCAGCACGACCACGAACAGCGGCAGCTCGAACGTCAGCCCGAACACCAGCAGCATCGTCAGCACGTAGCTGAGGTAGCTGTCGACCGTGATGAGGGGCTTGACGTCGTCGGCGACGAACCCCAGGAAGATCGCCAGCCCCTTGTCGACGGTCAGGTAGGCCAGGGCCGTGCCGACGAAGAACAGCGGGACCGCGGCGCCGAGGAACACGTACGTCCAGCGCCGCTCGCGCTGGTACAGGCCGGGCGCCACGAACGCCCAGAGCTGGTACAGCCAGAACGGCGCGGAGATGACCCCGCCGATGATGCAGGAGATCTTCAGCTTCAGGAAGAACGAGGAGAAGATCCCGTTGACGAACAAGGAGCACTGGTCCTTGTCGACCACGTGGGACTGGGGCAGCGAGCAGTACGGCTGCTTGAGGAAGTCCCAGACCGGGTCGAACAGGAGCCAGCCGATGACCGCGCCGACCGCGAAGGCCAGCACGGCCTTGATGAGCCGGTTCCGCAACTCACGGAGGTGGTCCATGAGGGGCATGCGGCCGTCGGGGGCGGCGTCGCGGCTGTTCAGCTTCATCGTCGGCATTCGGCTCGGGGGTCGGGGTGGACGGGGGCGCGGGCCGGATCAGCCCTTGCGCGCCTGACCGGGGTCCGACACCGGCACGCCCTGGATCGGCTCGCCCGACCCCAGCGCGCCGCGGGGACGCTGCCCGCCCTCGCCCGCGGCCGCCTCGCGCTCCAGCCGGGCCGCCTCCTCGCGCAGCCGCGCCGCCTTCTCGCGCGCGTCCTCGCCCTGGGAGGCGGGCATGGTCTGCGCGGGGCGGTCGGCGGGCGCGTCGTCATCGTCCTCGCGCAGGCCCTTGGTCTCGGCCTTCAGGATGCGCGCCGACTTGCCCAGCGACCGGGCCAGCTGGGGCAGCTTCGCCGACCCGAAGATCAGGACGACGACCAGCAGGATGATGAGCAGTTCGGGAGTCCCGATGTTCGGCATGGGCAATCCTCTTCAACAGGTGACACTCAGCACGATCGTACGCCGTCCCCGGGCGGTTGTGGCGACCGAGCGTCCTCGAGCCGGGAGAGTTCATCGCGCAGCGCCGACCGTTTCGGTTCCAGCCGCCGCCGGGTGCGTTCCAGTTCACGTCCGAAACGCCGCACGCCGAGCCACACCTTGACCGCGCACCAGGCGAGCACGGCCAGCCCGGCGAAGCCGAGCGACACCGAAACCGAGACCCACGCCACGACCGCCACGCTATCCGATCGCTCAGGCCAGGCCGTACCGGGCCAGCGCGCGCGCCGCGTCCTCCCGCACCCCGGCCGCGACCGCCTCCGGGGCGACGACGCGGCCCTGGTCGCCGAGCCGCAGCGCCAGGCCCCGCACCCAGCGGGCGTCCGGGGTGCGCAGGACGACCCGGAGCCGCCCCTCCCCCAGTTCCTCCACGCTCTCGCACGGGTAGTAGTCGGCGACCCACCGGCCGCGCGGGGACAGCTCCAGGGTGACCGCCTCGTCCTGCGGCGAGGGGCGGAACAGGCCGGCGTCCACGTCGATCGGCTCCGCATCGTCCGGCACCTCGGCGGGTACGTCGAGCACCGACAGGTCGGCGATCCGGTCCAGCTTGAAAAGCCGCACGCCCTCCGCCCGGCGGCACCAGCCCTCAAGGTAGGTGTTGCCCTCCACGACCAGCAGCCGCATCGGGTCGACGTCGCGCTCGGTGTTCTCGTCCCGCGCGGGGACGTAGTAGGTCAGATGGACGCGGCGGCCCGCCGCGATCGCGTCGCGCAGGGCCCCGACCGCGGTGCGGGCCGAGTCGCCCGTCCCGCCCCGGGCGTCCACCTCCACGGCGACCTTGCTGGACACCGCCGCCGCGGCGCCCGCCGCGGTCTCCAGCTTGGCGATCACCCGGCTGAGCGCGTCGCGGTCGTCCAGGTCGGGGATCCCGGCCAGCATCCGCAGCGCCACCAGCAGCGCGCTCGCCTCGTCGACCTTCAGCCGCAGCGGCCGGGCGATCGACTCGGCCTCCGCGACGGTGATCTCGCCGCCCTCGTAGGACAGGTCGATCGGGCAGTAGGGGTCGGGCGCGCGCAGCTCCACGCACCACAGCAGGTTCAGGTCGTCGATCAACTGCTTCTCGGTGACTCCGAACGCGGCGGCCGCCTCGCCGAGCATCACCGAGTCGCGGTTCACCACGTACGGCACGAGCGCCAGCAGGCGCGCGAGCCTGTCCGTGGACGTCGTCGCCGCCGTCTTCGCGGCCGTCTTCGCCGCCGTCCTCGCCGTCATCGGCCGTCCGTCCCCCCGTGCTCTCCCCGCCCGTCCGCCGGATGCGGGCCGGCCGCGGCCAGCACCGACTTCAGGTGCTGGATCACCGCCTCGCGCAGGTCCGGCGGATCGAGCACCACCACGTCGTCGGCGAACCGCGCCAGGTAGGGCGCGAAGCGGTCGACGTCCCGGAAGGTCAGGACCGCCTCGTCCCACTCCCCGTCCCAGCCCGGCTCCTCGACCGGCCGGACGTCGCGGGCCCACCGCCGCGGGCCCTGCGCGGCGCCCCGCCGCAGCCGGACGGCCGCCGGGCGGGGCTCGCCCAGCGGCTCGCTCCAGTCGAACGCGATGCGCCGCACGTCCACCCCGTCGGGCACCGTCACCGACCCGGGCGGGCCGTCCGGGGCCACCTCCCCGACGATGCGGCTCAGCCGGAACACCCGCTGCTCGTCGCGGTCGCGGTCGAACCCGACCACGTACCAGCGGCCCCGCCGGCTCACCACGCCCCACGGGTCGAGGTGCCGGCGCGCCACCGACGTCCGCCCGATGCCCTGGTAGTCGAACGCGACCGGGCGTCCGTCGCGGACCGCCTCCCACAGCGCGGGGAAGGACGGGTCCTGGGTGTTGACCCGCGGCTCGATCCCGGCGGCGGTGGTCACGTCGGTCTCCACTCCGGCCGCGCGCAGCTTCAGCAGCGCACCCGAGGCCGCCTCGGCCATGCTGGCGCGCTGCCACACCCGCGCCGCGAGGCCGAGCACCGCCGCCTCGTCGGGCGTCAGGTGGATGTCGGGCAGCTCGTAGTCCTGCGGGGGGATCCGGTAGCCGATCTCCTCGCCGCCGCCGCCCTGCTGGTCGCTGCCGACCTCCAGCGGGACGCCGAGCTCGCGCAGCTCCTCCTTGTCCCGCTCGAACATGCGCTTGAACGCCTCGTCGGAGTCGGGATAGCCGGGCACCGCCCGGCGGATCTGCTCGGCCGTCAGATAGCGCCGGGTGGCGAGCAGGCAGACCACCAGGTTCAGCAGCCGCTCGGTCTTGCGCCGCGACACTTCGCCACCACCTCGTTCCTCCGTGAGCCCCGTACCCCGGCCGGCGTGCCGATCGGCCCCACGTGCCGTCGCCCAGGACGCTACCGTTTCCCGGTGTGATCCGATGGCGCAAAGGCACAGTTGAGGACATCCGCCGCGAATGGCCCGGGGCGGTCGAGCTGGACGTCTCGATCGGGGGCGACGGGACGCACCGGGCCCTGGCCTACCCCGCCCTCGTGGGGAGGCCCGAACCGGGCGACACCGTCCTGCTCAACACTACGGCCTTGGCGATGGGTCTCGGCACCGGCGGCTACGCCATGGTCGTCGCCGTACCCGACAGGCTCCCGCCCGACCCGGAGGGGCCCGGCCACCTGGTCAAGGCCCGCTACACCCCGCTCCAGGCCACCGTCCTCGGCGCCGACGAGCAGGACTCGCCCCACCACGCGGCCCTGCGCGAGGCCGACTCGCTGGACGGCATGCCCGTCGTCGTCGCCGACCTGCACTCGGCGCTGCCGCCGATCCTGGCCGCCCTGCTGGCCGAGCGCCCGGCCGCGCGGGTCGTCTACGTCATGCCGGACGGCGGGGCGCTGCCCGCGTGGTTCTCGATGTCGATCGCCAAGCTGAAGGACGCCGGGGCCCTCGCCGCGACCGTCACCGTGGGGCAGGCGTTCGGCGGCGACCTGGAGGCCGTCACCGTCCACACCGGCCTGCTGGCCGCGCGGCTCGTCCTGGAGGCCGACGTCGCCGTCCTCGCCCAGGGCCCGGGAAACCTTGGGACGGGCACCCGGTGGGGCTTCTCCGGCGTCTCGGCGGGCGAGGCCGTCAACGCCGCGTCCGTGCTGGGCGGGCGGCCGGTGGGGGCGCTGCGGGTGAGCGAGGGCGACAAGCGGGAGCGCCACATCGGCGTGTCGCACCACTCCCTGACCGCCTACGGGCGCGTGGCGCTGGCCCCCGCCGACATCCCCGTCCCCGAGCTCGGGGGCCCCTTCGGCGCCCGCGTCGCCGCCGGGGCCGCGCCGCTGGGCGACCGGCACCGGCTCGTCCCCGTCCCCGTCGACGGCCTCCACGAGGCCCTCAGGGCCGCCGAGAAGGACTGGGGCGTCCGGCTGTCCACCATGGGCCGACGCCTGGACGAGGACCTCCCCTACTTCCTCACGGCCGCCGCCGCGGGCCGCCACACGGCCGCCCTGCTCGGCTGACGCTCACAGCGCCGCGGGCTCGGCGTCCGCCGTGCGGGCGCCGGCCCCGTCGGCGCCCGCGGCCTCGCCGCCGCCCGCGGCCTCGTTGCCGCCGGCGCTCGCGGCCTCGTCGGCGGTGTAGGACGAGGTGAACGTGAACGCCCGCGGCGACGGGCCGTTCTCGCGCAGCAGCGCGAGGCGCTCCAGGGCCTCCCCGACGGTCGGGATGTGGCCCGCCGGCACCCACCACAGCACGAGGTGCGCCTCGACGTGCCGCTGGAACCACTCGCGGCGGCGCCGCATCGTCTCCAGATGGCCGCTGCGGTAGACGAAGTCCCACAGCGCCTCCGCCGACTCCCACACCGAGAAGTTGACGATCACGTCCTCGCCGGCGGGGCGCATCCCGGTGGCGTCCTCCTCCCCCTCCTCCACCAGCCGCCAGACGAACCCCGGCGTGCCGTCGGCGAGCGCGTTGACGGGCTCCACGAGCGCCATGAAGTCGGCCATGCGCGGGTCGTCGAGGGGGTGGCGGAGCGTGCCGACGTTGAACTGGGCGAGGTGGTACCGGGTCCGTGTGCTCATGGGCTCACCTCACCACGGGCGCCGCTTCTATGTCAATCCTCATTGTTTTTAGAAGGGGCGGCCGCGACGCAGCACCAGCCGGGCCGCGGATCCATGCGGACCCGGACCGGCGAACCCTCCACCAGTCCCTCCAGCAGCGCCAGGTTCATCCCGCACACGAGCGGGGGGAACTGCTCGGCCACCGCGTGGAACGGGCAGTTGCGCATGCGCAGGACCTCGCCGTCCACGACGGGCTCGTAGCCGCGGTCGACCAGCGTCTTCGCCAGATCGTCCAGGCCGCCGCACGGGCCGCTCCCGCCGCGCAGGGCCCTGCCCTTGCGGCGGGCCGCGTCCTGGAGCTCCATGTCGAGCCCGGCCGTCTCGGCCGCCTCGGCCAGCAGGCCCGCCGCCGTCCGGTAGTCGCGGGCGGGCACCGACACGTCCCGCTCCGCCGCCGAGCGCCGGTACACCTTCGCCGGCCGCCCCGCCCCGGGCCCCGACCGGCCCGTCAACCGCCTGCTGGCGGCCTCCAGGAGGCCCGCGTCGACCAGCTTGTCGAGGTGGAAGGCCGCCAGGGTCCGCGCGACGCCGACGGCCTCGGCGGCCTCGCCCCGCCCCACGTCGCGGCCCTGCGCCGCCACGAACTCGTACAGCCGCCGCCGCAGCGGGTCCTGCAGCAGCGCGATCGCGTCGATGTCCTCCATCCCGCCATTCTAAGAACAACGGGAGTTCGACTTAGAGGGGAGGCGGGGAGGCCGGGGTCAGTGCGCGCCCAGCAGGTCCACGACGAACACCAGCGTGTCGTTCCCCTTGATCCCGAACTGCGCCAGGCCCTTCGGCCCGTACCCGAGGGCCGGCGGCACCACCAGCAGCACCCGGCTGCCCACCCGCTGCCCGACGAGGCCCTGGTCCCAGCCCGTCATGACCTGGCCCGTCCCGATCATCGCCGCGAACGGGTGGCCCTCCGACCAGGACGAGTTGAACACCTTGCCGTCGCGCCAGAAGTACCCGCCGTACTGCAGCGCCACCAGCTGGCCCTTCCGCACGGCCGGGCCGTCCCCCTTGACCAGGGTGCGCACCTGGAGCCTCTTGGGCGGGGCCGTGCGCGGCATCGTCACCGCCGGCGCCTGCCCCGGCGCCGCGTCCGCCACCTTCGGCAGCCCGGGCTCGGACGGCGGGGCCTGCCGCGCGCCGTGCGGGCCCGCCGTCCGCGGGTACACCGCGCGGACGTCCAGGACGTACAGCAGCGTGTCGCCGCCGCCCACCTGGTGCTTCGGGTCGCCCTTGTCGCCGAAGCCGTCCTTCGGCGGGATCCGGGCCACCACCCGCGATCCCGGCTGGACCCCGTCGAACGCCTTGGTCAGGCCCGGCACCAGCCGGCCCGTGGGGAACGCGCCCGGCTCGCCCTTGGAGTAGCTGCTTGCCAGCAGCTTGCGCCCGCCCTTGTTCCAGCGGTAGCCCACGTAGTCGGCCACGACGAGGTCGCCCTTGCGCGCCGCCGTGCCCTTGCCCGCCTTGACGGTCTTCACCGCGAAGGACCCGCCGGGCTCCCCCTTGGGGAACTTCACCTGCGGCAGCTTGCCGAAGTCACCGGTCACCTCGACGTCCACGCCGCCGCCCCAGCAGGCGGCGGACAGGGCGAGCGGCGCGGCGAGCACGACGGCCGCGGGCAGGAACCGAAGACGACGGCGCATACGGGGTCCTTCGGGGGGTGGTGAGCGCTACTGGGCGCTCACCCTACCGCCCAGGTGACCTACCGGTAACCTGCCGTGCGCGTGTCGCCCCGGCCGGTCCGCGGGGCGCGCCGGCCGGCGCCGCGCCCCGCGTCCGAACGCCGCCGGGCCGTCCGCCTACATGCCCGCGATGAGCTTGTCCACGCGCTCGTCGACGGAGCGGAACGGGTCCTTGCACAGCACGGTCCGCTGCGCCTGGTCGTTCAGCTTCAGATGGACCCAGTCGACCGTGAAGTCGCGGCGCTTCTCCTGCGCCTTGCGGATGAACTCGCCCCGCAGCCGCGCCCGCGTCGTCTGCGGCGGCACCGACTTGGCCTCGAAGATGTCGAGGTCGCGCGACACCCGGTCGACCGAGCCCCGCTTCTCCAGCAGGTAGTACAGGCCGCGGTCGCGGTGCACGTCGTGGTAGGTGAGGTCGAGCTGCGCCACGCGCGGCGACGACAGCGGCAGGTCGTACTTGCGCCGGTACCGCTCGATCAGCTTGTACTTGATCACCCAGTCGATCTCGCGGGACACCAGGTCCAGGTCGCCGGTCTCCACCGCGCGCAGCGTCCGCTCCCACAGCTCCAGCACCCGCTTGGCCGTGGCGTCGCCGCCCCGCGCGTCCACGAAGTCGCGGGCCTTGCCGTAGTACTCCTTCTGGATCTCCAGCGAGCTGGCCTCGCGGCCGTTGGCCAGCCGCACCTTCCGGCGCCCCGTCATGTCGTGGCTGACCTCGCGGATCGCCCGGATGGGGTTCTCCAGGGTGAGGTCGCGCATCACCACGCCGGCCTCGATCATCCGCAGCACCAGGTCGGTCGCCCCGACCTTCAGCAGCATCGTCGTCTCGCTCATGTTCGAGTCGCCGACGATCACGTGCAGGCGGCGGAACCGCTCGGCGTCCGCGTGCGGCTCGTCGCGGGTGTTGATGATGGGACGGGACCGCGTCGTCGCCGACGACACGCCCTCCCAGATGTGCTCGGCCCGCTGCGACACGCAGTACACCGCGCCGCGCGGGGTCTGCAGGACCTTGCCGGCGCCGCAGATGATCTGCCGCGTCACCAGGTACGGGATGAGGACGTCCGCGAGCCGCCCGAACTCGCCGTGCCGCCCCACCAGGTAGTTCTCGTGGCAGCCGTAGGAGTTGCCGGCGGAGTCGGTGTTGTTCTTGAACAGGTAGATGTCGCCGGCGATGCCCTCCTCGCGGAGCCGCCGCTCGGCGTCGACCAGGAGCCCCTCCAGGATCCGTTCGCCCGCCTTGTCGTGCGTCACCAGGTCGACGACGCTGTCGCACTCCGGCGTCGCGTACTCAGGATGGCTCCCCACGTCCAGGTAGAGCCGGGCACCGTTGCGAAGGAACACGTTGCTGCTGCGGCCCCACGACACGACCCTGCGGAACAGATAGCGCGCCACCTCGTCCGGTGACAACCGCCGCTGCCCGCGGAAGGTGCAGGTGACGCCGTACTCGTTCTCAAGCCCGAAGATGCGCCTGTCCACACCAAGACCCTATGCGGCGCGGCCGTCACTTGGCAGTCTCTCGACCCACCGTTTCCGGCGAACCCGTCCGCCGCCCCGCAAGCCGCCCCGCAAGCCGCCCGGCACGCCGCGGGCCCGCGGGGCGGGGCGGTGTGGCCGCCCCGCCCCGCGGGCCCGTCTCCGTCCTGCACGGCGCCGCCGGGCGGCGGGCGCGTCAGTCCTCGTCAGCCCCGGTTCCGGTGGAGCCGCCGGCGTCCTCGCCGCCGGAGGCGGTGCCCGGTCCGGACTCCTCCGCCGACAGCAGCTCGCCGATCCGCGCCGCCGACAGCCGCTTGAACAGCCGGTGCTCGCGGTTGCGGTCCAGCACCGCGACCTCCAGCGAGGTCGCCTCCAGGTGCCGGTCGGAGTCCTGCGCCTCCAGCGCCCGCACCGCCGTCCGCAGCGCCGCCTCCAGCGAGGAGCCCTCCCGGTAGCCGTCCTTCAGCGACTGCGCCACCGCCTCGGCCTGCCCGCCCATGGCGACGTAGCCGTGCTCGTCGGCGACCGAGCCGTCGAACGTCAGCCGGTAGATCTGGTCGGTCTCGGCGTCTTCGCCCACCTCCGCGACGACCAGCTCCACCTCGTACGGCTTGTTGGTCTCGGTGAAGATCGTCCCGAGCGACTGCGCGTACACGTTCGCCAGGCCCCGCGCCGTCACGTCACGGCGGTCGTACTGGTAGCCGTTGATGTCGGCGTAGCGGACGCCCCCGAGCCGCAGGTTCTCGAACTCGTTGTACTTCCCCACCGCCGCGAACGCGATCCGGTCGTAGATCTCACTGATCTTGTGCAGCGCCCGCGACGGGTTGTCCGCCACGAACAGGATGCCGTCGTCGTACTGCAGCACCACGACACTGCGGCCGCGCGCGATGCCCTTGCGCGCGTAGTCCGCCTTGTCCTTCATCTGCTGTTCGGGCGACACGTAGAACGGCATGGACACCGGTCTGGATCCCTTCTATCGCAGCGGGGCGGTCGGGCCGCCCGGCGAGTCGTAACGTCCGTCGACGACGGCCTGCGCCAGCGCGCCCACCTCGTCCTCGCCGAGCCGGCGGTACCCGTCCGCCGTCACCGACGCCACCACGGGGAAGATCCGGCGGGTCAGGTCGGGGCCGCCCGTCGCCGAGTCGTCGTCGGCCGCGTCGTACAGCGACTGGACGCACGCCAGCGCCGCGTCCTGCGCCGACAGGTCCGGCCGGTACAGCTTCTTCAGGGCGCCCCGCGCGAAGACCGACCCCGAGCCGATCGAGTGGAAGTCGCGCTCCTCGTAGCGGCCGCCGGCGGGGTCGTAGGAGAAGATCCGCCCCTCGTTCCGCTCCTCGTCGTAGCCCGCGAACAGCGGCACCACCGCCAGGCCCTGCATCGCCATCCCGAGGTTCTGCCGCACCATCGTCGCCAGGCGGTTCGCCTTGCCCTCGACCGACAGGGTGCGGCCCTCGCGCTTCTCGTAGTGCTCCAGCTCCACCTGGAACAGCCGCACCATCTCGATCCCGATCCCGGCGGTGCCGGCGATCGCGATCGCGGAGAACTCGTCGGCGCGGAAGACCTTCTCGATGTCGCGCTGCGCGATGACGTTGCCCGCCGTCGCCCGCCGGTCACCCGCCATCACCACCCCGCCGGGGAAGGCGACCGCGACGATCGTCGTCCCGTGCGGGATGTCGTCGCCCGCCCGCGACGCCGGCGGCGTCCGCCTTCCGGGCAGCAGGTCCGGGGAGTACGCCCCGAGGAACTCCGTGAACGACGACGTATCCGGGCTCGCGAACAACCCCGGCAGACGTCCGGTGTGCGAATCGTGGGACGCCACGCGACTCCCTTCCCCTCCACCATTGCGCCGGCTCCGGTGATCTCACCGGCGCGGACTCTACGACCCTACTGTTCAAGGTCGCCCGCGCGCATGCCGCCCGATCACCGGTCCGGTCAGCCCACGGCGAACCCGGCCCCCGCCCGGCCGGCCCTCGTCCGCCCCTGGACGCACGAACATGGGCGGGCCCCTGCCGGGCCCACCCATGTCCTCACTGCCGTGTCAGGTCGGAGTTCCGCCCCCGGAGAAACGGCGATTCGCTATGTGGCCGATCCGCCAGGACCGGGGATCACTGCCCGCCCTTTTGGATATAGGCGCGGACGAAGTCTTCGGCGTTCTCTTCCAGCACCTCGTCAATTTCGTCCAGGATCGAGTCCACGTCGTCGGTGAGCTTCTCCTGGCGCTCCTGCACGTCCTCGGTGGTCGTGGCCTCGGTCTCCTCGACCTCTTCCGTGCGCCGGGTGGTCTGCTTCTGACCGCCGGTGTCCTTCGTGGCCATTCCGTACCTCCGCTCTGCCGGTGCCTCCGACCCTATCTCCGATCTTCGACGGTGCGCGGAACTCTCGGCTCCGTTTCGCCGTCTCCGGCCGGGGACCGGGGGCATGCTCGGGTTATCGCCGGTCCACCGCCCAGCGAAACGGGCAAACCGGCCAGGAAACCGAGCCCTTCACCGTCGCGCCAGGTCAGCGGTACCGATCGCGCTCGATAGTCCCGCTATCCAATGCACGCGCGAGCGGACCCGTCCCGGGGCCGTTCAGGACGCCCGTGCCGGGGCTCAGCTCTGGCCGGTCAGGGTGGCCACGAGGTCGGCGGCGGTGCGGCAGCGGTCCAGGAGGGCGCCCACGTGCTGCTTGGTGCCGCGCAGGGGCTCCAGGGTGGGGACGCGCTGCAGCGACTCGCGGCCGGGGACGTCGAAGATGACCGAGTCCCAGGAGGCCGCGGCGACCGACTCGGCGTACTGGCGCAGGCAGCGGCCCCGGAAGTAGGCCCGCGTGTCCTCGGGCGGGTCCTCGACCGCGGCCTGGACCTGGGCCTCGGTGACGACCCGGTCGATGCGGCCGCGCTCCACCAGGCGGTTGTACAGGCCCTTCTCGGGCCGGATGTCGGTGTACTGCAGGTCGACGAGCTGCAGGCGCGGGTGGGACCAGTCGAGCCCGTCGCGGCTGCGGTAGCCCTCCAGCAGGGACAGCTTGGCGACCCAGTCGAGCTCCCGGGACAGCTGCATGGGATCGTCCCCGAGGCGGTGCAGGACCGACTCCCAGCGGTCGAGGACGTCCCGGGTCATCTCGTCGACGTCCGAGCCGAACCGGTCCTCGACGTACTTGCGCGACTGCTCCAGGTACTCCATCTGGAGCTGGACCGCGGTCATCTTCCGGCCGTCGCGCAGCGTGAGCAGGTGCTTGCAGGACGGGTCGTGGGACACGGCGCGCAGCGCGGCGACGGGCATGTCGACCGACAGGTCGACGGTGAGGAAGCCGTCCTCGATCATGGCGAGCACGAGCGAGGTGGTGCCGAGCTTGAGGTAGGTGGACAGCTCGGCCATGTTGGCGTCGCCGATGATGACGTGCAGCCGCCGGTACTTCTCGGGGTCGGCGTGCGGCTCGTCGCGAGTGTTGATGATCGGCCGCTTGAGGGTGGTCTCCAGCCCCACCTCGACCTCGAAGAAGTCGGCGCGCTGGCTGATCTGGAAGCCGTCGCCGCGGCCGTCCACGCCGATGCCGACGCGGCCGGCGCCGCAGACCACCTGGCGGGAGACGAAGAACGGGGTGAGGTGCCGGACGATGTCGGCGAAGGGCGTCTCGCGGCGCATGAGGTAGTTCTCATGGCAGCCGTAGGAGGCGCCCTTGTTGTCGGTGTTGTTCTTGTAGAGCTGGATGGGGTGGGTGCCCGGCACGAGCGCGGCGCGCCGCGCGGCGTCGGCCATCACGCGCTCGCCGGCCTTGTCCCAGATGACGGCGTCGAGCGGGTTGGTGCACTCGGGCGCCGAGTACTCGGGGTGGGCGTGGTCCACGTACAGCCGGGCGCCGTTGGTGAGGATGACGTTGGCGAGGCCGAGGTCCTCGTCGGTGAGCTGCGTGGGGTCGGCGACCTCGCGCGCCAGGTCGAAGCCGCGGGCGTCCCGGAGGGGGTTCTCCTCCTCGAAGTCCCAGCGGGCCCTGCGGGCCCGTGCCGCCGACGCCGCCAGGTAGGCGTTGACGACCTGGGAGGAGGTCACCATCGCGTTGGCCCCTGGCTGTCCGGGTACGGAGATGCCGTACTCGGTCTCGATGCCCATCACCCGCCGAACACTCATATCGTCGAGCCTATCGGGGCCGGGAGGGTGGAGCCATGGGGCCCGCTGTTAGCGGCGGGCGTGGCGGGGCATGCCGCGCGGCGGCCCCCGTCTGGAGGGGCCGCCGCGCGCATGCGCCGGGTCGGGGCTACAGGTACTGGCCGGTGTTGGCGACGGTGTCGATGGAGCGTCCGGCCTCGGAGCCCTTGGTTCCGGAGACGAGCGTGCGGATGTAGACGATCCGCTCGCCCTTCTTGCCGGAGATGCGGGCCCAGTCGTCCGGGTTGGTGGTGTTGGGCAGGTCCTCGTTCTCGCTGAACTCGTCGACGCAGGCGGCCAGCAGGTGGCTGACCCGCATGCCCTTCTGGCCGGTGTCGAGGAACTGCTTGATGGCCATCTTCTTGGCCCGGTCGACGATGTTCTGGATCATCGCGCCGGAGTTGAAGTCCTTGAAGTACAGGACCTCCTTGTCACCGTTGGCGTAGGTGACCTCCAGGAAGCGGTTCTCCTCGCTCTCGGTGTACATGCGCTCGACGGTGCGCTGGATCATCGCCTCGACGGTGGCCTCGGCGGAGCCGCCGTGCTCCTTGACGTCGTCGGGGTGCAGCGGGAGTCCGTCGAGGATGTACTTGGAGAAGATGTCCTTGGCGGCCTCGGCGTCCGGCCGCTCGATCTTGATCTTGACGTCCAGCCGGCCGGGGCGCAGGATCGCGGGGTCGATCATGTCCTCGCGGTTGGACGCGCCGATCACGATGACGTTCTCCAGCCCCTCGACGCCGTCGATCTCGCTGAGCAGCTGGGGGACGATGGTGTTCTCGACGTCGGAGGAGACCCCGGACCCGCGGGTGCGGAAGATGGAGTCCATCTCGTCGAAGAACACGATGACCGGCGTCCCGGCGGACGCCTTCTCGCGCGCCCGCTGGAAGACCAGGCGGATGTGCCGCTCGGTCTCGCCGACGTACTTGTTCAGCAGCTCGGGGCCCTTGATGTTCAGGAAGAAGCTCTTGCCCTCCTGGCCCGTCTTCTCCGCGACCTGCTTGGCGAGCGAGTTCGCGACGGCCTTGGCGATGAGCGTCTTGCCGCAGCCGGGCGGACCGTAGAGCAGCACGCCCTTGGGCGGCCGGAGCTGGTGCTCGCGGAACAGGTCGGCGTGCAGGTAGGGCAGCTCCACGGCGTCGCGGATCATCTCGATCTGCGATCCGAGGCCGCCGATCTCGTCGTAGGAGATGTCGGGGACCTCTTCGAGGACGAGCTCCTCGACCTCCGCCTTGTGGATCTTCTCGTAGACGTAGCCGGACCTCGGCTCGAGCATGAGGGAGTCGCCCGCCCGCAGCGCCACGCCGCGCAGCGGCTCGGCCAGCTTGACGATGCGCTCCTCGTCGGCGTGCGCGATGACCAGGGCCCGCTCGCCGTCGTCGAAGAGCTCCTTGAGCATGACGACCTCGCCCTGCTCCTCGAACTTCAGCGCCTCGACGACGTTGAGGGCCTCGTTGAGCATGACCTCCTGGCCGCGCTGCAGATCGTCGATCTCGACGGCCGGGCTGACGTTCACGCGGAGCTTGCGCCCCCCGGTGAAGATGTCGACCGTCCCGTCGTCGCGGGCGTCCAGGAAGACGCCGAACCCGGAGGGTGGTTGTGCGAGCCTGTCGACCTCCTCCTTGAGCGCCACGATCTGTTCGCGAGCCTCTTTGAGGGTCGCTACGAGACGCTCGTTCTGACCGGTTACGGCGGCCAGGTTGGCCTGTGCCTCATGGAGGCGTTCTTCCAGCACACGTACTTGGCGCGGGGATTCCGCGAGCTTGCGGCGCAGCACGGAGATCTCCTCCTCCAGGAAGGAGATCTGCGTCTGGAGGTCCTTGACCTCCTTTTCGTGCTGCGCCCTGCGCGCCCCAGCATCGTCACGAGCGGCCACGCCCCGCCACCTCCTCACGAAGAGAGCCGACGACCTACTGAGACCCTACCTATCTGGAGGGCTTCCGTAACCTGCCCATTCGGTGTTCGTGTCGTGCGGGGGTCTTCCGGGAGGGTTGGCAGAGGTGCCGTGGAGGTACCGCGGGGCGGGGGCTTACGACGCCTGGACCTGCGGGTTCGTGATCCCGGGCGTGTCGTGGCACGGCGTTTGCCGAGTCCGGTGGATGGGCGCGGAGCTAATGTGATCTAGGCCTCGGCGGGACCGCCGGGCGCGGCGTCCGGGGCGGACGCGGCGTCCTCGGAGGCGGTGCGGGCCTCGCCGGAGGCCTTGCGGGCCTCGCCGGAGGCGGTACGGGCATCGTCCGGGGCGGGGTGGGCGCCCTTCGCGGGGCGCCGGCGGCGGGCCGGCGGCGTGACGCCGTCGGCGAGGCGGCGGGCGGTCACGAGGAAGCCGGTGTGGCCGACCATGCGGTGGTCGGGGCGGACGGCGAGCCCGTCGACGTGCCAGGAGCGCAGCATCGTCTCGAAGGCGTAGGGCTCGGCGAAGCTGCCGTGGGAGCGCAGGTCCTCGACGACGCGCGACATCTGGGTGGTGGTGGCGATGTAGGCGCAGACCATGCCGCCCGGGACGAGGGCCTTGGCGACGGCGTCGAGGGTCTCCCAGGGCGCGAGCATGTCCAGGACGACGCGGTCGACGTCGGTCTCGGCGAGGGCGTCCTCCAGGGAGCCGACCGTGAGGCGCCAGGAGGGGTGGGGGCCGCCGAAGAACTTCTCGACGTTCGCACGCGCGATGTCGGCGAAGTCGGGCCGGCGCTCGTAGGAGGAGACGAGGCCGTGCTCGCCGACGGCCCGCAACAGGAAGCACGTCAGGGCCCCGGACCCGGCGCCGGCCTCCACGACGCGCGCGCCGGGGAAGATGTCGGCCATCGCGACGATCTGGGCGGCGTCCTTGGGGTAGACGACGGCGGCGCCGCGCGGCATGCGGAGGGTGAAGTCGGCGAGCAGCGGCCGGAAGGCCAGGTACTCGGTGCCGCCGCTGGAGCGGAAGACGCTCCCCTCGGGGCTGCCGATCATCTCGTCGTGCGGGACCGAGCCCTTGTGCGAGTGGTAGACCTTGCCCGGCTGGAGGGTGATGGTGTTGATCCGGCCCTTGGGGTCGGTGAGCTGAACCTGGTCGCCGGGGCGGAAGGGGCCGTGCGGGATGCGGCCGGGCGACGGTGCGGAGCCGTTCGGCTGGGGTTCGCTCATGGAGGTCAAGGCTAGCGGCGGCCGCGGGCAGGTCTGTCCGTCGCGCGGGCGGTCTGAGCACCGCCCGGGCGGGGCGGGGCGGGTCAGATGCCGGCGAAGGCGCGGTCGACGTCGGCGACCGCGAGGACGCCGTAGACGCGGCCGTCGGGCTCCACGAGGAGGTACTCCGAGGCGGGCGCCTTGCGCAGCGCCTCCACGAGCTCCTCGCCGGAGAGGTCGGCGGGCAGGGTGAGGCCGTCGTCGATGCCGCGCGACAGGTCGCCCGCGCTGACCCAGGGGCGGCGGTGCTCGGGGGTGGCGGTGACGGCCTTCTCGCTGACGAGGCCGAGAGGCCTGCCGTCGTGGTCGGCGATGACGATCGCGCCGGCGTGGTCCTCGCGGGCGCGGCGGACGGCCTCGGCGAGCGGCACGTCGGCGGTGACGAGGGTGGCGCGGCGGGCGAGGCGGCGCGCGGACAGCAGCGGGATGCGGTCGCGGACGCGCTCCGCGCGGATGGACTGCGTGGCGCCCACCCAGATGAAGGAGGCGACGAGGGCCGACCAGAGCAGGGCGAGCCAGCCGATGCCGCCGCCCTCTCCGGTGTTGTAGGTGGCGAGGTAGGCGCCGGCGAAGAGGCAGGCGATCGCGACGCCGCGGCCCACCCAGCCGGCGAAGACGGCGCCGTTGCGGCTGCGGCCGGTGACCTTCCAGACGACCGCGCGCACCAGCCGGCCGCCGTCGAGCGGGAGGCCGGGCAGCAGGTTGAACAGCCCCACGAGGAGGTTGGCGAAGGTGAGGGCCTCGACGAGCAGCAGCGCGACGTCCGGCATCGGGAGGACGGCGTGGGCGAGCAGGCCGAGCCCGGCGAGGACGAGGTTGACCAGCGGCCCGGCGAAGGCGATGAGGAACTCGCGGCCGGGCGTGGGGGCCTCGCGCTCGATGGAGGTCTCGCCGCCGAGGATGTGGAGGGTGACGGAGCGGACGGGCAGCCCGAACGCGCGCGCCGTGACGGCGTGGCTCAGTTCGTGCACGAACACCGACCCGTACAGGAGGACGGCGTAGGTGAAGGCGACGAGGTAGCTGAGCGGGCGGCTGACGACGCCGTCGACCTGGCCCTCGAACATCACGGTGACCAGGACCGCGACCAGGAACCAGCTGGGCGAGACGTAGACGGGCACGCCGAACGGCCGGCCCATGAGGAGGCCGGGGCGTCCGGCGCGGTCGTCGTCGGGACCGCGGCCGCCGGCCGGGGTCCGGTCCTCGGTCGGGGGCGCGCTGTGTGTCACGCCCTCGATGCTACGGCCCCGCCGGTGCAGGTCGCCCGCGGGCGGCGCGGGTCCGCCGGCGCCGCGAGGCCGGGCACGGCGGCGGGTGCGGGATTTCCGTCGGGGGTGTCGCCTAGTCTGCTGTGCCATGACGACGACCGAGACGACCGAGACGGGCGGCACCGAGGCCGGCGGCAGGACGTCCGTTCCGCCCGCGCGCAGGGCGGACGAGGGCGGAGGCGCGGGGGGCGCGGTGGTGGTCGGGTCGTTGTCGCCGTCGCGCGCGGGCGACTTCATGACGTGCCCGCTGCTGTACCGGTTCCGGGTGATCGACCGGATCCCGGAGCGGCCGAGCGCGGCGGCCGTGCGGGGGACGCTGGTGCACGCGGTGCTGGAGCGGCTGTTCGACCTGCCGACCGGGGCGCGCACGCCGGAGGCGGCGCTGGAGATGCTGGCGCCGGAGTGGGACCGGCTGCTCGAGGCCGAGCCGGAGCTGGCCGAGCTGTTCGAGGACGGCGCCGACGGCGAGGCCGAGCACGCGGAGTGGCTGGCGCAGGCGCGGCGGATGGTGGAGCGGTACTTCACCCTCGAGGACCCGCGGCGCCTGGAGCCGGCCGAGCGCGAGCTGTTCGTCGAGACGGTGCTGGACTCGGGGCTGAAGCTGCGGGGCTACATCGACCGGGTGGACGTGGCGCCCAGCGGCGACGTGCGGATCGTCGACTACAAGACCGGGACGGCGCCCCGGGCCGACTTCGAGGCGCGCGCGCTGTTCCAGATGAAGTTCTACGCGCTGGTGCTGTGGCGGCTGCGCGGCCGGGTGCCGCGGCTGCTGCAGCTGATGTACCTGGGCAACGGCGAGATCCTGCGCTACGAGCCGGACGAGGCCGACCTGCGCGCCACGCAGCGCAAGGTGGAGGCGCTGTGGCAGGCGATCCGGCGGGCGATGGAGACCGGCGAGTGGCGGGCGCGCGCGGGCCGGCTGTGCGACTGGTGCGACCACAAGGAGCGCTGCCCGGAGTTCGGCGGCACGCCCCCGCCGCTGCCCTCGGCCCCGGTGGACCGCCCCTCCCCCGCCGACCTGGAGGGGGCCGGCCGGGCCGACCCCCGCGCGGGGGTCGGCGCGCGCGAGCACGACGATCTCTAGTAGCGCCCCCGGAGCGGCCGGGTCATCCTTGGGGAGGACCGCGGATCCGCGTTCAGGAGGGCTCGGGACCTGCCGCGGCCTCCTAGGGTGAGTGTCGTGTCACCCCGCATCCGTGGTCTCCACGCCTTCCGCGCCTGGCTGCAGGCGCGTCCGATGGCGGCCGACGCGCTGCTCGCGGTGGGCCTGCTGGCGGTGGGGTTGCCGCAGCTGTTCCTGGAGGAGCTGCCCGCCGGCGACAGCTACGAGGGCTTCCGGTCGCCGGACGTCTGGGACGGGCTGCTCGTCACCGCGGTGACGATGGCGCTGACGTGGCGCCGCCGCCACCCGATGCCCGTGCTGCTGTTCATCATCAGCGGCGAGCTGGTGATGGCGGTGTTGCACTACCCGCCGTCGGTGCCGGACGTCGTGGCGTTCCTGATGGCCGTCTACAGCGTGGCGGCGCACCGGGGGCTGGCGCAGAGCGCGCTCGGCGGCGTGACGGCGTTCGTCTACTTCCTGACGTACCTGCTGGTGCTGCCGGTGTCGGCGGCGCCGGAGGTACTGATCACCGACTGCGCACTGGTGATCGGCGTGTGGGTGCTGGGCCGCAACCTGCGGCTGCGCCGGGCCTACTTCGCCGAGCTCGAGGACCGGGCCGCCCGGCTGGAGCGGGCGCGCGGCACCGACGCGCGGGCCGCACGGGTCGAGGAGCGGTCCCGGATCGCCCGGGAGCTGCACGACGTCGTGGCGCACCACGTGAGCGTGATGACCGTGCAGGCGGGCGCCGCGCGCCGGATCATCGACCGGGACCCGGGCAGCGCGCGCGAGGCGATGTCGACGATCGAGGAGGTCGGGCGGACCGCGCTGAGCGAGATGCGGCGGATCGTGGGCGTGCTGCGCACCGACCGCGACACCGAGCGGCCGGGCCGGGAGCTGGCGCCGCAGCCGGGCCTGGGCGACCTCGGCGAGCTGCTGGAGCACGTGCGGGAGACGGGCCTGTCGGTGCAGCTGTGGATGGAGGGCGAGGCGCGGCCGCCGTCCCCGGGCGTGGACGTGGCGGCGTTCCGGCTGATCCAGGAGGCGCTGACGAACACGCTGAAGCACGCGGGGCCGCAGGCGCGGGCCTGGGTGCGGCTGTACTACGGCGACCGCGACCTGACGGTGGAGATCGAGGACGACGGGCGCGGAACCGCGACGTTCATGGCCGGCAACGGCGACAATCCGGGCCACGGCCTGGTCGGCATGTACGAGCGGGTCGCGCTGTACGGTGGCGAATTGAAGATCGGGCCGCGGGTCGGCGGCGGATTCGGCGTGCGGGCCCGGTTCCCGCTGGAGCCGTGAGCCGTGGCCGCGCGAGGCCGTAGGTTGGGCAGGAGCGCCGCGGACGCGGCGGTCCGGTGAGGGCGAGGAGCAGGGCGATGAACGGTCCGGGACGGCGGCCGGCGGTGGCGGCCCGATGACCACGGTACGAGTGCTGCTCGTCGACGACCAGCCGCTGCTGCGGACGGGGTTCCGGCTCATCCTGGAGGCGGAGGCCGACATCGCCGTCGTCGGCGAGGCGGGGGACGGCGCGGCGGCGGTGGAGATGACCCGGTCGCTGCTGCCGGACGTGGTGCTGATGGACATCCGGATGCCGGGGGTGGACGGCATCGAGGCGACCCGCCGGATCATCCGGGAGGGCGCGGCCTCGCACGACCCCAAGGTGCTGATCCTCACCACGTTCGACCTGGACGAGTACGTGATCGAGGCGGTCCGGGCGGGCGCGAGCGGGTTCCTGCTCAAGGACTCGCCGCCGGAGGACCTCGTGCAGGCGATCCGGATCGTGGCGGAGGGCGACGCGATCGTGGCGCCGTCGGTGACGCGGCGCCTGCTGGACAAGTTCGCCAACCGGCTCCCGTCCGTCCGCGACTCGGCGCCCCCGCCGGGGCTGGACACCCTGACCCAGCGGGAGCGCGAGGTGCTGTCGCACGTGGCCCGCGGCCAGTCCAACGCCGAGATCGCGGCCGAGCTCGTGGTGAGCGAGACGACGGTGAAGACGCACGTCGGGAACGTCCTGGCGAAGCTGGGCCTGCGGGACCGCGTGCAGGCCGTGGTGTACGCCTACGAGACGGGGCTGAGCAGGCCCGGCCAGAGCTGACGCACCGGGCGGGCGGCCGGTTTCAGGGGCGGCCCCTGAGGCGCCCCTGACCTTCGGCGGCGGAGGCCTACTCCGGTAGGACGACGGCGGGGTCCTTTCTCCTGCCGTGGGTGGACGGGCAAATCAGTTCCTGAGGTCCAGGAAACGGGTTTGTCCGCCTTCTAGTGTTTTGGACGTCGGATCGCCGGGGGCACGGCGCGGTCCGGACGTTTCCTGCTCACTCACCCACAGGAGTTTCCCGTGACGAACACCGCCCCATCGACCGCCGGCGCGGCACACGCGTCCGGGGCGGGCGACTTCGCCGCTCGGACCCAGCAGATCGCGAAGGTGTACGGGCGCGGCGACGCTCAGGTCGTCGCGCTCGACGGGGTCACCGTCGGCATTCCCCGCGGCCGCTTCACCGCGATCATGGGCCCCTCCGGGTCCGGCAAGTCCACGCTGATGCACTGCATGGCGGGGCTGGACTCGGTGGACTCCGGACAGGTCTTCATCGGCGACACCGAGCTGACCCGCCTCAAGGACAAGCAGCTCACCCGGCTGCGCCGCGACAAGATCGGCTTCATCTTCCAGGCGTTCAACCTGGTGCCGACGCTGACGGCGCTGGAGAACATCACGCTGCCGATGGACATAGCCGGGCGCAAGCCCGACGCCAAGTGGCTGGACGAGGTGATCGAGACGGTGGGGCTGCGGCCGCGGCTCAAGCACCGTCCCACCGAGCTGTCGGGCGGGCAGCAGCAGCGGGTGGCGTGCGCCCGCGCCCTGGCCTCCCGCCCTGAGATCATCTTCGCGGACGAGCCGACCGGGAACCTGGACTCGCGCTCGGGCGCCGAGGTCCTCGGATTCCTGCGCGACTCGGTGCGGCGGATGGGGCAGACCATCGTGATGGTCACCCACGACCCGTCCGCGGCCGCCTACGCCGACCAGGTGCTGTTCCTGTCCGACGGCCAGATCGTCGACACGATGGCCGAGCCGACCGCCGAGCGGGTGCTGGAGCGCATGAAGGGCTTCGACGCCGGCGGCCACGACACCCGTCCCGCGGGCGCGTCCGGATCCGGGGTGTCGGCGCGATGATGGGCAAGGTCACGCTCCGCAACCTCGCGGCGCACAAGATCAGGCTGGTGCTGACGGCCGTCGCGGTGATCCTCGGCGTCGCGTTCGTGGCCGGCACGCTGATCTTCACCGACAGCATGAACAAGCAGTTCGACGAGCTGTTCAGCCGGATCGGCACGAACGTGGCCGTTGACGTGCGGGCCAAGAAGGTCGTCGAGGGCGACGACGACGGCATGGCGGCGCAGCCGGTGCCGGCGGCCGTGCTGAAGACCCTGCAGGGGATCGACGGCGTCAAGGACCCCAAGGGCAACGTCAACGGGTACGCGGCCGTCGTCGGCAAGGACGGGAAGATCGTCGGGACGGCGCAGGACGGGCCGCCACAGATCGGAACGAACTGGACGACGGGCGGCACCTACGACCTGGCGGCGGGCCGCGCCCCACAGGGGCCGGACGAGGTCGTCATCGACACCAGGACCGCGGAGAAGGGCAAGCTGAAGGTCGGCGACACCACCCGCGTCGTCACGGCGGGGCCGCCGGCCCGCATGCGGATCGTCGGGCTGGTCGACGCCGGGAACCTGATGGGCGCGACCCTCACCGGCTTCGACACCGCCACCGCGCAGCGGCTGATGCTGAAGCCCGGCTACTTCAGCGACATCGAGATGGGCTCCACCGGCCCGTCCCAGGCCGAGCTGCGCGACCGGGTCGCCAAGGCGCTGCCGCAGAACCTGGAGGCCGTCACCGGCGAGAAGCTCCGCGAGGAGTCCAAGAGCGACATCGCGGCGATGATGAGCTTCTTCCGCACGTTCCTGCTCGTGTTCGCGCTGATCTCGATCTTCGTCGGGTCCTTCATCATCTTCAACACGTTCTCGATGCTGGTCGCGCAGCGGACCCGCGAGCTGGCGCTGCTGCGCGCGATCGGCGCGGCCCGCGCCCAGGTCACGCGCGCGGTGATCGGCGAGGCCGTCGCGGTCGGCGTGGTCGGCTCCACCCTCGGCCTCGCGGCCGGCGCCGGCCTGGCGTCCCTGCTGCAGTCCCAGATGGGCGACGCGGGGCAAGGCGGGCTGACGTTCACCGCGACCCCGGTGATCTGGTCGTACGCGGTGGGCATCGTGGTGACGGTCGTGTCGGCCTACTTCCCGGCCCGCCGCGCCGCGAAGATCCCGCCGGTGGCGGCGATGCGCGACGACGTGGCGCTGCCGCAGCGGTCGCTGCGGATCCGCGTCGCGCTCGGCTCGCTGCTCACCCTCGTCGGCGCCGGCCTCATCGCCGCCGGGCTCGCCGGCAACGGCGGCAACCCGGCGATCCCGGTGGGCGCGGGCGCGTTCGCGGTGTTCATCGGCGTCACGATGCTCGCCCCGGTGATCAGCGTCCCGGTGATGAAGGTGCTCGGCGCGCCGTTCGCGCGGCTGCTGGGCTCGCCGGGCCGGCTCGCGCGGCAGAACGCGCTGCGCAACCCGCGCCGGACCGCCGCGACGGCGTCGGCCCTGATGATCGGCCTGGCGCTGATCACCACGGTCAACGTGCTGGGCGCGACGATGCGGGCCTCGATCGACGAGCAGGTCGACGCGCAGTTCGGCGCCGACTACCTCGTCGAGGTCGAGGGCGCGGGCGGCATCAGCACCGAGGCCGTGCAGAAGATCGGGGCGACGCCCGGAGTGGCCTCCGCGTCCTCGACCTACGAGGGCGACGCCAAGATCGACAACAAGAAGGCCTGGTACATGTCCGGCGACGTGGCGGTGATCGCCAAGGCCGCCAGGCTGAAGATCACCTCCGGTGGCACCGCCATCGGCGACGCCGGGATCATGGTGGACGAGGCCACCGCCAAGGCACGCGGCTGGAAGGTCGGGACCGCGGTCCCGGTGCAGTTCACCGATGGACGGACCGAGCGGCTGACGGTGGCGGGGGTGTACGCCAGGAGCGATCTGGTCGGTCCCCGGCTCATCTCCCAGCAGGCCCACCTGCGGCACACGGTGAAGCCGACCGTGGCCGCGGTCGTGGTGGACGCCTCGGCGCCGTCGGCGGCGACGAAGAGCGCGCTGGAGTCGACGCTGAAGGACTACCCGAACCTGAAGGTGTCCGACCAGGCGTCGCTGAAGGCCGATGCCCGCAAGCAGGTCGACGGGTTCGTGACGTTCCTGACGATCCTGCTGGTGATGTCCGTCATCATCGCGGCCGTCGGGGTCATCAACACGCTGGCGCTGTCGGTGATCGAGCGCACCCGGGAGATCGGGCTGCTGCGCGCGATCGGGATCTCCCGGCGGCAGCTGCGCCGCATGGTCCGGCTGGAGTCCATCATGATCGCGGTCTTCGGCGCGGTGCTCGGCATGGGCATCGGGGTGGCGTTCGGCGCGGCGCTGCAGAACGCCCTCGCCGACAAGGGCCTCGGGGTCCTCGCCGTGCCGTACGGGACCCTGGTGGTCTACCTGCTGGTCGCCGCGGTCATCGGCGTCCTGGCGGCGCTCTGGCCGGCGTGGCGCGCGGGCCGCATGGACGTCCTCAAGGCGATCTCCACCGAGTAGTCCGGAGCGGGCGCCCGTGAAGAAGGCCCGGTCCCCCTCGCGGGGGCCGGGCCTTTCCTCGTGCGCGGGGCGCGCTCACGCGCCCGGCGGCGCTACTCCGCGGGCTCCGGGTCTTCGGCCGGGGCGGCGGGCGCCACCGCGGCCTTGGCGACCGCGTCGGTCGCGCTGACCGTGGTGTTCTCCGGGAAGTGGCAGGCGGCCTGGTGTCCCGGGCTGAGCTCGACCAGCGGCGGCTCGACCTGCTTGCAGATGTCCTGCGCCTTCCAGCACCGGGTGTGGAACCGGCAGGCGGGCGGCGGGTCGAGCGGGCTCGGCACGTCGCCCTGCAGCCGGATCCGCTTGCGCTCGGCGCGCTGGCTCGGGTCCGGGATCGGAACCGCGGACAGCAGCGCGTTCGTGTAGGGGTGCATGGGCCGCTCGTACAGGTCCGAGCGGTCCGCCAACTCGACGATCTTGCCGAGGTACATGACGGCGACGCGGTCGGAGATGTGCCGGACCACCGAGAGGTCGTGCGCGATCACCACGTAGGTGAGGTCGAGCTCGTTCTGCAGGTCCTCCAGCAGGTTGACGACCTGCGCCTGCACCGACACGTCCAGGGCCGAGACCGGCTCGTCCGCGATGATCAGCTTCGGCTTCAGGGCCAGGGTGCGGGCGATGCCGATGCGCTGCCGCTGCCCGCCGGAGAACTCGTGCGGGTAGCGGTTGTAGTGCTCGGGGCTCAGCCCGACCAGCTCCAGGATCTCCTGGACCGCCTTCTTGACGCCCTGCTTGGCCTCGATGTTCTGCAGCCGGAAGGGCGCCCCGACGATCGCGCCGACCGTCTTGCGCGGGTTCAGCGACGAGTAGGGGTCCTGGAAGATCATCTGGAGGTCGCGCCGGAGCGGCCGGAGCCGCCCCTGCGACATCGTGGTGATGTCCTCGCCCTCAAAGGTGATCTTGCCGAAGCTGGGGTCCAGCAGCCGCATGATCATCCGGCCGGTGGTGGACTTGCCGCAGCCCGACTCGCCCACCAGTCCGAGCGTCTCGCCCTTGCGGACCGAGAACGACACGCCGTCGACGGCCTTCACCGCCGCGACCTGCCGGCGCAGCAGCCCCGCGGTGACGGGGAAGTGCTTGCCGAGGTTGTCCACCTCCAGCAGCGGCTCGCCCTCCCGTACGGGGCGGGCCTCCGCGGCCGGACGGGTCTCGTCGGCCGGGGTCTTGGTCGTATTCACAGTCTCGTTCCCACCCGTGCTCGTCACAGCTTCGGCCGGATCTCGTCGTTCCAGATCTGCCGCTTCTTCTCCAGCGGGAGATGGCACGCCGCCTTGTGGCCGGGCTCGACCTCGACCAGCTCGGGCCGCTCGGTCGTGCTCTTGTCACCGTTGAGGTCACTGTAAGGGCAGCGCGGATGGAACGCGCACCCCGACGGCACGTTGATCAGGCTGGGCGGCGACCCCTCGATCGGCATCAGCCGCTCCGAGCGCTCCCGGTCCAGGCGCGGCATCGAGCCGAGCAGCCCCCAGGTGTAGGGGTGCAGCGGCCGGTGGAAGGCGTCGTCGACGGAGGCGTACTCCACGGCGCGGCCCGCGTACATCACCAGGATGTCGTCCGACAGCTCCGCGACCACCCCGAGGTCATGGGTGATCATGATGACCGCGGAGTTGAACTCCTGCTGCAGGTCGCGGATGAGGTCGAGGATCTGCGCCTGGACGGTCACGTCCAGCGCCGTGGTCGGCTCGTCGGCGATCAGCAGCTCGGGGTCGCAGGACAGCGCCATCGCGATCATCGCGCGCTGGCGCATGCCGCCGGAGAACTGGTGCGGGTAGTCGTCCACCCGCCGGTCCGGCTTGGGGATGCCGACCTTGCCGAGCATGTCGATGGCGTGCTTGCGGGCCACCGCCTTGGACACGTCGTTGTGCACCCGGTAGGCCTCGATGATCTGGTGGCCGATCGTGTAGAAGGGGTGCATCGAGGACAGCGGGTCCTGGAAGATCATGGCCATCTCGCGGCCGCGGAGCCGGCGCACCTCGTTCTGCGAGGCGCCGACGATCTCCTTGCCGTTCAGCCAGATCTCCCCGGACACGTCGGCGTTGCGCCGGTTGTGCAGGCCGAGGATGCCGAGGCTGGTCACGCTCTTGCCGGAGCCCGACTCGCCCACGATCCCGAGCGTGCGGCCCCGCTCCAGCTGGAACGACAGGCCGTCGACGGACTTGACCAGGCCGTCGTCGGTCGGGAAGTGGATCTTGAGGTCGCGGACCTCGAGGAACGCGCTCGGGGCCTCGCCGGTGCCCGCGGTGTCCGCGGCGGGCGCGGTGCCGGTCATCAGCCAAGCCTCACTCTCGGGTCGACGATCGCGTACAGCATGTCGACGATCAGGTTGATCACGATGATGGACGTCGCCGTGAGCAGCGTCACGCCGAGCACCATGGGCAGGTCGCCGCCCCTGATCGAACTGATCGCCAGCTGGCCCAGCCCCGGGATGCCGAAGGTGTTCTCGGTCAGCACGGCGCCGCCGAGCAGCAGCCCGATGTCGAGACCGAAGATCGTGAGGATCGGCGTCAGCGAGGCGCGCAGCGCGTGCTTGGTGACGACGGTCTTCTCCGGCAGGCCCTTGGCGCGGGCGGTGCGGATGTAGTCCTCGTTCATCGTCTCAAGCATGCCCGCTCTGGTGAGCCGCGCGTACATCGCGGCGTAGAGGAAGGCCAGCGTGATCCAGGGCAGCACCAGCGACTGGAACCAGGTCACCGGATTGGAGGTGAGCGGAACGTAGCTGCCGCCGCCTGGGAAGATCTTGAGGCTGTAGGAGAACAGCGCGAGGGAGACCAGGCCGGTGAAGTAGATCGGCAGGGACACGCCGGCCAGAGCGATGATCATCGCCCCCCGGTCCCAGACCGAGCCTCTGCGCAGCGCCGACACCACCCCGGTGGCGATGCCGCTGATGAGCCAGACCACGGCGGCGCCGAGTGACAGCGACAGGGTCGCCGGGGCCCGGTCGATCAGCGTCTCCAGCACCGGCTGGCTGCTGCGGAACGAGTAGCCGAGGCACGGCGCCGGGCAGTGGTCGGTCACGGGGCCGGCCTTGTAGTCCTTGCCGACCACGATGGCCTTGACGTAGTTGCCGTACTGCACCACGACCGGCTTGTCGAGGCCGAGCCGCTCCTTGGTGTCCTGGATGGCCTCGGCGGTCGGCGCCTTGCCCACGTAGGACGCCGCGATCTGGTCGGTCGTCTGACCGGCGATCTTGGGCAGCCAGAAGAAGATGCCGAAGGTCACCATGCTGACCAGCAGCAACATGACGACGGCACCGATGAGGCGCCGGATGAGATATGCGAACACAATGCTCGGCCCGACCCGCCGGCCGGCGGGACCTGTGGGTCCCGGACCGGCCGGCGGGCGTCGCCTTCACCTGCCTTCAGCTGTACGCACGGACGAAGCGGAGTGTCACTCCACGCCCATGTTCAGGTAGTCGTACATTCCGCCGTAGTAGTACGTGATGCCCGCGTTCGTCACGCGCTTCGGCCGGTACATCAGGGCCTTGGCGTAGATCAGCGGGACCTCGGCGGCGGTCCCCATGACCGCCTTGTCGACCTCGCCGTACATCTTCGTGCGAGCGGCCTTGTCCTGCGTGGAGATCGCGTCGTCGAGACCCTTGTTGACCTTCGGGTCGTTGAGCTCGGCGAGGTTGTTGCCGCCGGACGGCTTGATCGCCGAACCGTGCACGATCTGCGACAGGAAGCCGTAGCCGGTCGGCCAGTCGGCCGCCCACGCCATGATCATCATGCCGATCTCGTGGTCGTGCACGTACTTCGGCACGCCGACGTACTTGTTGAAGTAGTCGCCGGCCGGGAACTGGACGATGCTGACCTTGATGCCGACCTTGGCGAGGCTCTGCTGGATCGCCTCGGCCATCGCGACTTCCTTCGGCCGGTCCGACCGCGCCGAGATCTTGCTCGTGAAGCCGTTCGGCTTGCCGCACGCCTGCAGCTCCGACTTGGCCTTGGCGAGCGTGGCCTGGTCGAGCCCGCCGCCCTCGGCCTGCTTCTGCGGGTACAGGTCGAACTTGGTGTAGCCGTCCACCGACGGGGGGAGCACGGTGGTGGCGACGTCGCCGCCGGCCAGCGGGCCTCCGTAGGCGGTCTGCGCGGCGACCTTGTCGGTCGCGTACTGCACGGCCATGCGGCAGTGGATGTTGTCGAGCGGCTTGACGTTCACGTTCAGCGACATGAACCGCAGGAAGCCCTGGATCGGGTTGTCCACGTACGGCTTCTGCTCGGGGGTCAGCACCTTCGGCTGGGTCCCCGCCTGGACGCCGACGCCGGTGATGTCCATGTCCAGCGAGCCGGCGAGCAGCCGCTGGTCGATGTCATCGGCGTTCTGCTTGATCTGGACTTCGATCTTGTCCGGCAGCGCCTTGCGGAGCGGGTCGGTGCTCTGGTTCCAGTTCGGGTTGCGCGACAGCGACATCGACTTGCCGCGCGTGTAGTTGTCGATCTTGTACGGACCGCTGGAGACGATCGAGGTCTCGTACTTCGTGCCGGTGTCCTTGGCCTTCGGCACAGGGATGGACTGCGACATCGAGACCAGGTAGTCGAACTCCTGGAACGGCTCGTTCAGGTGGAAGATGATCGTCTGGTCGTCGGGGGTCTCGATCGACTTCAGACCCTCGTCGCTCTTGTCCTCGTACGGGCCCTTGTAGGCGGGCTTGTTGTCGACGAGGTACTGCTTGAAGTACTTCGGCCCGAGCTGCAGCTCCTTGGTGTAGTTGCTGCGCTCGATCGCGTACTTGACGTCCTTGGACGTGACCGTGGTGCCGTCGTCGTACTTGACGCCGGTCCGCAGCTTGTACGTCCAGGTCTTGCCGCCGTCGCTGGGCTGGCCCATGTCGGTGGCCAGGTCAGGGACGATCTCGAGGCTCTCCTTGCCCGCCGCAGCCTTGGCCGTGGTCAGACCGCGGCCGTAGAGGCGGGCGAAGTTCTGGGAGAACGCGTAGTAGGTGTTGCCGGGGTCCGGCGAGTCCCAGTCGTCGGAGTCGGCCAGCTTGAGCGTGCCGCCCTTCTTGTCCGACTTGTTGACGACCTCGTTCACGCCGGCGTTGTACCCGGGGCCGCTCCCCGAGCCTCCGGATTCACCGCCGCCGCAGGCGGCGAGCCCTGCGGCCGCGACCACACCGGCCGCGAAGACCGCAAATGGTCTCATCTTGTTCATGTGCAGGCGCACCCCTTCAATTAGACGGGTCGGTTGAACCCGAGTCACTTGGCCCGAGGGTCGAGAGCGTCCCGCAGCCCGTCACCGAAGAGGTTGAAGGCGAGGACGGTGATGAAGATGGCCATACCGGGGATGATCATGTAGGCCGGGTCCGAGGAGTAGATCGGCACCGCGAGCGTCAGCATGGCGCCCCAGGACGGCGTCGGCGGGATCACTCCGACGCCGAGGAACGACAGCGCCGCCTCGAACAGGATGTTGGTCGGGATCAGCAGGGTCGAGTAGACCAGGATCGGGGCGACCAGGTTCGGCAGGACCTCTTTGAAGAGCACGTAGGAGTTGCGGGCTCCCAGGCTGCGGGCGGCGTCGACGAACTCGCGCTCGCGCAGCGACAGCGTCTGGCCGCGGATGATGCGGCCGATGTAGGGCCAGTTGAAGAAGCCGATCACCACGACCAGCACGGAGATCCGCAGCCCGTTGCCGTTCATGCCGAACGCGCCGTCGGAGACGACGCCCACCAGCGCGATCGCGAACAGCAGCAGGGGGAAGGCCAGGAAGGCGTCCATGGCCCGGCTGATCAGGTAGTCGACCCAGCCGCCGAAGTAGCCGGCGGTGATGCCCATGACGGTCCCGATGACCACCGACAGCAGGGTGGCCAGGAAGGACACCAGGAGCGAGATCCGGGCTCCGTGCACGATGCGGGCCAGCAGGTCGCGGCCGGTGCCGGGCTCCACGCCGAGCAGGTGGTCGCCGCTGATGCCCGTGTGCCAGATGCCGCCCTTCGGCCGGTTGTAGGTCGGGTCGATCAGGTTCTGGTGGTACGTCAGCGGGTTCTGCACGAAGAACGGACCGAAGATCGCGATCAGGATGAGCACGAAGACGATGACCGCGCCGGTGAGAGCGACCTTGTCCCGCTTGAGCCGCATCCAGGCGATCTGCCCGAGGGAGCGTCCCTGGATCTTCTTCTTGTCGACGCCGACAAGTACCGCTTCCGGCTGCGCCTCGCTGTCGGACCCGGTCACCTCTATGGGTGCGGCCACGCTCGTTACCTCCTACCGTCCGGCCACTGGTTCTGCCTGCCGCCGGCGAGTGACCGGCGGTCGCGGAGATCATCCGCTGCCCCCGTGCCCGTTACGCCGCGTTTGCTGAAGGGAAACGTAGTCCTTCGGGCACGACTGTCCATCCGTGAGACGTACTTCGGAAGTACCCGTATCTGACTTGTGATCTCGTCGTCATCTGGCAAACACGCGCCCGTACGCCACTTCGGACAAATCGCCCGAATAGTACGTTCAGCCACGAGTGGCCCCGCAACGCCAGGGGGGTCCGGAACGACAAGCTTTACCGTACTGAGTCCGTTCTGAGACTGATCGTCCGCAGGTCAGGCCCCGGACGCACAGAAACGGCGGGCCGGAACGCCCGCGATCGGGACGTCCCGGCCCGCCGTCACGTCGCGTGCGGGGGCCGCGGTCTCAGGAGATGCCGCGGTCGCGGAGGATCTTCTCGATCTCCGCCAGCTCCGGGTCTCCCCCGCCCGGCGCGGGCCCCTCGACGCCGCGCCTCGGCTTGCCGCCGCGCCCGGCGGAGCGGTGCCCCTCCCCGCCTCCCGCGGCCTTGCCGCCGCCGGCGTCCCCGCGCCTGCTCAGCATCGCGCCGGAGGCCAGGTAGAGCAGCACGGCCAGGCCGCCCACGGCGACGCCCGCCCACTTCACCGGGCTGAACGCCAGGTCGACGAAGAACTCGGTCACGCCCGTCATCGCCGCCGCGAGCGGCACCAGGGACAGGGCCGCGCCGCGCAGCCCGCTGGCCGCGCCCCGGCGGCGGTAGGCGCCCCAGCTGATCACCAGCCCGACCAGGGTCACCCCGAGACTGATCGCGAAAATGGCTGCGTCGCTCATGCCGGCCCCTCACTCCGTGTGTCGGTGCTCTCTCCATCGTCACACGTGGAATGCCGGTTCTGCTCCTCCCGGCGGACGGTTTGCGGCCGGACCGGTCTCCTCCCCCGGCGGGACCCTCCCCTAGGGGCCGCCCCCCGGGGTACCGCCCCGCGGGTATCAGGCCCGCGCGGCGCCGCGCCGTGAGGTGCCGCGGTCGGACGGCGGACGCGCCGCCGCACTCGTCACGCGACCGGCGAGTGTCACACGACCAGGGAGCGCAGCCGCTCCAGGTCCACCTCGAGCAGCGAGGCGACCACCGTCCGTCCCGGCGCGGGCGGGATCGGCAGGACGCCGGGGACGGCGACGGTGACGCAGCCCGCCGCCTCGGCCGCCGCGACGCCGTTCGGGGAGTCCTCCAGCACCACGCAGCGGGCCGGGTCGGCGCCGAGCCGGGCGGCGGCGGTCAGGTAGGGCTCGGGGTGCGGCTTGGTCCGGGCGACCTCGTCACCGGCGACGCTGAGCGCGAAGTGCTCGCGGCCGACGGCGTCCAGCACCGGCTCGATCAGCCGCCGGTGGCTGGAGGACACCAGGGCCGCCGTCACCCCGGCGGCGCGGACCTCGGCGAGCAGGTCCTTGGCGCCGGGCATCATCGGGACGCACGCGCCGAGCCGCTCGACCATGCCGTCCAGCATCCGCCGGCCGACCTCCTCGCGGGGGGCGTCGGCCCCGGTCAGCTCCAGCATGTAGTCGACGGCGAGGTAGAGGGAGCCGCCGACCAGGCGCTCCTGGTGGGCGGGGCTCCACTCGCCGCCGAGCCAGGCCATGACCTCCGACTCGACCTCGAGCCAGACGCGCTCGGAGTCGATGAGCAGGCCGTCCATGTCGAACAGCACGGCCTGCGGGCCCCCAGCAGTCACAGCTCTCCTCACATGTCGCACGAACCGGAGAACCACCCTATCCGGGTGATCACCGGACACTCCGGGCCGTCCGCGCTCCAGGCGGGCCCGCGCCTCTTGGACGGGGTGTGCAAAGAGACGGTGACGGATGGGTCACCGGACCGATAGCGTGCCACCAGTGACTACTAACGGGTAAGGAACGGCATGAGCGCGTACCGCATCATCCTCGTCGGCACCGACGGCTCTGACTCCTCGTTCCGCGCGGTCGACAGGGCCGCGCAGCTGGCCGCCGCCACGGGCGCCACCCTCCTGCTCGCCTCCGCCTACAGCCCCATGCCGGAGCGCGAGCGCGCCACCGCCGCCGACCGGCTGGGCGACCTGGCCTACAAGGTGCAGGGGTCCACCCCCGCCGACGACGCGCTGCGCGCCGCGCGGGAGCGGGCCGTCGCCGCCGGCGCCACCGACATCGAGCAGGAGGCCGTCGAGGGCGACGCCGTGGACGTGCTGTCGAAGCTGGCGAAGGAGCGCCCCGTGGACCTCATGGTGATCGGCAACCGGGGCCTCAACAGCCTCGCGGGCCGCATCCTCGGGTCCGTCCCGGCGAACCTGTCCCACCGCGCCCCCTGCGACGTGCTGATCGTGCACACCACCCCCCGCGGCAAGTGACCCGATCGTGACCCGGGTTCCGCCGCGGGCGTACACGGCGGGGTCTGGCCTCCGGAGGGGTGGGGTAGGTCACCGTCAGGACGTAGGCTGACAGCCACCGATCATGAGCGGGGCCCCCGACCCCCGGGAATGACGGCCCCCGTCGGTGACGCTGTACCTGGGCGTCGGAAGGAGGCAGCGCGTGGTCGAACTCGAAAGCGTGCCGGAACTCGTCGATCCGGTGGTCGTGGCCGCCTTTGAGGGGTGGAACGACGCCGGGGAGGCCGCCAGCGGGGTGATCGCGCATCTGGAGTCGACGTGGGAGGCGGTGCCCATCGCCGAGCTCGACCCGGACGACTACTACGACTTCCAGGTCACCCGCCCCATCGTCGAGATGACCGACGGCGAGACCCGCGGCATCACCTGGCCGACGACCCGCGTGTCGTGGGCGCGGCTCCCGAACGGCAAGGACGTCGTGCTGCTGCACGGGATCGAGCCCAACATGCGGTGGCGGTCGTTCTGCCGCGAGCTGGTCGGGCTGATGCTGGAGCTCGAGGTCCGCAACGTCGTGCTCCTCGGCGCGCTGCTCGCCGACGCCCCCCACACCCGCCCGGTGCCGGTCACCGGCGCCGCCTCCGAGGCCGGCCTGGTCAACACCCTGAACCTGGAGCCGGCCCGCTACGAGGGGCCGACCGGCATCCTCGGCGTGCTCCAGGACGCCTGCGCCAAGGCCGACCTCGACACCGTCTCCCTGTGGGCGGCCGTCCCGCACTACGTCGCCCAGCCGCCGTCCCCCAAGGCCACCCTCGCCCTGCTGCGCCGCGTCGAGGACCTCCTCGACGTCACCGTCCCGCTCGGCGAGCTGCCCGAGGAGGCCCGCGCCTGGGAGCACGGCGTCAACGAGCTCGCCGAGGAGGACTCGGAGGTCGCCGAGTACGTCCGCACCCTGGAGGAGCAGAAGGACGCCACCGAGCTGCCGGAGGCCAGCGGCGACGCCATCGCCCGCGAGTTCGAGCGCTACCTGCGCCGCCGCGATCCGGGCTGAGGGCCGCGGCGGGGGCTAGACTCGATCACGTCGATTCCCCGTCGATGGCCCGCGCACGCCGCGAAGTGCGCCCGACATGACGTCATCTCCCTCGGAGGGCGGTAGCGCCCGGGGCCGGTGAGCCCCCGCCAGGCGGCGATCCGCGTCCGCCCGCCCCGCGAGCTCCGGCGCCAGCGGCGCCGCCGCTCCCACACCTGCTGGGACCATCTCCTCGTCGCGCCGCTGTGGCCGCTGCACGGCGCCAATCTCGGGACGCTCCTGCGGACCTGCGACGCGGTGGGCGCGTGCATGGCCGTCCCCCGCTTCCCCTGGGTGCCCGAGGCCCTCGCCCGGGGCAACACGCTGCGCCGCCCCGCCTGCGTCCACTGGGTGGGCGACCCGCTCGGCTGGCTGGAGCGGCAGCGGGCGTCCGGGAGCCGGGTCGTCGGCGTCGAGCTGGCCGACGAGGCCGTGCGGCTCGCGGACCTGCCCGCCGCGCGCACCCGGACGGTGGCGGTGCTGGGCCACGAGCAGTCCGGCATCCCCGCCGAGGCGCTCGACCTGCTCGACCTGGCCGTGGAGATCCCCATGGTGGGCGCCGGCAGCAGCCTGAACGTCGCGGTGGCCGGCTCGCTGGTGCTGTACAGGCTCGCGGGCCTGCTGTGACGCGCGGGGCTCACCGGCCGCGCCGTGCCGGGATCGGCAGGGACCGCCGCGGCCGAGGGCCGGGCGGGCCCGGCCGGTCAGAGATCGACGCCGAGGAGGGCGTCGACGACGGCGGCGGCCTGGGCCGGCGCGGCCTCGTCGGCGCCGTCGGCGGCCGCCCAGGCGTCGACGGCCGCCAGCGCGGCCGGCGCGTCGAGGTCGTCGGCCAGGCTCTCGCGGACCGCGGCGGCCAGCGGGGCGGCGGGCGGACCGGACGGGCGCGCCGCCGCGGCCCGCCAGCGGCCAAGGCGCGCCGCCGCCTTGTCGAGCTCGGCCGGCGTCCACTCCCAGTCCGAGCGGTAGTGGTGGGCCAGCAGCGCCAGCCGGATCGCCATCGGGTCGGCGCCGGACCGCCGGAGCTTCGAGACGAACACGAGGTTGCCGCGCGACTTGGACATCTTCTCGCCGTCCAGGCCGACCATGCCGGCGTGCACGTAGGCGCGGGCGTGGGGACGCTCCCCCGTGGCGACCTGCGCGTGCGAGGCGCCCATCTCGTGGTGCGGGAACGCCAGGTCCGAGCCGCCGCCCTCCACGTCGAACCCCATGCCGAGGTACTCGATGGAGATCGCCGAGCACTCCACGTGCCAGCCGGGGCGGCCCTCCCCGAACGGCGAGTCCCAGCCGGGCTCGCCGGGCCGCCGCGCCATCCACAGCAGCGCGTCGAGCGGGTCGCGCTTGCCGGGCCGGCCGGGGTCGCCGCCGCGCTCGGCGAACAGCGGGCCCATCTCCTCCCGCGTGAGCCGGCTGACCTGCCCGAAGGCCGGGTCGGAGGCGATCGGGAAGTAGACGTCGCCGGCCACCTCGTAGGCGGCGTCCCGGCCGCGCAGCTTCTCGATCATCTCGATGATCATCGGGATCGCCTCGACCGCGCCGATGTACCGGTCGGGCGGCAGCACGCGCAGCGCGGTCATGTCGTCGCGGAAGAGCTGGATCTCCCGGTCGGCCAGCTCGCGCCAGTCCTCGCCCGTCTGCCGGGCACGTTCCAGAAGGGGGTCGTCGACGTCGGTGGCGTTCTGGACGTAGCAGACCTGATGGCCGAGATCCCGCCACACCCGGTTGACCAGGTCGAAGGCCAGGTACGTGTTGGCATGGCCCAGATGCGTCGCGTCGTACGGGGTGATCCCGCACACGTACATCCGGGCGGTGTCGCCGGGCGAGGTGGGGCGCGTCGTCCCCGTCCCGGTGTCGTGCAGGCTCAGAGGCCGGGTCGCGGCGGGCAGTCCCGCATCGGACAGGCGGGGGACTTCGGAGGCGGGCCACGATCGCATACGGAAAGCTTATCCATGCGCACTTCGCGGCATGAATCCGAGATCGCGGCATCCGACCGGACGGCCCGCCTGGCGCCCCTCAGCCCAGCCGGACGCGCGGGTCCAGCACCGAGTAGCCGATGTCGACCAGCAGGTTCGCGGCGACCACGAACGACGTCACCAGCAGCGTCACCCCGATGATGACCGGGGTGTCGCCGAGCGCGATGGACTGGTAGACGAGCTGGCCCACCCCCTGCAGCCCGAACACCTTCTCGGTGACGACCGTGGAGCCGATCAGGGCGCCGAGGTCGATGCCGAGCTGGGTGACGACCGGGGTCAGCGCCGTGCGCAGCCCGTGCCGGCCGACGACGCGGCGCTCCGGCAGGCCCTTGGCCCGCGCCGTACGGACGTAGTCCTCGCCGAGCACGTCCAGCATCGCCCCGCGGGTGAGGCGCGTGTAGGTGGCGATCATGAGGAACGCCAGCGCGATCCACGGCAGGACCATCCGCCGCAGGAAGTGCTCCTGCAGGGGCGGCCCGGCCTCGAAGAGGTGGACGGCGCCCCGGCCGAACCCGGCGGAGGCCACCTGCAGCAGCACGAGCGCCATCACGAACGGCGGGGTGGACAGGCCGACCAGCACGAGTACGGTCGCGGCCCGGTCCCACAGGCCGCGCGCCCGCACCGCGCTGAGGACGCCGAGCAGGACGCCGCCGGCGAACCACAGGATCGCGGCGCCCGCCACCAGGAGCAGCGTCGTGGGGAGGCGCTCGCCGATCAGGGTGGTGACCGGCATGCCGTTGATGTAGGAGTCGCCGAGGTCCCCGCGCAGCAGCCGTGCGGCGAACCGCCAGTACTGGACGAGGACGGGGCGGTCCAGCCCGAGGTTGCGGCGGATCTGGCCGAGGGTGTCCGCGGTGGCGCGCGGCCCGCCGATGACGCGCTCCACCGGGACGGGCGAGACGTGCAGGAAGACGAACACCAGGGTGGCCACCAGCCACAGCACCACGACCGCGTACAGCAGCCGGCGGAGGACGAACCGCGCCACGCGCCTCACCGCCCCCCGGGGGCGCGGTCGCCGCGCGGGTCGAACGCGTCGCGGACGCCTTCGCCGAGCACGTTGAACGCCAGCGTGGTCAGCAGCAGCAGGACGCCCGGGACGGCGAGCAGCCACCAGGCGGTCTGGAACACGTCGCCTCCCTCGCCGAGCATCGACCCCCAGCTCGGCATCGGCGGGCGCACCCCGACGCCGAGGAACGACAGCGTCGCCTCGAAGACGATCGAGGCCGGGATCAGCAGCGAGGTCAGCACGGTGATCTGCGCGGACAGGTTCGGCAGGATCTCGCCGAACATGATCCGGACGTCGGAGGCGCCGAGGGCGCGGGCCGCCTCGATGAACTCCCGCCTCCGGATCATGATCACCTGGCCGCGGATCACCCGGGCGACCGCCGCGAACGAGAAGAACGCGATCATCAGGATCGTCATGGTCAGGCCGGCGGCGACCGAGCCGATCTGGAACGTGGTGGCCAGCATGATGGCCACCAGCAGGTACGGCAGGGCGAGCAGCATGTCCATGAGCCGGGCGAGCACCCCGTCGACGAGGCCGCCCGCGAACCCGGCGAGGGTCCCCACCGCGGTCCCGGCGGCGGACGCGAGCAGGGCCGACAGGATGCCGACGGCCAGCGAGATCCGCGCGCCGTAGGCGGCGCGGACGAGGACGTCGCGGCCGAGCTGGTCGGCGCCGAGGGGGAAGCGGCCGCCCGGTCCGCGCGGCTGCCCTCCGGCGTCCAGCCCGGTCTCCGGGAAGGTCGCGTCGTAGGGGTGGCCGGTCAGGTGCGCCCACAGCGGCGCCAGCGCGGCGAACGCCAGGATCAGCGCCAGGACGGCGAGCGCCGCGACCGCGAACCGGTCGCGGCGGAACCGGGCCCACGCGAGCTGGCACGGGGTGCGGCCCGCCACGGGCCGGGCCCCGTCCGGCGCCGTCCTGCGCCGGCGGGTCTCCACCTCGGCGCAACTGCTCATCGCGCCGCCGCCGCGGCCGCCGCCCGCCCGGGCACGCGGGCCCGGTACCCGGTCGTGGGCGCCGCGCGCCGCGCCACCGCCGCCATCCGCACTCCCCGTCCGCCGATGACCCTGCGCGGGCGGCCCCGCTCCGACGAAGATCGCATCAGGTAGTCAAACTAGCACCGAGCGTCACGTCCCGCAGGCGGAGCCGGCAAGAGGTCCGGGGCCGCGGTCCCGGCCGCCGCCCCTCAGCGGACGCGGGTCCAGGCCCGCCCGTCCCCCGGGGTGGCGGAGAAGTCGTACCGGACGCCGGTCCGGCCCAGCGCGACGAGGCTGACGGAGGTGGTGCCCCACACCCGGCCGTCGCCCAGGTCGAGCAGGGGGAGCAGGGCGCGGTGGTCGGCGCGGGGCAGCCCGGCGCCGTTCACCAGCGGCAGCCACGCGCCCCAGGCCCGCTCCACGGGGTCCCCGGGGCTCGGCTCGGGGCGCGGCGCGGCGGCCAGGAGCGGCCGGAAGTGCGCGAGCCGCGCGGCCATGTAGGCGTCCTCGGTCTCGCCCTCGAGCTGGCCCTCACCCTCCAGCCCGCTGTTGACGATCATGTGCAGGCCGGGGCCGAGGTCCCGCTCGGTGAGGGCCGCGCCGTCCCAGCTCCACAGCCGGACCCGGTCGGGTTCGGCGCCGACGAGATGGAACGGGTCGAAGGCGGCGAGGTCGGGCAGGCCGAACTTGCCGTCGGCGGCGACCCGCAGCGGCAGTTCGCCGCGCGAGACGCGGCCCGCCTCGGGCGCCGCCCGGCCGCGGCCGTTCAGCACGACGGCGACCCGCGGGGCGCCGGGGTCCACCGCCAGCCAGGTGCCGCCCGCGCGCAGGTCGCGGCCGCCGAGGAGGCCTGGGCGGTCCGGCCAGTGCCGGCCGGGCGGCTCCCAGGCGCGGGCGACGAACTCGTCGCGCACGCCCGCGAGGAGCACCGGGACGGGGGAGGCGGGGTCGACACTGATGATCGCCGTGCACATGCCCTAATTGGAGCATTTCCCGGAAATGCCGCACCCGGCGGGGCCGACCTACAGCGGCGGCCAGGGGATGGCGGGCCAGTCCTCGGGCGGGTAGGGGTGGATGCGGTGCTTGAGCATCAGCTCGACGCGGCGCCGGGTGGCGTCGACCTCCTCGGCCGTGAGCAGCTCGGCCAGCCGCGCGCCGAGGGCGCCGCGCAGCTCGGCGTGGACCCGGCCGAGCGCGTCGACGGCCTCGGCGGTGAGGGGCTTGCCGCGCCACTGCCACAGGACGGTGCGGAGCTTGTACTCGGTGGAGAAGCAGACGCCGTGGTCGCAGCCGTACACGTGGCCGTCGCCGGGCGGCAGCAGATGGCCGATCTTGCGGTCGGCGTTGTTGACGACGGCGTCGAAGACCGCCATCCGGCGGACGGCCTCGTCGTCGGAGCGGGACAGCGCGACGAGGTCGATGTCGGGGTCGGGCTCCACCCACAGCTGCACCATGCCGGGCCCGTACGGGCCGTCGCGGTGGACGGTGGGCGGGACGGTGTTCCAGCCCATGGCCTTGGAGACCTCGTAGGCGGCGACCTCCCGCTCGGCGAGCGTGCCGTCGGGGAAGTCCCACAGGGGCCGCTCCCCCGCGACCGGCTTGTAGACGCAGTTGGCCGTCGCCCCGTCGTGCTCGATCGAGCAGTAGAGGGTGGCGTTCGAAGCCTGGACGAGCCGGCCCTCCACGGCGATGCGCCCGGCCGACAGCAGCCGCTCGGCGGCGTCCGCGTCGCGCGGCGGGACCGGGCGCCCGGCCCCGGCCCGCCCGCCTGCGTCGCCGGCGGGCGCCCGCCCGCGCGAGGACTGCGTCATGCGCTCATTCTCCCGGCCACGTCGTCCATGATCCAGCACAGCGGGGTGTCATCTCAGCCGAGGTACCCGTTCTGGCGGGGGCACACGTGCCCCTCGCTGTCGAGCGGCAGGCCGCACAGCGGGCACGGCGGCCGCCCGGCCGCCACCACCTGCAGGGCGCGCTCGGCGAACGCGCGGGCCTGCGCCGCGCTGATCCGCACCCGGAGCACCGCCACGGCCGGGTCGTCCTCGCCGACCTCCGGCTCCTCGTCGGACTCGGTGACCTCCTGGGCCTCGATCACCACCTGCTCGTCCTCGGGGTCCCAGGCCAGCGCCATCGTGCCGACCTTGAACTCCTCCTCGACGGGCTGGTCGAGGGGGCCGTCGTCCTTGAGCTCGGACGGGGCGACCGCGGGCACGGCCGCCTCCCCGCCGCTGCGCCGCAGGACCTCGTCCAGGAGCTCCTCGAGCCGCTCGGCCAGCAGCGTCACCTGGAACTTCTCCAGTCCGACGCTGGTGACGCGGCGGCCCGAGCGCGCCTGCAGGTAGAAGGCGCGGTCGCCGGGGCGCCCGACGGCGCCGGCGACGAAGCGCTCCGGCGGGTCGTAGGAGATGACGGGCATGCCAATGACCCTACGCGCCGCCGCCGACGACCGCGTCACTCGACCCGAGTCCGGCTTTCCCGGAACGTTCCTCCGGCGGTTCCGGGACCAGGCCGGCGACGTCGCCTCCGGTGTCGTTGAGCCGGACGACGAACGGGCGCGTCTCGGTGTACCGGATCACGGTGAGCGAGGCCGGGTCGGCCTGGATGCGCTGGAACTGGTCCAGGTGGAGGCCGAGGGCGTCGGCGACCACGGACTTGATGATGTCGCCGTGGCTGCACACCGCGTAGAGCGCGTCCGGCCCGTGCGCGGCGGCGATCCGCTCGTTCCAGTCGCGGACGGCGGCGACGGCGCGGTGCTGCGCGTCCGCCAGCGCCTCCCCCGCCTCGCCGGGGAACCGGGCGGCGCTCGGGTGCGCCTGCACGACGCGCCAGAGCGGCTCCTCCGCCAGCTCCTTGAGGGGGCGCCCCGTCCAGTCTCCGTAGCGGACCTCGCCGAACCGCTCGTCGGTCTCGATCTTCCCGGCGGGCTCGGCCCGCGCCGCGACGATGGCCTCCGCGGTCTCGGCGCAGCGTTCGAGGGGGCTGGACACGACGGCGGCGAGCGGCAGCGGCGCCAGGCGGGCGGCGAGCGCGGCCGCCTGCGCGCGGCCGCGCTCGTCCAGGCGCACGCCGGGCGTCCATCCGGCCAGCACGGGGCCGGTCATCGCGGTCAGGCCATGCCGAACCAGGAGAAGCGTCGTCACACCGGCCACTCTAGGAGATCACCGGAACGCCCCGACGCCCCGGATGCGCGACAATGCGTGGCGTGATCGTCGACAAGGCCATCTACGCCGGCGGCAAGCGCCGCGACATCGAGGGCGACATCAGCGACGCGTTCGACCTCGCCCGGGAGGACGGCGACTGCTTCTTGTGGATCGGCCTCTTCGAACCCGACGAGGACGAGTTCGAGCTGGTCAAGGACGAGCTGAACCTGCACCCCCTGGCGGCCGAGGACGCGGTGTCCGCGCACCAGCGGCCCAAGATGGAGCGCTACGACGACACGCTGTTCGTGGTGCTGAAGACCCTCGCCTACATCGACAAGACCTCCGACATCGAGGTCGGCGAGATCATGGTCTTCCTCGGCCGGGACTTCGTGGTGACCGTCCGGCACGGCGCCGGCAACCCGCTCGGGCCGGTCCGCAAGCGGCTGGAGGAGAGCCCGGAGCTGCTCGGGCACGGTGCCACCGCGGTCCTGTACGCGGTGTGCGACGAGGTCGTCGACCGGTACGGCGTCGTCGCCCACGAGGTCGAGGTCGACATCATCGGGCTGGAGCGGGCCGTGTTCGACCCGAACGCCCGGGACGTCACCGCCGACATCTACTCGCTCAAGCGGGAGGTGCTGGAGTTCCGCAGCGCCGAGGACCCGCTCGTGCCCGTCCTCCAGGAGATCGTGAAGGGCCGCGTCGCCGAGTGCGGCTCCACCCGCGAGTACTTCCGCGACGTCCTGGACCACCTGCTGCGCGTCGACGGGCAGGTCGACTCCCACAACGAACTGCTCAACAGCGTGCTGACCGCGCACCTGGCGCTGCTCGGCAAGCGGCAGAACGAGGACATGCGGAAGATCTCCGCGTGGGCCGCGATCATCGCCGTGCCCACCGCGATCGCCGGGATCTACGGCATGAACTTCGACCACATGCCCGAGCTGCACTGGACGATCGGCTACCCGCTCGTCATCGCGGTCATGGCCGTCGTGTGCGTGCTGCTGTTCCGCCGACTGCGCAAGAGCGGCTGGCTCTAGCCGTCCATGACGTGGGGCGACGGCGGCGCGGAAAGCAGCACCGCCCACAGGTGCGACTCGGCGCCCCGCGCCTCCAGGCGCCGGCGCATCCGCTCCACGCCGGAGCGCGTGGGCAGCGCCAGCCACACCAGCAGCGGGTAGCCGAGGACGAACCCGACGACGAAGACGAGCTCGCTGTGGGCCACCATCGCCAGCGGCAGACCGAGCAGGATCACGCCCTCGGCCAGCGCGAACCGCAGCAGGACCGCCTGCCGGAACATCATCAGCGCGGTCAGCGCCGCCGCGCCCGGCTCGGCCCCCGGCTCCATCGGGCGCGGCGCGCGGGGTCCGGCGAGCAGGGCCAGCAGCGCGGCCGCCGCGAGCGGGAGGTGGATCCACAGCGGTGCGTCGCGGCGGCCGTCCTCGACGATCAGCGGCATGATCGCCAGGATCAGCACGGGGGCGGCCAGCAGCGCCAGCATCATCAGGCGCATCCGGCCGAGCTCGGTGCCGGCGCGCAGCGAGGCGAGGTAGCCGGGGTCGTCGCCGGGGCCGGCGCCGAACACCGGCGCCACGCTCGGCCCGCCATCGCCCTCCGGCGTCTTCGGCGAGTACATCGAGAACGGGGGTGGCGCCATGGCTGCGAACTCTAGCCCGGCGGGAGCCGGCCGCAATAGATCTCACCAGGATCTTCACGCCGCGGGCGCGTCCCGCCGGAGCCGCCGCTCGCTTTCCGCGCGGCCTGCGCGGACCGCTAGATTGACCGCCTATGAAGGAGCGTCACCTCGGGCGGAGCGGGCTGCTGGTGTCCCGGCTGGGCCTCGGCACCATGACCTGGGGCCAGGACACCGACCCGAACGAGGCGGCGGCCCAGCTCACCGCGTTCGTGGAGGCGGGGGGGACCCTGGTCGACACCGCCGACGTCTACAGCGACGGCGACAGCGAGCGCATCCTCGGCCACCTGCTGCGCGAGCTGGTCGACCGCGACGACCTCGTCGTCGCGACCAAGGCCGCCATCCGGCCGAACGGGCGCTACGACGGATCCCGCAGGCACCTGCTGCGCGCGCTCGACGCCTCCCTCGACCGTATGGACCTGGACCACGTCGACCTGTGGCAGCTGAACGTCTACGACCCGGCCACGCCCCTGGAGGAGACGCTGTCGGCGCTGGACGAGGCGGTCGCGTCCGGCAGGGCCCGCTACGTCGGGGTCTCCAACTACGCCGGCTGGCAGGTCGCGAAGGCCGCCGCCTGGCAGCGCGCATGGCCGGGCCGCGCGCCCATCGTGTCCGCGCAGCTGGAGTACTCGCTGCTGAGCCGCGACATCGAGCGGGAGGTCGTGCCCGCCGCCCTGGACGCCGGGGCGGGCCTGCTGCCGTGGTCCCCGCTCGGCCGGGGCGTCCTCACCGGCAAGTACCGCACGGGCATCCCCGCCGGGTCGCGCGCCGCCGCCCCGCACTTCGCCGAGTTCGTCCAGCCGTACCTGGACGAGGAGTGCGCCCGCATCGTGGAGTCGGTGGTGACCGCCGCCGAGGGCCTCGGGTGCTCCCCGCTCGCCGTGGCGCTCGCGTGGGTCCGCGACCGGGAGGGCGTCGCGGCGCCGATCGTCGGCGCCCGGACCGCCGCGCAGCTCCGCGCGATCCTGGAGAGCGAGGAGGTCACGCTGCCGAACGAGATCCGCGGCGCGCTCGACGACGTCTCCGACGTCTCGGACACGACCTCCCACCCGTGACGCGTCCGTGCGCGATTCATCCGTGAAGCCCGGGGCCGTCCGTGGCACGCTCTGGACGGTCCACCGCCAACCGCGATCAGCCGTGACGGGAAGCCCGTGACCGACACCCCTGACCAGACGCCCTCCCCCGCCGAGCGCAAGGCCCGCGCCGAGGCCGCCATGCGCGCCGCCGAGGCCGCCGCCGGAGCGCTCGTCGAGAGAGACGCCCCCGCCCCCGACTCCGCGCCCGCACCCGCGCCGGCGCCCGAGCCCGGACGCACCCCGGAGGAGGGCCTGCGCGCCCTCGCCGAGCTGTTCGCCGAGACGGGCGTGCCCGCGGCCCTCGCCGCCCGGGCCGCGGCGCGGCTCGGACCGGGCGCCGCCGGGCGGCTGCGCGACGACCCGTGGCGGCTGCTGAGCGTCCCCGGCGTCCGCCCCGGTCAGGCCGACCACTTCGCCCGCGCCGTCCTCGGCGACGGCGCCCGCCCCGACGACCCCCGCCGCGGCGGTGCCCTCGTCCTCCACCTGCTGACGGAGGCGGCGCGCCAGGGCCACACGGTCACGCCCGCCGCCGACGTGCTGTCCGCGCTGGAGCGCCTGCGCTTCCCCGACCCCCGGCGCGCCGTCGAGGCGGCGCTGGACGAGGCGGAGGTGCTGTCGCTCACCGAGGAGCCCGGGTTCGACGAGGAGGCGTTCGAGGAGGACGCCGAGCCGCCGGAGCCGGAGGAGACGCTCGGCCCGGCGCGGTGGGCGCTCGCCGAGGAGGCGGCGGCCGAGGGCTTCCAGCGCCTGACGCTCACCGCGGCGCCACTGCTGGACGACGCGGCCCTGAAGGGGTTGCGCGACGGGCTCCCCGAAGACCGCTCCCTCGCCCTCACCGCCGCGCTGCGCACCGGCGTGAGCATCCTGCGCGGCACGCCGGACGGCCTCGCCCGCACGGTCGCCGCGATCGCCTCCGCCGCCGCGTCGCAGGGCCTCCGGACCGCGGTGGCGGCGCCCACCGACCGCGCCGCCGCCGATCTCGCCGCCGCCCTTCCCGGCGGGGCCGCTGAAGGCGTCGAGGTCACCAGCCTGCACCGGCTGCTGGAACCGCGAGAGGACCCGTCTGCCGCGCCCGGGGCCGTCGTCTACGGGCGCGGCGAGCAGCGGCCCTTCGATCTCGACCTGGTCATCGTGGCGGACGGCGCGGCGCTCGACGTCGAACTGTGCGCGGTGCTGACCGAGGCGTGCCCGGACGGCGCCCACCTCGTGCTGTGCTGCGAGCCGGGCGCCGCGCCGCCCGCCGGGCCCGGCCGGCCGCTGGACGACCTGGAGGCGTCGGAGACCGTGCCCGTGGTGGAGCTGGACGCCGAGCCGCCGTCCGGCCCCGTCGGCGAGCTGACCGAGGCGGTGCGCGGCGGCGAGCTGGCCGCCGTGGACGCCCCCGGCCGCGAGGTCGTGATCGTGCCCGCCGAGGGCGCCGGGGAGGCGGTGCACCGGGCCGTCCAGCTCGTCACCGACTCGATCCCGCGCGCGCTCGGCATCCCCGTCGAGGACGTCCAGGTCGTCGCCCCGGCGGCGGGCGGGGACGCGGGCGCCGGCGCCCTCAACACCGCGCTCAAGGCCCGCCTGAACCCCGGCCCCGGCGCGTTCGGCGGCATGGACCCCGGCGACCGCGTGGTCGTCGCCGCGCCCCTCCCGCAGGCCCCGCTCGGCGAGACGGGCGTGGTGACCGGCGGCGGCCCGCACGGACTGGAGGTCGACTTCCCGGGCGGCGCCGCGGTCGTCGCCCCGGCGGACGCGTCCCGGCTGCGGCACGGCTGGGCGGTGCCGGTGGCGCTCGCGCGCGGGACCCGGCGTCCCGGCGTGGTCGCGGTGCTGGCGGCGGACGGCCTGTCGCGGCCGCTGGTGGCCACCGCGTTCGGCCTCGCGCGCCGCCACCTGTCCGTCGTGCAGGCGGCCGGACCCGCGCTGGCCAGGGCCGTCCGCGAGGACGGGGCCCCGGCGCGGCGCACCAGGCTCGCTCGGCTGGTGGCCCAGTGAGGTACTGACGGGTAAAGAAACCCCCGTGTCGCGGTTTACGGACGACCCCGTATGGGACACGATGTCAACAAGGGTCAGGGACAGCAGGTGGAGGAACGACATGCCCCAGCGGCTCAGGCGGCTCGGTACGGCGTCGGCGGCGGTCTCGGCGGGGGCGCTCGTCGTCGTCCTCTCCGCGCCGGCGGCCGAGGCGGAGACGTGCAAGAAGGGCGTCGATCCCCAGAGCACGATCGAGAACTGGAAGTGCAACCTCGGCAACCTGCGCGAGGGGCTCACCCCGAAGCCCACGCCGACGCCGACGCCGACGCCGACGCCGTCGAAGACCGCGAAGCCGGTTCCGGAGAAGTCCACCAAGAAGACGAGGACGCCTGCCAAGGCGCCCGTCAAGGCGCGCAAGCCGGCCTCGGCGCCGAGCGGCGGGCAGGGGGCCGCGTCCGGGCCCGCCCCGATGACGGGGCCCGGAGGCCTCAAGCCGTACAAGGGGCAGGCCCCGGTCACCGCGCCGGGGCTTCCCGGCGTGCTTCCCACGCCTGAGATCGCGGCCGACCCGAACGCCTACGCGAACGCGTCCGGCGGGACGGCCGCCGTGCCGCAGACCCGGCTCATCTCCCCCGTCGCCGCGTCAGGCCAGGACAACGGCCAGATGCTGCTGGTCGCCGCCGCGGCCGGGGCCGCCGGGGCCGTGGGCGCGCTCCACATCAGCGTCGCGGGCCGCGCCCTCCGCCGCCGCCGCGAGGCGCGCTGAGGGTTCCGCGGGCCGCGGGTCGCCGCGGCCCGCCGGGCGTCACGCGGACGCGGCGCCGATGGAGTGCAGGCCGCCGTCGACGTGGACGATCTCGCCCGTCGTCGCGGGGAACCAGTCCGACAGCAGCGCCGCGCAGGCGCGGGCCGTGGGCTCGCTGTCCTTGATGTCCCAGCCGAGCGGGGCCGCCTTCGGCCACATGTCCGTCATGCCCTCGAAGCCGGGGATGCTCTTGGCCGCCATCGTCGCGAGCGGCCCCGCGGCGACGAGGTTCACCCGGATGCCCTGCGGGCCCAGGTACTTGGCCAGGTAGCGGGCGCACGACTCCAGGCCGGCCTTCGCCACGCCCATCCAGTCGTACACCGGCCACGCCTTGGTGGCGTCGAAGTCGAGGCCGACGACGGAGCCGCCGTCCTTCATCAGCGGCAGGCACGCCATCGTCAGCGACTTCAGCGAGTACGTGGAGGCGTGCACGGCCGTCGCGACGTCCTCCCAGGGCGTCTCGAGGAAGTTGCCGCCGAGCGCGGTCTGCGGCGCGAAGCCGATCGCGTGGACCACGCCGTCGAGGCGGTCGAAGCCGCAGTCGCGCAGGTTCCCGGCGAGGGCGCCGAGCTGGTCGGCGTCGGTGACGTCGAGCTCCAGCACCGGCGGCGGGTCGTCGGGGCCGGACGGCAGCCGCTTGGCGGTCCGCTGCGTCAGGGTCGGCCGCGGGTAGGCGGTCAGCACCACCTCGGCGCCCTGCTCCTGCGCGATCCGCGCGACGTGGAAGCCGATGGAGGCGTCGGTGAGGACGCCGGTGACCAGGATGCGCTTGCCTTCGAGGATTCCCATGACTGTCAGTGCCCCATTCCCAGGCCGCCGTCGACCGGGATCACGGCCCCGGTGATGTAGGCGGCGTCCTCACTGGCCACGAACCGCACGGCCTTGGCGATCTCCTCCGGCTTCGCGATGCGGCCGAGCGGCACCGCGGCGGTGATGGCCTTCTGCTGGTCCTCGCTGAGCACCGCCGTCATGTCGGTGTCGACGAAGCCGGGCGCCACCACGTTGACCGTGATGCCCCGCGACCCGAGCTCGCGGGCGAGCGAGCGCGCGAAGCCGACCATGCCGGCCTTGGACGCGGCGTAGTTGGACTGCCCCGGCGAGCCCGTCAGCCCCACGACCGAGGAGACCAGCACGATCCGCCCCGCGCGCTTGCGCATCATGCTCTTCACCGCGCGCTTGGCCACCCGGAACGAGCCGGTCAGGTTGGTGTCCAGGACGGAGGTGAACGACTCCTCGCTCATGATCGCGAGAAGCGTGTCCTTGGTGATCCCCGCGTTGGCGACGACCACCTCGACCGGGCCCTGCTCCGCCTCCACCTTGCCGAAGGCGGCGTCGACGTCCTCGGCGCTCGTCACGTCGCACCGGACGCCGAACAGCCCCTCGGGCGGCTCTCCCGACCGGTAGGTGACCGCGACCGCGTCGCCCGCCGCGGCGAGCTCGCGGGCGATGGCGAGGCCGATGCCCCGGTTACCGCCGGTCACGAGGACAGAGCGACTCATCAGGACCCTCTCGTTGTGCTGCTCGTTGGCTGGTGCCCGACACTAGCGGCCCCGGCGCCCGCTGCGGATGTCCCCAACCGACAAGATCCGCTCACCTCCCTTTGTTCGGTCGGCGCGCGGGCCCCGGCGGGACGGGCGCGGGCGGTAGGTTGCGGAGGGTGCATGACATCGATCCCGCCTTCACCGCGCTGCCGCTCCGCGCGCTGGCCGACGCGGCGCTGTCCCGTGCCAGGGAGCTGGGCGCCGAGCACGCCGACTTCCGCCTGGAGCGCATCCGCAGCCAGACACTCCGCCTGCACGACGCCGCCCTGGAGACCGCGCTGGACGCCGACGACGTCGGGCTGTCGGTCCGGGTCGTCAAGGACGGCACCTGGGGCTTCGCCGCGGGCATCGACCTGACGCCCGCGGGCGCGGCCCGCGTCGCCGCGCAGGCCGTGGAGGTCGCCGCCGTCGCCCGGGCCGTCAACCGCGAGCCGATCGAGCTGGCGCCCGAGCCCGTCCACGGCGAGCGCACCTGGGTCTCCGCGTACGAGACCGACCCGTTCGAGGTGCCGACCGCCGACAAGGTCGCGCTGCTGGCGGGGTGGAGCCGGCGGCTGCTCGGCGACGACCGCGTCGACCACGTCGACGCCACCCTGCTGCAGGTCAAGGAGAACAAGTTCTTCGCCGACCTCGCCGGGACGGTCACCACCCAGCAGCGCGTCCGGCTGCACCCGGTCGTGACCGCCGTGGGCATCGCCGACGGCCTGTTCGACACGATGCGCACGCTCGCGCCGCCCGCCGGGTACGGCTGGGAGTGGCTGTCGGGCCGGCACTGGGACTGGGACGGCGAGCTCGCCCGCATCCCCGAGCTGCTCGCCGAGAAGCTCGCGGCGCCGTCGGTGGAGCCGGGCGTGTACGACGTCGTCGTCGACCCGTCCAACCTGTGGCTGACGATCCACGAGTCGATCGGGCACGCCACCGAGCTGGACCGGGCGCTCGGCTACGAGGCCGCCTACGCGGGCACCTCGTTCGCCACGCCGGACAAGCTCGGGGCCCTGCGGTACGGCTCCAAGGTCATGAACATCACCGGGGACCGGACCACCGAGCACGGCCTGGCCACGATCGGCTACGACGACGAGGGCGTGGAGGCCCAGTCGTTCGACATCGTCTCCGAGGGCCTGTTCACCGGCTACCAGACCGACCGGCGCATCGCCCGCCTCACCGGCGCCGAGCGCTCCAACGGCTGCGCCTTCGCCGACTCCGCGTCCAGCATGCCGATCCAGCGGATGGCGAACGTCTCGCTCAGGCCCGCCGAGGGCGGCCCGTCCACCGAGGAGCTGATCTCGGGGGTCGAGCGCGGCATCTACATCCTCGGCGACAAGAGCTGGTCGATCGACATGCAGCGCCAGAACTTCCAGTTCACCGGGCAGCGGTTCTTCCGGATCGAGAACGGGCGCCTGGCCGGGCAGCTGCGCGACGTCGCCTACCAGGCGACGACCACCGACTTCTGGAACTCGATGGAGGCCGTCGGCGGTCCGCAGACCTACGTGCTCGGCGGCGCGTTCAACTGCGGCAAGGGCCAGCCGGGGCAGGTCGCGCCGGTCAGCCACGGCTGCCCGTCGGCGCTGTTCCGGGGCGTCAACATCCTCAACGCGGTGAAGGAGGCCGGCCAGTGAGCACGATCAGGCCGCAGGAGGCCGTCGAGCGGGCCCTGTCGCTGTCCCGCGCGGACGACTGCGTCGTCATCGCCGACGAGGCGAGCACCGCGAACCTGCGGTGGGCGGGCAACACCCTCACCACCAACGGCGTGACCCGCTCCAACCGCCTCACCGTCATCGCGCTGCGGAGCACGGCGGACGGGGTGGCGGCGGGCGTGGTGTCGCGGTCGGCCGTCGGCGCCGACGGCATCGAGGACCTGGTGCGCGCCGCCGAGGCCGACGCCGCGGGCAACGAGCCCGCCGAGGACGCCCGGCCGCTGGTCGCCGAGGCGCCGCTCGCGGGCGGTTCCGGATGGGACGACGACCCCGCCGAGACCGGCATCGGGGTCTTCGAGGGCTTCGCGCCCGCGCTCGGCGAGGCGTTCGCCGCCGCGCAGGCCGGCGGCCGGCGCCTGTACGGGTTCGCCAACCACATGGTCACCTCGACGTTCCTCGGCAGCTCGGCGGGGCTGCGGCTGCGGCACGACCAGCCGACCGGGCTGGTGGAGCTGAACGCCAAGGGCGCGGGCGGCTCGGCGTGGGCGGGCGTCGGCACCCGCGACTTCACCGACGTGGACGTCGCCGCCCTCACCGCCGGCCTCGCGCGGCGGCTGGAGTGGGGCGAGCGGCGCGTGGAGCTGCCGGCCGGGCGGTACGAGACGATCCTGCCGCCCTCCGCCGTCGCCGACCTGATGATCTACCTGTACTGGTCGGCGGGCGCCCAGGACGCGCAGGACGGCCGGACGGTGTTCAGCGCCCCGGGCGGCGGTACCCGCGTCGGGGAGCGGCTCGCGAACCTGCCCGTCACCCTGTCCAGCGACCCGGCCGCCCCGGGCATGGAGTGCGCCCCGTTCGTCATCGCGCACGCCTCCGGCCGCGAGTCTTCGGTGTTCGACAACGGGCTCGCGCTCGGCGCCACGGACTGGATCGGCGACGGGACCCTCGCGTCCCTCACCCAGACCCGGCACTCCGCCGAGCGGACCGGGCTGCCGGTCACCCCCGCCGTCGACAACCTGGCGATGCGCGGGCCGGACGGCGGCGCCTCCCTGGAGGAGATGATCGCCCGCACCGAGCGCGGGCTGCTGCTGACGTGCCTGTGGTACATCCGGGAGGTGGACCCGCAGAGCCTGCTGCTGACCGGGCTCACCCGCGACGGCGTCTACCTCGTCGAGGACGGCGAGGTCGTCGGGGCCGTGAACAACTTCCGGTTCAACGAGAGCCCGGTCGACCTGCTGTCGCGGCTCGCCGAGGTCGGCGAGACCGGGCCGACGCTGCCGCGCGAGTGGTCCGACTACTTCACCCGCACCGCCATGCCGGCGATCCGGGTGCCCGACTTCCACATGTCGACGGTGAGCCAGGCCACCTGAGCCGCCGCGGACGGGACGGCGGGAACGCCGCGCCCGGGCCCTGAGCCGGACCCGGCGCGGCGTTCCCGCCGTCCCCCGGCCGTGACGGTCCGGGCGCCGGGCGCCCCCGGCGCTAAGCCCACCGCGGGCTCACGCGTCCTCCAGGCGGAAGCCCACCTTCATGGTCACCTGGAAGTGGGCCACATCACCGTCCTCGATGTGGCCGCGGACCTCGGTCACCTCGAACCAGTCGAGATGGCGCAGGGTCTGCGAGGCGCGCCGGACACCGTTGCGGATCGCGGCCTCGACGGTGTCCGGCGAGGTCCCCACGATCTCGGTCACGCGGTACGTGCGATCGGTCATCGACTCCTCCAGATGTTTTGCCCAGTACTGCCGGTGCAGGTCGGACTCCATGGGCTTACCGTGGAATGGTGAAGGTCAATCCCCGCCACCACCGCGAGCCGGCGGTCTACACGGTCACCGACGCTCCCCGCCCCATGTCGGAGGACATCGGCCGCCGCCAGCGGCGGTACCTCGTGTCCATGGGCGTCCGCACGATCTGCTTCGTGGGGGCGGTGGTGGCCGCGGTCGCGGGCGCGCCGTGGTGGCTCGCGCTCCTCATGGTGGTCGGAGCCGTGGTGCTCCCCTACGTCGCCGTCATCTTCGCGAACGGAGGGCGCGAACCGACCGCCCCGGCGGCCTTCGACGACCGCGCGCGCAGGGAACAGAAGCCGGTTTCCGGACAGCGTCCGGAAATCCGGTCGTGACATTCTCTTGACTAACCGCAGGGGGTTTCGGTGTACGATTTGTACCGGCGCTCTGGTCCCCCGTCGGAGCGCCCGTGCCGGTGTTCCGGGCCCCCGTCGGAACACCGATGATGCGGCGCCGGGTGGATTGCCCCCGTATCCACCCGGCGCCGCTTTTCAATGTCCTGGGTGACTCTTGAAGCCGCGCGGCGCGGCGGACGACCCTCCGCGGACCTCTCCTTGACCGCCCTTCCCGGATGAGGCACATCCCCGCCGGAACGCAAGCCCTCCGGGCTGGCCTGGTCCGGCCACGACCCGAAACCCGGGCCCCTCACGCCCTCCCCGCCCAGATCCGCGGGGGTCGCGGCGCTTCCACCCGGACACCCTCCCCCAAGACGTCCTGGCCGCGAACCGATCCTCTTCCCGGGCCCGCCGCGTACTGCTGAGCGACGCCGACGCCCCGCGCCGGAGGGGAGGCTTAGCGGGAGCCCGGGGCCCGCCACCCCTTGACGGAGGCGGCCGTTGAGACGAACATCACAGCTGCCCCCTTTGAGACACATCCCCCATGTGTCTCACCGGCGGGCCGTCGACCCACGGCGCGACACGGCCCGCACCCCCGCCCGGGAAACGGAGATCGGCCATGAGCGCACACGACGACGTTCCTGAGTGGGCACCCCGGACCCCGCCGGAGTCGGGCGGCCCGGAGTCCCCCTACCTCTTCCTCGGCGCCTCCCGCCCGGGCGGGCTCCCGCCCTCCGGCGCGGGCGAGTCCTCCGGCGAGCCGTTCGACGCCTTCACGCGGCCGCACCGCACGCCCCGGCCTCCGGGTCCGGCGCACGCCGCCGCCCGGCCGGCTCGCGGGCCGTGGGGCCTCGGCGGGGGGCGGCCGCCGCGGCGCGTCGGCGGCGTGCTGCTCGGGCCGCTGGCGGGCGCGGTCGGCCTGGTGCTGCTCTCCGGGTTAGGCGCCTACGCCCTCGCCTCGACCGGCGGCGGGTGCTCCGGCGACGGCGCGGTGACGCTCGACGTGGCGGCGGCGCCGGACGTCGCGCCCGCGGTGGCGCGGGCGGCGGGCCGCTTCAACGACGCCGGGCACAAGGTGGACGGGCGGTGCGCCCGCGCGCGGGTGCGCGCCGCCGACCCCGCCGCGGTCACGACGCTGCTGTCCGGCAAGGGCGTGGCCGGGGTCGCCCAGAAGCCGGACGTCTGGATCCCCGACTCCTCGCTGTGGACCAAGCTCGTCGAGGGCCCCGGTCGGGCCCCGGCCCCCGGGGACCCGGACCGGCTGGGCGGGATCGCCTCGACCCCGATCGTGCTGGCGATGCCGCGCGGCCTCGCGACCCAGTTGCGCGATCTCGGCGCGCCGGAGCGGCCGTCCTGGAAGGACCTGCTCGCGGCGGCCGGGACGGCCTCGAACGCCGAGCCGGGCCCGGCGGCGGGGGCGGGGGTGATCCCGCCGCGGCTGCTCCGGCTCCAGGTCCCCGACCCGGACCGCAGCGCGACCGGCATGGGCTCGCTGATCCTGGCCGGCGCGCTGCTGGCGGACGCCCCGGGCGGCGAGGCGTCGTTCACCGGCGTGGTCCGGACGATCCGGGAGGGCGTCGCCCCCTCGGTCCAGGCCGAGTTCGCCGAGTTCGCCGCGTTCGGCGCGGCCGGCCAGGGCAAGCCCGACCGCTACCCGGTCGCCCTGGCGCCCGAGCAGGCGGTGTACGCCTACAACGCGCGGCGTCCGGCGGAGCCGGCGGTGGCGGTGCACCCGGCGGAGGGCACGGTCTACCTCGACCACCCCGTCACCGTGTTGGCGGAGGACCGGGCCAAGGCGCGCGCGGCGCGGCTGCTGGGAACGGCGCTCGTGGACAAGGCCACCCGTGACGACCTCCAGCGGCTGGGCTTCCGGGCGCCCGGCGGGGCGGCGCCCGCGTCGTTCTCCCCGCGGACCGGCCTGGACCCGCGCCCGCCGCGGGCGCTCCCGGACACGCCCGCCGCCGACGTGCGGCGCACCATGCAGTCGTGGGCGCAGCTGTCGCTGAGCATCCGGATGCTGAGCGTGATCGACGTGTCGGGGTCCATGGACGAGCCGGTCGCGCCGGGGGTGACGCGGCTGCCGTCCACGGTCCGCACCGCCCAGGGCGGGCTCTCGCTGCTGCCGGACGACAGCGAGCTCGGCCAGTGGGTCTTCTCCACGAAGCTGGAGGGCGACCGGGACTGGCGGGAGCTCGTGAGCGTGGGCCCCCTCAACGAGCGGCTGGGGTCGGCCACCCGGCGGCAGCTCGTGCTGAGCGCGTTCGCGCGGATCCAGGTGAAGGAGCACGGCGACACCGGGCTGTACGACACGGTCATGGCCGCGTTCGACTACATGAAGCGGACCTACAAGCCGGAGTACGTGAACTCGGTCCTGCTGTGGACGGACGGCAGGAACGAGGACCCCCGGGGCCCGTCCCTGGAGGAGACCCTCGACCACATGCGCCGCGAGTACGACCCGGAGCGCCCCGTCCAGGTCAACATGCTGGGCTACGGCTCGGGCGTGGACGTCAACGAGCTGCGGCGGATCGCGGAGGTGACGCACGGCGACGCGTACGTGGCCGAGACGCCCGGGCAGATCCAGGGGATCTTCCTCAAGGCCGTCTCGCGCCGGGTCTGCGAGCCCGACTGCTGACCCGCGGAGCGCCGGGCCGCGCCCGGAGGCGGCGCACGAACCCTCTCGTATTTGATTCTAGAACTCTGTTCGAGTTAAGTTAGCGTTCTGTTAGTAACGCAGGCGAGAGGGGCACGGCGTGCGCCGCACCGTATTCAACGAGGACCACGAGGCCTTCCGGGACACGATCCGGGACTTCATCGAGGCCGAGGTGGCCCCGGTCTACGAGGAGTGGGAGGACGCGGGCCACCCGCCGCGCGACTTCTACCGCAAGCTCGGCGAGCTGGGCGTGTTCGGCATCCAGGTGCCGGAGGAGTACGGCGGCGCGGGCGAGACCAGCTTCAAGTACCAGGCCGTGATCTCCGAGGAGTGCGCCCGCGCCGGCGTGAGCTTCGGCGGCTACGGGGTGCACGTCAACCTCGTGCTGCCGTACCTGCTGAAGTACGGCTCGGAGGAGCAGAAGAAGCGCTGGCTGCCGCCGTTCGTGTCCGGCGAGATGATGACGGCCATCGCGATGACCGAGCCCGGCACCGGCTCCGACCTCGCCGGCATGCAGACCACGGCGAAGCGGGACGGCGACCACTACGTCCTGAACGGCGCCAAGACGTTCATCACCGGCGGCGTCCTCGCCGACCGGGTGCTCGTGGTGGCGCGGACGTCCCCGGCCACGCCGGAGAACCGCCGGGCGGGCCTGTCGATCCTGGCCGTGGACACCAGGAGCGAGGGCTACGCGGTCGGCCGCAAGCTGGAGAAGATCGGGCTGCGCAGCTCCGACACCGCCGAGCTGTCGTTCACCGACGTCCGAGTCCCCGTGGAGGACCTGCTCGGCGAGGAGGGCCGCGGGTTCGAGTACCTGACGCACAACCTCGCCGAGGAGCGCCTCGGCATCGCGACCAGCTCCTACGCCTCGGCGGCCGCCGCCGTGGAGTTCGCCCGCAAGTACGTGCAGGAGCGCACCGTCTTCGGCAAGACCGTGTCGTCGTTCCAGAACACCAAGTTCGTGCTGGCCGAGTGCGCCACCGAGGTGGAGGCCGCCCGCTCGCTCGTCGACCGCTGCATCGAGGCGCTGGACGCCGGCGAGCTCACCCCCGCCGACGCGGCCGTCTGCAAGCTGTTCTGCACCGAGGTGCAGGCCCGCGTCGTCGACAAGTGCCTCCAGCTGCACGGCGGCTACGGCTACATCCTGGAGTACCCGATCGCGCGCCTGTACGCCGACGCCCGGGTCACCCGGATCTACGGCGGCACCAGCGAGGTGCTCAAGACCATCATCGCCAAGGACATCCAGGTCTGACGGAAGGGCTGGGCACATGACCGAAACCCGGGTGGCCATCGTCACCGGCGCCGCGCGCGGCATCGGCGCCGCCACCGCCGTCCGCCTCGCCAGGGAGGGCTTCGCCGTCGCCGTCTGCGACCTCGACGAGGCCGCCTGCGCCGGCACGGTCGAGACGATCAGCAAGGACGGCGGCACCGCGCTCGCCGTCGGCGTGGACGTCGCCGACACCGCGCGGGTGAACGCCGCCGTCGCGCGCGTCGCCGCCGAGCTGGGCCCTCCCGTCGTCCTGGTGAACAACGCCGGCATCACCCGCGACAACCTGCTGTTCAAGATGTCCGACGACGACTGGGACGCGGTCATGTCGGTGCACCTGCGGGGCTCGTTCCTGATGACCCGCGCCGCGCAGGAGCACATGACCAAGGCCGGATGGGGCCGGATCGTGAACCTGTCGTCGGTGTCGGCCCTCGGCAACCGCGGCCAGGTCAACTACTCCGCGGCCAAGGCGGGCCTCCAGGGCTTCACCAAGACGCTGGCGATCGAGCTGGGCAGGTTCGGGGTGACGGCCAACGCCATCGCGCCAGGGTTCATCGCCACCGAGATGACGGCCGCGACCGCCGCCCGCGTCGGCGTGGACTTCGAGGACTTCAAGGCCGCCGCGGCCAAGGAGATCCCGGTCCGGCGCGTCGGCGTCCCCGAGGACATCGCCGGGACCGTCGCGTTCCTGGTGAGCGACGACGCCTCGTTCGTGTCCGGCCAGGTCATCTACGTGGCCGGTGGTCCCCGCGCGTGACGGGGCGGCCCGGGCGCGGGACCGGGAGGGGACGGAGGAGTCGCTGCGCGCCGCGGCGGTCGCGCTGCTGCGGCGCGGCGGCGTCCTCGCCGGCCTGAACCTGCGCCAGGTCGCCGACGAGGCCGGGGTCAACCGCGGGCTGGTCTACCAGTACTTCGGGTCGCGCCGGGCGCTGCTGCGCTCGGCGCTGTTCCACCGGTCGCGCCCGAACGCCGAGGACGCGGTGGACGCGGCCGGGCTGCCGCTGCGCGAGCGGCTGGCCCGGCTGTTCTGGACGAGCCTGCGCCATCCCGAGCCGGTCCGGCTGGCGACGCTGCTGGTGCTGGACGGCGACGACCGGCCCCGCGTCCTGCTCAACCGGGGCGCGGGCCGGGAGGATCTCGCCGCGGAGGCGGCGCGGGGCGACCTGCCGGTCGAGGACGTGGCGGCCGTGCAGGCGGCCATCGCGTCCACGATCTACGGGTACACGCTGCTGCGCGAGCATCTGGCGCGGGAGATCGACGTGCCGGCCGAGGAGCTCGACGAGCGCATGGCCCGCTGCCTGGAGGCGATGTTCGTGCGCCGTCCCGGCTAGCGTCCGTGCGCCGTCCCGGCTAGTGCGGGCGGGCCGCGGCGAGCCGTTCGGCGAGCGCGGCCGGTGCCTCGACGAGGGACGGGCCGTACCAGGTGAGGAGCCGGCCGCTGACGAGCGCGACGTCGAGCCCGGGGAAGCACTCCGGGCCGTCGTCCTCGGTGAAGCGGTACGGCTCGTCCGGCAGGACGACGAGGTCGGCGCCGGCCGCGGTCAGCTCGTCCAGGGGGATCTTCGGGTAGCGGTCGGAGTGCCCGGCGTAGACGTTGGACACGCCCAGGCGGGCCAGGACGTCGCCGGTGAAGGTGTCGCGCCCGACGACCATCCACGGCCGCCGCCAGATCGGGATCACCGCCGCCCGGGGCTCCCCCGGCGCGACGCCCGCCCAGACGCGGGACGCCTCCTCCAGCCAGCCGGGCGCCGGCACCCGGCACGCCTCGGTGAGCATGCGGCGCAGCGAGGCCAGCGCCTCCTCGACCGTGCGGATCCGCGTCATCCACACCGGGACGCCCGCCGCGCGCAGCGCCTCGACGTCGGCGGGGCGGTTCTCCTCGGTGTTGCCGACCACGACGTCCGGCCGCAGCGCGATGATCCGCTCGACGTCGGGGTTCTTGGTGCCCCGCACGCGCGGCACGTCCAGGCCCTCGGGGTGGGTGCACCAGTCGGTCGCGCCGGCGAGCAGCTCGGGCGCGGTCGCCGCGACCGTCTCGGTCAGGGACGGCACGATCGACACGACGCGGCGCACCCGGCCGGGGACGGCGGCCGGGGCGCCGGTGTCGTCGCGGACGGCCATCGGCGCGCGGGCCTCAGACGTTGCGGCGGTACTGGCCGCCGACCTCGAAGAACGCGTCGGTGATCTGCTGGAGGCTGCACACGCGCGCCGCGTCCATCAGCACCGCGAACACGTTCCCCCCGGACCGGGCCGCGTCCTTGAGCGCGGCGAGGGCGGCCCGCGCCTCCTCGCCGTGCGCGTCCTGGTAGCCGCGGACCCGGTCGAGCTGGGACCGCTTCTCCTCCTCGGTGGCCCGGGCGAGCTCGATCGTCTGCGGCGTCCCGTCGTCGCCGTCCGGCGCGCGGAACGTGTTGACGCCGATGATCGGCAGCGAGCCGTCGTGCTTGCGCTGCTCGTACAGCATCGACTCGTCCTGGATGCGGCCGCGCTGGTAGCCGGTCTCCATCGCGCCGAGCACGCCGCCGCGCTCGCTGATGCGGTCGAACTCCGCGAGCACGGCCTCCTCGACCAGGTCGGTGAGCTCGTCGATGACGAACGACCCCTGCAGCGGGTTCTCGTTCATCGCCAGGCCCCACTCCCGGTTGATGATGAGCTGGATCGCCAGGGCCCGCCGCACCGACTCGGCCGTCGGCGTGGTGACCGCCTCGTCGTAGGCGTTGGTGTGCAGGCTGTTGCAGTTGTCGTAGATGGCGATGAGCGCCTGCAGCGTGGTGCGGATGTCGTTGAAGTGCATCTCCTGCGCGTGCAGGGAGCGCCCGGACGTCTGCACGTGGTACTTGAGCTTCTGGCTGCGCTCGTTGGCCCCGTACCGGTCGCGCATGGCCACGGCCCAGATGCGGCGGGCCACGCGTCCCAGCACGTTGTACTCGGGGTCCATGCCGTTGGAGAAGAAGAACGACAGGTTGGGCGCGAAGTCGTCGATGTCCATGCCGCGCGCCAGGTAGGACTCCACGTAGGTGAAGCCGTTGGCGAGGGTGAACGCGAGCTGGCTGATGGGGTTCGCGCCGGCCTCGGCGATGTGGTAGCCGGAGATGGACACCGAGTAGAAGTTGCGGACCTTGTTGGCGATGAACCACTCCTGGATGTCGCCCATCATCCGCAGCGAGAACTCGGTGGAGAAGATGCAGGTGTTCTGCCCCTGGTCCTCCTTGAGGATGTCGGCCTGCACGGTGCCGCGCACGGTGGACAGCACGCGCGCGCGGATCTGCGCGGCCTCCTCCTCGGACGGCTCGCGCCCGTTCTCCTCGTAGAAGGCGTCCAGCCCCTGGTCGACGGCGGTGTTGAGGAAGAACGCCAGGATCGTGGGCGCGGGACCGTTGATCGTCATCGACACCGAGGTGGTCGGCGACGACAGGTCGAACCCGTCGTAGAGCGCCTTCATGTCGTCGAGCGTGGCGATCGAGACCCCGGACGTGCCGACCTTGCCGTACACGTCGGGACGCTCGTCGGGGTCGCGCCCGTACAGCGTGACCGAGTCGAACGCGGTGGACAGGCGCGTCGCGGGCTGGCCCTCCGACAGCAGCTTGAAGCGGCGGTTGGTGCGGAAGGGGTCGCCCTCCCCCGCGAACATGCGGGCGGGGTCCTCGTTGTCGCGCTTGAACGGGAACACCCCGGCGGTGAACGGGAACCGGCCGGGCAGGTTCTCGCTGCGGAGGAACCGCAGCAGCTCGCCGTGGTCGGTGTAGCGCGGCAGGGCGACGCGGGGGATCCGGGTGCCCGACAGCGACTCGCGCGTGAGCCGGGTGTGCAGCTCCCGGTCGCGGATCTTCACGACCTGCTCGTCGCCGGAGTAGGACTCCACGACGGCGGGCCAGCTCTCGACCAGCTCGGCGTTCCCCGGCTCCACGTCGCGGCGCGCCCTCTCCAGCAGGGCCTCCACCTCGGTGGCGTCCGTCAGCTCGGCGCGCACCTCGTCCAGCCGCTGGACGCGCCGCACCGCCTCCATCTGCTTCACCGTGTCGGCGTGGTAGCCCCGGACGGTCTCGGCGATGTCGGACAGGTACCGCACGCGGCCCGGCGGGATGACGGTCGCGGCGCCGGTCGAGACCTTGGTCGCGACCTCGGGGAGGGCCCCGTCCTCCAGGCGCAGGCCGTGCTCGCCCAGCAGCCCGCCGAGGTGCTGGTAGAGCGCCGTGACCCCGTCGTCGTTGAACGTGGCGGCGCTCGTGCCGAACACCGGCATGTCGTCGGGCCGCTGCCCGAACGCCTCCCGGTTGCGCACGAGCTGGCGGCTCACGTCGCGCAGCGCGTCCGCCGCGCCGCGCCGCTCGAACTTGTTGATCGCGACCACGTCGGCGAAGTCGAGCATGTCGATCTTCTCGAGCTGGGACGCGGCGCCGAACTCCGGCGTCATCACGTACAGCGACACGTCCACCAGCGGGACGATCGCGGCGTCGCCCTGCCCGATGCCGGGCGTCTCCAGGATCACCAGGTCGTACCCGGCGGCCTTGCAGGCGGTGACGATGTCCTCGATGTTGTCCGGCAGCTCCCGCGCGCCCCGGGTCGCCAGCGAGCGGAAGAACACGCGGTCGCCGTCCAGGGAGTTCATCCTGATCCGGTCGCCGAGCAGCGCGCCGCCGCCGCGCCGCCGGGTCGGGTCCACGGCCAGCACCGCGACGCGCAGCCGGTCGCCCTGGTCGACGCGCAGCCGCCGCACCAGCTCGTCGGTGAGCGACGACTTGCCGGACCCGCCCGTCCCGGTGATCCCCAGCACGGGGACCCGCCGCCCGGCCGCCGCCTCGGCGAGCCGCGCGCGGGCGTCCCCGGGCAGGCTCCCGGCCTGGAGGCACGTGATGGCCCGGGCGAGGGCGCGCCGCTCCCCCGCCAGCACGGCGTCGGCCGGCACGGGCTCCGCGGCCAGGTCGACGTCGCACTCGCGGACCAGCTCGTTGATCATGCCGGGGAGGCCGAGCCGCTGCCCGTCCTCCGGGGAGAAGATCCGCACGCCGGCGCCGGACAGCCGGGCGATCTCCTCGTGCACGATGACGCCGCCGCCCCCGCCGAACACCTTCACGTGCTCGGCGCCGGCCTCCTTCAGGCTGCGCGAGAGGTACTCGAAGTACTCGACGTGGCCGCCCTGGTAGGAGCTGACCGCCACGCCCTGCGTGTCCTCCTCCAGGACGGCGTCGACGACCTCCCGCACGGAGCGGTCGTGCCCGAGGTGCACCACCTCGGCACCCTGGGACTGCAGGATGCGGCGCATGATGTTGATGGCCGCGTCATGGCCGTCGAACAGCGCCGCCGCCGTCACGAAGCGCACCGGGTGCACCGGCGCGTGCAGCTCCCCCGTCACCGTCTCCACCTCAACCCTTGGACATCCAATATTTGGAAGTTAAAATAGTTTCCGTGCGCGACGCAGTCAAGACCGAATACGGTGGCCCGGTGCCCGACATGCCCGACCCCATCGCCGAGGCCCACCGCCAGTGGAGCGGCCGCTGGCCCGAGCACGCCGACCACATGGCGGCCGTGACGTCGGTGATGCGGGCCCAGCAGATCCTGCTCAGCCGGATCGAGGCCGTCCTCAAGCCGTACGGGCTGACGTTCGCCGCCTACGAGGCCCTGCGCCTGCTCGCCTTCGCCCGCACCGGGACCCTTCCCATGGGCAAGATGGGCACCCGCCTCATGGTGCACCCGGCGTCGGTCACCAACGTGATCGGCCGCCTGGAGCAGCGGGGCCTCGTCGGCCGCCGCCCCTCCCCCGACGACCGCCGCGTCGTCCTCGCCACCATCACCCCCGCGGGCCGCGACCTCGCCGAGGAGGCCACGCACGCCCTGAACGAGGCGGGCTTCGGCATCGCCGGCCTCCCGGCCGCCGAGGCCGCCGAGATCACCACCGCGCTCCGCCGGGTCCGCCTGGCGACCGGCGACCTCGACTGATCCCGCTCGCCCGATCCCGCTCGATCAGGTCCGGCGGGTCTCGCCGCTCTGGAACGGCCGGGGTCTGTGACACCTTGGGGGCATGACGAGCGAGACGGTCTTCACGTACGGGGCGCCGCAGCTGAAGTTCGGGAGCGGGGCGGCGGACGAGATCGGGTTCGATCTCGCGCAGTTCGGGGCGCGGAGGGTGCTGGTCGTCACCGACGCCGGGATCGCCGCGACGGGCGCGCCGCAGCGGATCGCGGAGGCGATGGCGGCCTACGGGATCGAGGCCGCGGTGTACGACGGCGTGCGCGTCGAGCCGACGGACGCGAGCATGCGGCAGGCGGTCGAGCACGCCCGGGAGACCGGGCCCTACGACGCGTACGTGGCGGTCGGCGGCGGGTCGAGCATCGACACCGCGAAGGCCGTCGACCTCCTCACGACCAACGAGGGCGATCTCGCCGAGTACCTGAACCCGCCGGTGGGGGCCGGACGGGCGCCGGAGCGGCCGCTGCTGCCGCTGGTGGCCGTCCCCACCACGACGGGCACGGGCGCCGAGAGCACCACGGTGTGCGTCCTGGACGTCCTGGACCTGCGGGTCAAGACCGGCATCAGCCATCCGCGGCTGCGGCCCGCGCTGGCCGTGGTGGACCCGGACCTGACGATGACGCAGCCGTCCGGGGTGACCGCGTCCGCGGGGATGGACATCCTCTGCCACGCCCTGGAGAGCTACACCGCGCGCCCCTACGACGCGTACGAGCGCAAGAGGCCCGAGCAGCGGGTCCCGTACTGCGGGGCCAACCCGGTGTCGGACATGTGGGCGGAGAAGTCGCTGAGCCTGCTGTCGCGGTCGTTCCGCAGGGCGGTCCAGGACGGGGAGGACCGGGAGGCGCGCACCGACATGGCGCTCGCCGCGACGTTCGCGGGGCTCGGGTTCGGCAACGCCGGCGTGCACATCCCGCATGCCAACGCCTACCCGATCGCCGGGCAGGTCAGGGACTTCAGGCCGGACGGCTACCCGGACGGGGAGGCGATCGTCCCGCACGGCATGTCGGTGGCGCTCACCGCGCCCGAGGCGTTCCGGTTCACCTTCGAGGCGTGCCCCGAGCGGCACGTCCGGGCCGCCGAGCTGCTCGACCCGCGGATGGACCGGCCCGACGACGCTGCTGAGCACCTGCCGCTGGCGGTGCTGCGGCTGATGCGCGACGTCGGCATCCCGGCGGGGATCGGCGGCGTCGGGTACGCGGAGGGCGACGTCCCCGGGCTGGTGGAGGGCGCGATGAAGCAGCAGCGGCTGCTCGCGACCTCGCCGCGCCCGGTGGACGAGGAGGCCGTCGCCGGGATCTTCACGCGGTCGCTGCGCCTGTGGTGAGACCGCCCGTGGTGATACCGCCCGTGTGAAGGTGAGGCCCTCAGCGGGCGCGGACCCAGGCGTCGATCAGGTCGGCGGCCTCGGGCCGGGAGTCCGGCAGGTAGTGCGTGTCCTTGATGCGGTGGAAGGTCTTGTCGGACGCGGCGAGCGCGTCGAGGACCGCGCGGGCGTCGCTGTCGTAGACGCCCTCGTCCGCGGTGGCGTGCACCACCAGGGACGGGGCGGTGATGCGCGCCAGGTGCGGGGCGGCGACGCACTGCGAGGTGCGCAGGCTCCACATCGACAGCCACGAGCGGAGCGTGCACAGCGAGCCGAGGCCGAACACGCCGTAGTTGGCCTTGGCGGGCTCGCCGAGGTAGCAGCGGTTCGGCGGGCGGTCGGACGGCTCGATCGCGGGGTCGATCATCCGCAGGTCGGCCCAGGTGCGGTGCACGGTGAACAGGGCGTCCCGGGCGCGGGTGCCCCGCAGGGCGTCCAGGCGGGCGAGGACCCGGTCGGTGATGTGCTCGTTGCGGGCGCGCTGGGCGGCGCGGTACCGGGCCTGGAACTCCGCGCCGTACGGGGGGCCGTTGCCGGGGTCGAAGGGGTCGAGGGACGGGTCGACCGACAGCGGGTCGGCCTCGTCGGTGACCGACGGGTCCATCCAGGCGGTGAGGACCTCCGGGCGGCCGGAGTGGGCCGCGAGCGCGACGAACAGGTCCCCGGCGGGCAGGTCCTCGATCGCCGGGACGGGGCGCATCCCCGCGACGGGCGTGACGTTGGGCTCGACGGCCTGGGACTGGTAGGCGGCCATCAGCGAGCCGCCGCCGGAGTTGCCGAGCAGGACGATCCGCTCGGCGCCCGCCTGCTCGCGGAGCCAGCGGACGCCGGCGCCGATCTCGGCGAGCGCGTGGTCGAGCAGGAAGTACGCCTCGTTGCCGCGGAAGCGGGTGTTCCAGCCGAGGAAGCCGTGGCCGCGGGCCGCGAGGTGCTCGGCGAGGTAGTGCTCGGAGAAGTCGACGTTGTAGTGGGTCGCGATGAACGCGGTCTTCGGCGCGGCCCCGGCGGGCCGGTGGTAGACGCCCTGGCACGGGTGGCCGCCCGCGCCCGCCCGGCCCCCCGCCACCGGCGACGGCAGCCCCACGAACTCCCTGGCGGTCCCGCCCATCCGGCGCCTCCCGGCTCGATACCGAATCAGGTTCTGATCGTAGGGGGTTATAGAGGCCGCACGACCACCCCCTGCCTGGTCGTACTGGTCCATCCCATATGCTGCGGATCACATCCGTTGTGTCGCAAGGAGGCGTGATGGCGGATTCGCCGACGATGACGTACGGCGGCTATCTGAGGCTCGACGACCTGCTGTCCTGCCAGGAGCCGAAGACCCGGGCGCACGACGAGCTGCTCTTCGTGATCATTCACCAGGTCTACGAACTGTGGTTCAAGCAGATCCTGCACGAGGCCGCGCTGCTCCAGGCACGCCTGGAGGAGGGCAACAGCGCCGGGTCGCTGCACACCGCCCGCCGCATCGCCAAGATCCTCAAGACCGTCGTCGGGCAGCTGGACGTGCTGGAGACGATGACGCCCCGGCAGTTCGCGGCGTTCCGCGACGCGCTCGGCAACTCCAGCGGCTTCCAGAGCGAGCAGTTCCGCGAGATCGAGGCCGTCCTCGGGCGGCGCTCCTTTCCCACCTCGGACCTGCGCGGCGACGAACGGCTCCAGGCGGCCGTGTCCCGCCCGTCGGTGTTCGACTCGCTGCTGCGCTACCTCGCCGGACGCGGCCATCCCGTCCCGCGGGAGGCCCTGGAGCGCGACTTCTCCCGGCAGTGGGAGCCGGACGCCGGCGTGCAGAAGGTCCTGCTCACCGTCTACGCGGACGAGTCGAGCCCGGCCGCCGAGGTCTGCGAGGCGCTCGTCGACGTGGACGAGGGCATCCAGGAGTGGCGGTACCGGCACCTGAAGATGGTCGAGCGGACGATCGGCGCGAAGATCGGCACGGGCGGGTCGGCCGGCGCGGACTACCTGCGCCGCACCCTGTTCGCCCCGGCGTTCCCCGACCTGTGGGAGGTCCGCTCCCAGACCGAGGAGGTCCCCGTCCATGGCGGCTGACGGCGGCGAGCGGGTCGCGATCGTCGGCGCGGGCCTGGCGGGCTGCCTGCTCGCGGTGCTGCTCGGCCGCCGCGGCATCCCGGTGACGGTGTACGAGCGGCGCCCCGACCCGCGCGTCGCGGGCGCCGAGCGGGGACGCTCGATCAACCTGGCGATCTCGGCCCGCGGCCTGGCGGCGCTGGAGCAGGTGGGGCTGCGCGACCAGTCCCTCAAGCAGGCGCTGCCCATGCACGGCCGCATGGTGCACCCCCTCTCGGGCGCGCAGAACTTCCAGCCCTACAGCGCCGACGGCAGGCGCGCCATCAACTCCATCAGCCGCGCCGAGCTGAACCGGTCGCTGCTGGACACCGCCGAGGGCACGCCGGGCGTCACGCTGCGGTTCTCCCAGCGCGTCACCGGCGTGGACGTCGAGGCCGGCGCCGTCCTGCTCGAGGACGCCGCCCCGGAGCCCGCCGACGTCGTCCTGGCCGGGGACGGCGCGTACAGCGCCGTCCGCCGGTCGCTGCGCCTGGACGAGGACGCCGACTTCCTGGAGCACGGCTACAAGGAGCTGACCGTCCCGCCCAAGGACGGCGAGTTCGCGCTCGACCCCGACGCGCTGCACATCTGGCCGCGCGGCACCTCGATGATGATCGCGCTGCCCAACCTGGACCGCTCGTTCACCTGCACGCTGTTCTGGCCGAAGGAGGACTTCGCCGCCCTCGACACCCCGGCGAAGGCCACCGCGTACTTCGAGCGGCACTACCCCGACGTGGCGGGGCTGATGCCGGACCTGGCCGACGACTACGAGCGCAACCCGGTCGGGTCGCTCGTGACCGTCCGGTGCTGGCCGTGGACGCGGTACGGCAGGGGCGCCCTCGTGGCGCTGCTGGGCGACGCCGCGCACGCGATCGTGCCGTTCTTCGGGCAGGGCGCGAACTGCGCGTTCGAGGACTGCATCGAGATCGACCGGTGCCTCACCGAGACCGGCGGCGACTGGGCCCGCGCGCTGTCGCTCTACCAGGAGCGGCGCAAGGCCAACACCGACGCGATCGCCGAGATGGCGCTGGACAACTTCATCGAGATGCGCGACCGGGTGTCGTCCCCGGTGTACCGGATGAAGCAGGCGGCGACGCACGCGCTGGAGCGGCGCCTGGCCGGGCGCTACGTCTCCCGCTACGAGCTGGTGTCGTTCTCGACGGTCCCGTACGCGCGGATCCCGGCGCGGATCAGGCGCCAGAACCGGGTGCTAGCCGCGGCCGCCGCGGGCTCCGCGGCCGTCCTCGGCCTGGGCCTGCGCGCCCTCGTCCGGAGGCGCTGACCCCCGGCGGCCGGCGGCCAGGTCGGCCACGGCCGCCGCCAGCGCCGCCAGCACGAACCCCAGGACGACGATCAGCCCGTGCCGGAACGCGGCCGCCCAGTCCCCGCGCGTCCCGGCGATCGTGGCGAAGAACACCGACCCGACGGCGGCGACTCCCATCGCGGTGCCGACCCGCTGGCCGGTCTGCAGAACGCCCGCCGCGCTGCCGCCCTCGGTGTAGTGCACCTGCGACAGCGTGATCGTCTGGTTCGGCGAGATCACCAGGCCGCTGCCGAGCCCGGCCAGCAGCAGCGGCGCCGCGGTCGCCCAGGCCACCCCGGCGCCGGGCCTCAGCTCGACGGCGAGCCACGCCGCGCCGAGCCCGGCCAGCACCAGGCACAGGCCCGCGGCGACGAGGTGGCGGCCGTAGCGGGCCACGGCCCGGCCGCCGAGCGCGGACCCGACGGCCGAGCCGACCGCGAACGGCGTGATCGCCAGGCCCGCCTCCAGCGCGCTGAGCCCCAGGCCGGCCTGGAGGTAGAGGGTGAAGATGAAGAAGACCGCGGTGAACCCGGCGAAGTACAGCAGGGCGATCGCCGTGCCCAGCGAGTAGGAGCGGAGCCGGAACAGCGCGAGGTCGACCATCGGCGCCCTGGCCCGGCGCTCCCAGGCGGCGAAGACCGCCAGCAGCACGGCGCCCGCGAGGATCAGCAGCCACTTGCGGCCGCCGTGCCACTGCTGCTCCTGGACGAGCGGCAGCAGCACGCAGAGGACGCCCGCGCCCAGCAGGAGCACCCCGAGCGGGTCCAGGCCCTGCCGCTCCCCGTAGACCGGGGCGGGCAGCAGCCGCCACGCCAGGAACAGCGCCGCGACGCCGACCGGGATGTTCACGTAGAACACCCACCGCCAGCCCTCCGCCGACCCGGCGATCGCGATCAGCCCCCCGCCGAGCAGCGGGCCGACGGCGGTGGCGATCCCGATGACGGCGCCGAGCGCCCCGAAGGCCCGCCCCCGCTCCGCGCCCCGGAACAGCTGCTGGATGAGCCCGGCGACCTGCGGGTTGAGGATGCCGCCCGCGACGCCCTGCACGAGCCGGGCGAAGACGAGGAACAGGATCGTCGGGGCGATGCCCGCCCCCGCGCTCGCCGCCGTGAACAGCGCGAGCCCGGACATGAACACCGCCCGCCGGCTGCGGGCGTCGCCGAGCCGCCCGGCCGGGACGAGGACGAGCCCGAACGTCAGCGCGTACCCCGACAGGATCCACTGCAACTGCGCGTCGGACGCGTGCAGCCCCGCCCGGATCGACGGCAGCGCCACGTTGACGATGCTGACGTCCAGCAGCGTCATGAACGCCGCGACCAAGCAGACCGAAAGAGCCTGCCAGCGGGTGTCCATTGCCTTTTTCTCCTCCTTCGGGCCTGGCGGCCCTCCATCGTCGATAAAGGCGGGCGATCGCTGGCATCGCTCCGACTCGCCCAAAGGCTCGCTGCGCGATCAGATTCTTGCTTCGCTCGAATCTGCCTTCGGACGCGATCGCAATCGTGAGGGTTGGTGCTTGGTCGCGGTGGTGGCTCGTGGAGGTGTCTAAGCTCGCCTCATGACCGACGCCGATCTGGGGAACGGGCCCGAGGAGTTGCAGTGCTCCGCCAAGGGGTGCCGCGCGGACGCCGTGTGGGCGCTGCGGTGGAACAACCCGAAGATCCACACGCCGGACCGGCGGAAGGTCTGGCTGGCCTGCGACGAGCACCGCGAGAGCCTCTCGGCGTTCCTGTCCCGCCGCGACTTCCTGAAGGACGTGGTGCCGGTCGCCGAGCGCGACGAGCCCGCCGGGCGGGGTTAGGCCTCGTCGAGGACCGGCTCGCCGGCCTGCTCGGGCACCTCGGCCCGCCAGCCCTCGGCCATCTCGGTGAGCCGCGCGGCGCCGTCCCGCGCGGGCACGCCGCGGCCGACCGCGAGGCCGAGCAGGTAGGCAGTCAGCGGCGCGCCGGGCCGCGCGACGTTGTGGGCGACGTCGCGGGCGAGGTCGAGCACCAGTCCCTGGTCGACGTCGCCGGGCTCCAGGCCCAGTTCGAGGCAGGCCGCGTTGATCCAGTCCTCGAGGACAGACATGGGTTCCCCCTTCGAGCATGGTGCCGGTGGTGTGCCCACTCTCGCACGATCAAAGCAGGCGCTCGGCGGCGGCCAGCTGTTCGGGGGTGTCGCAGTCGTACCAGGCGGGGCGCGTCCCGGCCGGGAGCGTGACCGGCACGGGATCCAGGGGGCCGAGGAGGCCGCGCAGGGACGCGCCGTCGTAGCCGGCCAGCGCCGTCCGCAGGGCGTCCGCCCGCCAGCAGCCGGCGAGCCACTGCTCGCGGCCGTCCTCGTCCACCAGGACGGCTCCGGCCCCCTCCGCCATCGCCGCCAGGAGCGCGGCGACGTGGGCGGGGCGCAGGAACGGCAGGTCGGCGGCCAGCAGCGCCAGGCGCGGCGCGCGGACCTCGGCGAGCCCGGCGCGCAGCGCGGGCACCGGTCCGGCGCCCGGCGGGTCCTCGCGGACGACGACGGCGCCCGCGAGGACGTCGCGGCGCGGCCCCACCACTATCAGCCGGGACGCTCCGGACGCGGCGGCCGCCGCCCACTCGATCAGCGGGCGTCCGCCCACGGGGGCGGCGGGCTTGTCGGCGCCGAACCGGCGTGCGCGTCCGCCCGCGAGCAGCACGGCGTCGAAGGCCGCGCCGGCGTCCACCGGCTCAGCCGCCGATCGCCGACATGGGCCGGGCGGGCTGCAGGAACGACGGGTCGTCGATGCCGTGCCCGGCGCGCTTGGTCCGCACCGCCGCGCGCCAGCGGTCGGCCAGCTCGGCGTCGGTGGCGCCGGCGCGCATCGCGTCCCGCAGGTTGGACTCCTCGGTGGCGAACAGGCAGTTGCGAACCTGTCCGTCGGCGGTGAGCCGCACCCGGTCGCAGGCGCCGCAGAACGGCCGGGTCACCGAGCCGATCACACCGACCGTCTCGGGGCCGCCGCCGACCAGGAACGACTCGGCGGGGGCGCTGCCGCGGTCGTGCCCGGTGTCGGGCACGAGGTCGAACTCGGCGGACAGCCGGTCCAGGATCTCGTCCGCGGTGATCATGTTCTCGCGGGTCCAGCCGTGCTGGGCGTCCAGCGGCATCTGCTCGATGAACCGCAGCCGGTAGCCGTGCTCCAGGCAGTAGCGCAGCAGCGGGACGGCCTCGTGGTCGTTGATCCCGCGCATCAGCACCGTGTTGATCTTGACCGGCGCGAGCCCGGCCCGGCGCGCCGCCGCCAGCCCCGCCAGCACGTCGTCCAGCCGGTCGCGGTGCGCGAGGCGCCGGAACGTCTCCCGGTCGAGGGTGTCGAGGGAGACGTTCACCCGGTCGAGCCCGGCCTCGGCCAGCGGCGCGGCCAGCCGGTCGAGCCCGATCCCGTTGGTGGTCAGCGAGATCTGCGGGCGCGGCGCCTGCTCCGCCGTCCGCCGCACGAGGTCCGGGAGCCCGCGCCGCAGCAGCGGCTCCCCGCCGGTGTAGCGGACCTCCGTGACGCCGAGGTCGCGCACGGCGAGGCCGACCAGCCGGACCACCTCGTCGTCGGTGAGCAGTTCCGGCTTGGGCAGCCAGTCCAGCCCCTCGGGCGGCATGCAGTACGAGCACCGGAGGTTGCACCGGTCGGTGAGGGAGACCCGCAGGTCCGTCGCGGTACGGCCGAAGGTGTCGACCAGCACGGGCACCCCTTCCTGTTGCGGTCTTGCACTCCAGCCTATTCCGGTGGTTGACGATTTGATCCACCGCGGGAGACGGTGGCGTCGGACGAAGATCAAGGAGGCCGGGGTGGCGACGTCGCGGGAGTGGGAGTTCGCGGGCACGCGGGGGGCGGTCACCGCCCGGATCTGGGCGGACGGCGAGCCGCGCTACGTCGCGGTGCTCGTGCACGGCTACGGCGAGCACCTCGGCCGGTACGACCACGTCGCGGACGTCCTGGTCCGGCACGGGGCCGTCGTCTGCGGCCCGGACCACCTGGGCCACGGCCGCTCGGCCGGCGAACGGGTGCTGGTCGAGGACTTCGAGGACGTCGTCGCCGACGTGCACACGGTCGTGGAGGCGGCCCGCGGCGACCACCCGGGACTGCCCGTCGTCATGATCGGCCACTCCATGGGCGGCCTGATCGCCACCCGCTACGCCCAGCTCCACGGCGGCGGCCTCGCCGCGCTGGTGCTGTCCGGCCCGGTCCTCGGCCGCTGGCACGTCGTCGAGGAGCTGCTCCCCCGCGACGAGATGCCGGACGAGCCGATCGACACCGCCACGCTCTCGCGCGACCCGGCCGTCGGGAAGGCCTACACCGAGGACCCCCTGATCTGGCACGGGCCGTTCAAGAAGCCCACCGTCCGGGCGCTCGACACCGCGCTCCGCCGCGTCAACGAGCACGGCTCGCTGGGCGCGCTGCCCACCTTCTACGTCCACGGCGACGCCGACGAGCTCGTCCGGCCGCGCGACACCCGCGTCGGCATCGACGCGGTCCGCGGGGACGACCTCACCGAGCGGCTCTACCCGGGCGCCCGCCACGAGGTCTTCAACGAGACCAACCGCGACGAGGTCCTCGCCGACGTCACCGCCTTCATCGACCGGGTGCTGCCGGAGGCGTAGGGGCCGGTCCGCGCCGCGCCGCGCGGCAGCGGATCCTCGGGGCCCCCTCCCCCGCCGTCTCATCGCCGCTCCCGCACGGCCTGCGGCGCCATCCCGGCGCGCCCCCGTGCTGGTGCGGCCACGAAGTCCTGACCAGGGCGGACACCCAAACAAGGCCACCGGAACCATGGCGACCCTCCGTGAAACATTCTTTACTTTAAGACACCATTTCCTGGTTCAAGGGGGGACGTACACATGAACCGGATCAGGATCGAGGACCGGGCGACCACGGCCGAGGACCGCGACCGCGCGGTCCCGCCCGAGGGGGGCGGGTCATGACCGACCTCTGGCCGCTCGTCGGCGCGGCCGTCAACCCGACGAGCGGCCAGACGTGGCAGCAGGCGATCAGCGCGTTCGAGACGCTCACCGGACGGCCGCTGCCGGTCCGCCGGTGCTACGACGGCGCCCCGCCGTCCACGGTGGCCACCTCGCAGCTGCGCCACGACCTGGGCGTGCGCAAGAGCGTCTACAGCATCAAGCCGACGATGACGACACCGCTGACGACGCTGCAGTCGCTCGCGAACGACATCATCGCCACGGGCGCCGTGGTCGACGTGATCATCTACCACCAGCCGGTCGACAACATGAGCGGCCCCGACTTCATCAACCTCTACAAGCGGTCGGCGCCGCCGTTCCGCTCGGCCGGGGTGAAGGTGGGGGTCTGCTACAGCAACTACTCGTGCAACCTCCCGTACTCCGATTCGCGGTCGGCGCTGCGCTACTACTGGCCGCCCACGGGCCTGGTCGACTTCATCGGGATCGACGAGTACCCGATCGGCGAGATCACCGCCACCGCGGACGCCCCTCCGATGGACGTGCGCACGCGGCGGGCGTGCCAGTTCGCCGACTCCCTGGGGGTGCCCCTGGGGCTCAGCGAATGGGGCGTCGACGCCTCCTGGCCGGTCACCAAGTCCGCCCAGTGGATGCGGTCGGTCACCGACTGGGGCCGCGAGCGCTCCCTGCTCGGCGTCCCGCTGCGGTGGTCGTGCTACTTCAACATCGCCCCCTACGCCATGACGCACGCCGAGTACGTGGACGCCTACGACAACCAGTCCGACCTGCTGATGTAGGGGACGGCGGTCCGGCGTCCCGCGTGGGGCGGGGCGCCGGACCGCCGGCTCGCGTGCCGTCAGCCCTTGACGCAGATGAGCTGGCGGAGGTGCGCCACGACCTCGACGAGGTCGGACTGGGCCTCGATCACCGTCTCCAGGTCCTTGTAGGCGCCGGGGATCTCGTCGATGACGCCGCTGTCCTTGCGGCACTCGACGCCCCGGGTCTGCTCGACGAGGTCGTCCACGGTGAAGCTCTTGCGCGCCTTGTTGCGGCTCATCCGGCGGCCCGCGCCGTGCGAGGCCGAGTTGTAGGCCGTCTCGTTGCCGAGGCCGCGGACGATGTAGGTGCCGGTCGCCATGGAGCCCGGGATGATCCCGAGGTCGCCGGCGCCCGCGCGGATCGCGCCCTTGCGGGTGACGAGCAGCTCGACACCTCCGTACTCCTCCTCCGCCACGTAGTTGTGGTGGCAGGAGATGACCTGGTCCCACCGGCAGCGCTTCTCCCCGAACCGCTTCGTCACGACGTTCTGCGCGAGGGCCAGCATGACGGCGCGGTTGCGGCGCGCGTACTCCTGCGCCCAGAACAGGTCGTGCCGGTAGGCGTCCATCTTGGCGGTGCCGGTGAGGAACACGGCGAGGTCGCCGTCCGGCAGGTCCTGGTTGTGCGGGAGCCTGCGGGCGGCCTCGATGTGGTGCTCGGCCAGCTCGTTGCCGATGTTGCGCGACCCCGAGTGCAGGACGAGCCAGATCGCGCCGTCGTCGTCCGCGCACAGCTCCAGGAAGTGGTTGCCGCCGCCGAGCGTGCCCATCTGCGAGCGGGCGCGGCCGAGGCGGGCCCGCACCGCCGGGTGCAGGTCGTCGAACGCCTTCCAGAAGTCGTACCAGCCGCGCTCCTTCAGGCCCGGCAGCGCGGACGGGTCGACGGCGGTCTTGTGCGAGCCGCGCCCGACGGGGATCGCCTTCTCCAGCCGCGAGCGCAGCCCGGACAGGTCGTCGGGCATGTCCTCGACGGTGAGCGACGACTTCGCGGCGGTCATCCCGCAGCCGATGTCGACGCCGACGGCGGCCGGGGACACCGCGTCCCTCATCGCGATCACCGAGCCGACGGTGGCGCCCTTGCCGTAGTGGACGTCGGGCATCACCGCGAGGCCCTCCACCCACGGCAGGGCGGAGACGTTGCGGAGCTGGTCGAGGGCGAGGTCCTCGACGGTGGCGGGGTCGGTCCACATCCGGATCGGGACGCGGCCGCCCTTCAGGGTCTGGTACGGCATTCCCTCTCCTTGATCGACGGAACCGGACCGCGATCTATGACGCCAGAGTCACCCGTCCCGGTTCAACCGGTTTTCGCCCTGGCGGCGCTCGGTCAGCCCGAGGCGGTCGAGGTGGCGCAGCAGGGCGACGGCGGCGTCGCGGCCGGTCCCGAGGGCCTCGCCGGCCTGGGCGGGGGTGAACGGCTGCGGCAGGGCGGACAGCACCCGCAGCGCCTCCCGGTCTGCGCCCGGGAGCAGCACGAGGCCGTCGCCGATCTTCAGGACGGCGCCCGCGTTCTGCGCGCCGGCGAGCACGTCGCCGGTGAGGCCCAGCTCTTCGAGGCGCTCGGCGCTGGGCGGCCGGAAGGGGGCGTCGGCGAGGTCGGCGCGGAGCCGCTCCACGGCGGCGGCCCAGGGCGGCGGCGGTTCCGCGGCGACGGCCGCGGGCGGCGGCTCGGCCACCCGCTCCGGTGCGGGGCCCGGGGCGGGCCCGTAGACGCGTCCGGCGTCCACGCGCAGCGGCGGCCGGACGAGCGCGGCGACGAGCTGCCGGGCGGGCAGTCCGAGGCGCAGCCGGACGGTCTCCAGCGGGATCCCGGGGGCGCGGGGGCTCGCGGCGGCGTGCCGGGACGTCTCCTCGGCGAGCCGCTCGAACAGCGACCGCCAGTGCGCCGGGTCGGCGACCCATTCGCCGTTCAGGGCGACTGCGTCCGCCGGCGGCGCGCAGCCCATGAGGGACAGCTCCGAGCGGCGGAGCACGCCGTGCCGCCGGAGCACGAGGGCGCCGTCCGGGCGGTCCGGCCAGGACGCCAGCTCCCGCGCGCGGGCGGCGCCCGCGCCGCGCCGCACGAGGGTCGGCGGCCGGACGTCCAGGACGCTCACCCCGGCGATCGAGCGGCGCTCGGGGTCGCGCAGGAGCCCGGTGTCGCCGAGGTGCAGGGCGAGCCGGGTGTTCAGGGTCAGGCGCGCGGTGTCGGGGCCGAGGGGCCGCAGCCGGACCGGGACGGCCGCCGACCCGATGTGCAGCGTCATCCGCCGCGCGAGCCTGCCGGACGCCTCGCCGAAGCGGGTGCGGACGTCGACGCTGGTGGTGTGCGTCCAGGCGCCGGGGGTGACCAGGGCCATGCCGGGGTCGACGCGCCCGGCGTCCCGCAGCGTCAGCACCACGCGGGAGACGCCGCCGACCGACTCGCGGGGCTCGCCGGCGCAACCGATCGTCCGGACGCGGACGCGCTCGCCGGCGGGCATGAGGAGCAGCTCGTCGCCCACGGCCACGGTCCCGGTGGTGAGGGTGCCCGCGATGACGGTCTGCCGCCCGGCGGTGAACGCCCGGTCCGCCCAGAGCCGCACCGGGGCGGCCGGGTCGGGCACGGGCAGCCGCCCGGTGAGGCGGTCGAGCGCGGCGGCCAGCTCGACCATCCCGGCGCCGGTGTCGGCGCTGACCGCGACGGCCTCCGCGCCCTTCAGCGCCGTCTCGGCGAGCCGCTCGCGGATCTGGCGCAGCGCGGGCTTCGGGTCGGCGGCGTCGGCCTTGGTGACCGCGACGACCCCGAACCGGGCGCCGAGCGCGCCGAGGGCCTCCAGGTGCTCCCGCGTCTGCGGCATCCACCCCTCGTCGGCGGCGACGGCGAGCAGGACGGCGGAGGCGGACGCCGCCCCGGCGAGCATCTCCGGGACGGACCGCTCGTCTCCCGGGGCGTCCACGAACGCGACGCGCCGCCCCGAGGGCAGCTCCGTCCAGGCGCCGGGCTCGCCGGGCTCGCTGCCGGTGAGGGCGCGCACGAGCGCCGACTTGCCGTGGCCACCGTGACCGGCGGTGGTGACGACCTGCATCAGCGTCCTTTCCGGGCCGGAACGCCGGTGGCCTCACAAGGACGGGCCGTGCGGGGGAAGGCGATGCGGGGGTTGCGCAGACGAAGGTCCACGAAAGGCAACCCTATGGACGCCGGGGCCCCGGGCAAACCGCGACGCGCGGGCGCGACCGGTTCGCCGGCGACACCGCCCCGGATGGCGGGCCCTCTCCCTGGCTCAGACGAACCGGTGGAAGGCGGGCAGGTCGCGGACGAGGGGCGCCAACGCGTCGAGCTCGCGGGTGCGGGCGGGTGGTGTGGTACCGAACAGTCCCGTCTCGGCCTGTCGCCGGGCCCACGCGTTGGCGAAGACCAGGGCGCGCAACGGCGCGGGGGCCGCGGCAAGGCGCTCGGCCCGTGCCGCGGCCTCGGGGGTGTCCGTTTCGGGCTCGGCGGGGCGGGCCGTCCTCGCCTGGGCGCCGGCCGGGGTCCGCCACAGCGGGGAGCCGTCGTCGACGAGCGTGTCGGCGGGGGCCGTGCCGCAGGCGGCCAGGAGGGCCGCGGTGAGCGGTTCCGGGTCGGCGCAGCCGGCGCCGGCCAGCAGCCCTACCGTGTGCCGGCCGGTCTGCCAGGCGCCGAGGAACTCGGGCCAGGCTTCTGTGGTCAGCACGCTCGCATAGCGTTCGGTGACCTCGCGCATGACGGGTCCGAGCGCGGTGTGCAGCGGCTCCGGCAGCAGTGTGGCGAGGTCGGCGGCGAGACCGTCCACGACCGCCGGCCGATCGCCCGGCCGCCACCCGGGCGGCAGCGGCGTAGCCCAGAGGCGGGACAGGTGGAGCCACCGCAACTCGACGGTCCGGACTTCACGGCTGACCCTGTCGACCAGCCAACCCGGCTCCGCGTACGGCCGGCGATATCCGGTGTCGCCCGGATAGTTGATCGGCGGTTCCACCGGGCGGATCGCGTCCGCCGGGACGTCCCAGCGCACGAGGTAGACGAGGCCGCGGGCTTCCGCGACGTACCCCAGGAGGCTCGGGTCGAGGCCGGGCACACGCATGTGGTAGTCGCCGAACCGCTCGGACGGACGGGCCCTGACGAGTTCGACGGCTTCGCGGGTGCTGCCCACCGGGGTCGGCAGGGGGGCGAGCGGCGGACCCGGCGCCCGGCCGTTCCGGAGCTCGGGCGGGAGACCCGGCTCCAGCGCCGAGATCTCCGTGTGGTCGAAGGGACGCTCCCGGCCGACGCCGGAGTACTCCGAGCTCTTCGGCAGCGCCGGTGCGACATCCCGCGCGACGACGGCGCCGGTGCGCAGCTCCGGCGGAAGCCCGCGAAGCCGATGCACGTTCAGGGTCCGGAGCCATGGCGGATCTCCGCGCGTCGGGCTGTACGGCCGCGCCATCGCCAGAGTCATGGCCAAGGGCCAGGTGAGCGGGGGGAGGTTGTTCAGATAGTAAGGCCGGGCCCCCAGACCGCTGTCGTACCAGGGAAGCGTGGCGGCCGCCGCGAGCACCTCGAGATCGGTCGTCCCCTGCCTGGCGAGCGTGGCGGCGGTCTCCACGCCGATCGCCAGACGGTCGGTGGGCTCCTCGCTGTCGATCTCACCCGTCGGCCTGTGCCGCCTCGCCGACGCGATCAGGTCCAGCGCGAGGGCCTCGAGGTGGTCGCGGTCCCCGCGCGGAACGCGTTTGAGGAGCTTCCGGCGCAGGTGCTTCCACGACCGCGCCAGTACCGGGTCGGGCTCGGACGCGTCCATCAGTCCGGCCACCTGTCCCCGAGGATGAGTCGCCCGCCCTCGATCGGAACTTCCTTGCGTGGCCAGATCTCCAAGGTGCGGGCCACGTCGTAGTCGATGAGGTCGGTGAGGTAGAGCATGCCGTAGCCGCCGCGGAGCAGGGCGTCGCCGTCCAGGGTCACGACGTCGAGTTGCCGCTCGGCGATGAACTGGAACAGATCCAACGTCAGGTCGGCGTACAGGAAGGCCACCTCCAGATCCGGCGTGAGTGCGGCGCACGCGTCCCGGAAGGCGCACACCAGCGGCATCCCGTCGCCCCGCACCCCGTCGCGGGCGGCCTCGTCGCGCTGGTCGAAGAAGTCGTACAGTCCGAAGACGAGGACGAGGGCGGTGTAGTAGTCGAGGTCGAGGACGTAAGCCTCGCAGTGCATTCCGCCCCAGTCGCCGACCTGCCACAGGCGGGAGGACACCGGGTTGGCCACGGGATCCGTCCCCAGGCGGCCCAGCATGTCCGGAAGCCACACGTAATGCAGGTTGAACGGCGTCCGCGGCATGAAGAACACCGCTCCGAGAGGGCGTTTCTGCGGTCCCAGCCCGACAAGGCCCGGGGGCTCCTCCGGCGACGGGGTCCAGGAGGGGCCACGGCCGTCGGCGGGGCGCACCGGCCGCGGCAGCCGACCGGTGACGAGCGTGTGGAGCGCCTCGTCGAAGGTGTCGCCGAGGTGCCATTCACCGATCGGGTCGATGGCCATCACCTTGCCCAGGTCGGTGAGGGCGAGCACCGACTCGCCCCGGCCTTCGACGCCGAGCGGGTAGAGGCTCACGCTCATGGCGCGTTCAACGTCGGTGAGCGTCTCGAAGCCATGCGCGGCCGAACCCGGGTCGATGGCGAACGGCCGAGGGGCGAGGCCCAGCCGGACCAGCAGCGCCCGGCATGAGGCGCACGGCGGTGCGGTCCGGCCGTCCTGCGGGTCGCCGGGCTCGCGGACCCGGTACGTCACCAGGTCCGCACCGCGCAGCAGCCGGCCTCGCGCCTCATCGACCGACAGCGCCGGCTCGCCGGCCGCGGCCCGCCGGGCGTCCTCGGCATGCATCACGTCGGACAGCACTGCCACCTCCGAGCAGCGGTCGTTGCCGCGCGTCCGGGACTCGACGGGCAACCGGTCGAGGATGCCGCGCACGAGCGGATGCAGGTTGGGCACACCGTCGCCCTTCATGCTGCGACCGGTGCGCAGGCGCCCGTCCCCGAGACGCAGGCGGGTGACGTTCTCCGGGAACGGCGCGCGCACCCGGTCGCGGCGGGCTTGCACGACGGGGTCCCAGGTCAGCGGCGCGGCCGGTGTGCGCTCGCGGAAGGCGCGGTACTGCTCGACCACGGCCTCCACGGGAACGAGGGGCCAGTGCGTCAGCTCCCCGTTCAGCCGGTCGACGACGACCCGGCCGGACCCGACGTCTCCGGAGCGGCCCGGCGGAGGAGTGCGCCAGTAGACGTAGCCGAGGTCGAACTCGTGCGTCCCGAACGCGCGGGGCACCCCGGCCGGACAGTCCTGGGCGAGCCGGGCGGCCGCGATCAACTGGGACTCCCATAAATCGACCACGCACGCCTCCCCGGCTCCGTGCTCACGAATATAGGGGCGCGTCGCGCCGTACCGCGGGCGTCGCGGGGCAAAGCCGCCGCTCTACACTTATTTAGGTTAAGTAAGTACATGCCGCGCGCCGGGCTCCGGTGGCCGGCCGATGCGGGAGGTTCGCATGACCGGCGCCCCGGCGGCACGTGGGACAGGCGCCCCGGCGGTGCGCGGGGCCCCCGCCCCGCCGCTGCGCGGAGCCGGCGCCCCGGCCGCCCGGAACACCGGCCCGACCCTCCTCGCGCTCTCCGTCGCCGGGATGGTCGTCTCGGTGCAGCAGACGCTCGTGCTGCCGCTGCTGCCGCAGCTCATGGTCCGCTTCGACGCCCCCATCACCGACGTGACGTGGGTGTTCACCGCGTCCCTGCTGGCCGGCGCCGTCGCCACCCCGCTGCTGACCCGGTTCGGCGACATGTACGGCAAGAAGCGCATGATCATGCTCGCGTTGGTGCTGCTGCTGGCGGGCTCGGTGGTGTGCGCGGTGTCCGGCACGCTGCCGGTGCTGATCGCCGGACGCGCCCTGCAGGGCGTCTCGGCGGCGATGATCCCCCTCGCCATCGGCATGATCCGCGACACGTTCCCGCCCGAACGGGTCACCACGGCGATCGGCATCGTCAGCGCGACCATGGGCGTCGGCGGCAGCGCGGGGATGATCGTGACCGGGCTGATCGCCGCCCGCACCGCGAGCCACCACCCGGTCTTCTGGATCGCCGCCGCGCTGGCGGCGGCGGGCCTGGCGCTGGTCGCCGCGACGGCGCGCGACGTCGGCGTCCGGGCCGGCGGCCGGCCGGACCTGCCGGGCGCGGCCGTGCTCGCCTGCTGGCTGGTCTGCCTGCTGCTCGCCATCAGCCAGGGCAACGCGTGGGGCTGGGCGTCCGGCGGCGTCCTCGGCCTGTTCGGCGCCGCGGTCGCGCTGTGCGCGGTGTGGGTCGCGATCGAACTGCGGGTCCGCGCGCCGCTGGTGCGGCTGAACCTGCTCGTCGGCGCCCGGTCGCTGTCGGCCAACGTCGTCTCGGCGCTGCTCGGCTTCTCGATGTTCGCCGCCTTCACCCTGATCGCCGGGTTCGTGCAGGCGCGGCCGGAGGAGGTCGGGTACGGCCTCGGCGGCTCGGTGCTGGACGTCGGGCTCTACATGCTGCCGAGCACCCTGACGATGCTGGTGTTCTCGGCGATGGCCGGGCGGATCGCGGCCCGGCTCGGCCCCGCGTACACGCTCGCGATCGGGTCGGCGTTCGCCGGGCTGTGCTACGCCTGGCTCGCGGTGTCGAACACGCACGTGTACGACATGCTGGCGTTCAGCGCCATCCAGGGCATCGGGTTCGGGATCGCCTACGCGGCGCTCGGCACCCTCGCCGTCCGGCACGTGCCGATGGACCAGAGCGGGATCGCCAGTGGGATCAACTCGCTCGTCCGCACCACGGGAGGCAGCGTCGCGGGCGCCGTCACCGCGTCGATCCTGGCCGGAGGGGCCGCGGGCGCCGGCGTGCCCTCCCTCGGCGCCTACGAGCTGTGCTTCTGGATCGTCTCGGCGGGCGCCGCGCTGGCCGCCCTCATCGCCGTCGCGCACGCCCTGCGCCACCCCCGGTAGACCCCGCCCGGCGGCGCGGGCCCTTGACGAACCGGCCCCGCGCCATGCCCTATAGGGGTGCGGCCCGAATCGCGGAGACGCCCGGTCCGGGCCTCCGCGCAGATCCGGGCCAGGGACCCGTCACCGGGAGGACGACATGGGCGCCTACGCGGCCGCGTACGAACGCAGCATCGCCGATCCGACCCGCTTCTGGGGGCTGGCGGCGCGGGACGTCCGGTGGCTCGTGCCGCCCGACCGGGTGCTGGACGACGGGGCGCCGCCCTTCTACCGGTGGTTCACCGGCGGCGAGCTCAACACCTGCGACAACGCGCTGGACCGGCATGTCGAGGAGGGCCGCGGCGAGCAGGCCGCGCTCATCTACGACAGCCCCGTCACCGGGACCGTGCGGACCTACACCTACCGGGAGCTGACCGAGCTCGTCGCGCGGTTCGCCGGAGCGCTGCGGGCGCAGGGCGTCGAACGCGGCGACCGCGTCGTCATCTACCTGCCGATGGTGCCGGAGGCGGTCATCGCGATGCTGGCGTGCGCGCGGCTCGGCGCGGTGCACTCGGTGGTCTTCGGCGGGTTCGCGGCGCGGGAGCTGGCGGTCCGCATCGACGACGCCCGCCCGAAGGCGGTCGTGTCGGCGTCCTGCGGCATCGAGGCGGGCCGGATCGTCCCCTACAAGCCGCTGCTGGACCGGGCGCTGGAGCTCGCCCGGCACAAGGTCGAGCGGTGCGTGATCCGGCAGCGCGAGCAGCTGCACGCCGACCTCGTCCGGCCGCGGGACGTGGAGTGGGACGAGGCGGTCGCGGCCGCCGAGCCCGCCGGGTGCGTGCCGGTCGCCGCCACCGACCCGCTCTACATCCTCTACACCTCGGGCACGACCGGGCGGCCGAAGGGCGTCGTCCGCGACAACGGCGGGCACGCGGTGGCGCTGCGCTGGTCGATGGAGAACGTCTTCGACGTGGGGCCGGGCGACGTGTTCTGGGCGGCGTCCGACGTCGGCTGGGTCGTCGGGCACTCCTACATCGTGTACGCGCCGCTGCTCACCGGGTGCGCGACCGTGCTGTACGAGGGCAAGCCGGTCGGGACGCCGGACGCGGGCGCGTTCTGGCGGGTCGCCGCGCAGCACCGGGTCAAGGCGCTGTTCACCGCGCCGACCGCGATCCGGGCGATCAAGAAGGAGGACCCCGAGGGCGCGCTGCTCGCCGGGCACGACCTGTCCGCCCTGGACACGCTGTTCCTCGCCGGCGAGCGCCTCGACCCCGACACCTACCGGTGGGCCTCGCGCATCCTGGACCGGCCGGTCGTCGACCACTGGTGGCAGACCGAGACCGGCTGGCCGATCGTGGCGAACCTGCGCGGGCTGGAGCCGATGCCGGTGAAGGCGGGGTCCCCGTCGGTGCCGGTCCCCGGGTACGACGTGCGGATCCTCGGTCCGGACGGCTCGCCCGTCCCGCCGGGCGCCGACGGCGACATCGCGATCCGGCTGCCGCTGCCGCCGGGCACGCTGCCCACGCTCTGGCAGGACGACGAGCGGTTCGTCGAGTCGTACCTGACGAAGTACCCCGGCCACTACCTGACCGGCGACGGCGGGCACATCGACGAGGACGGCTACGTCTGGGTGATGGGCCGCACCGACGACGTGATCAACGTCGCCGGGCACCGGCTGTCCACCGGGACGATGGAGGAGGTCATCTCCGCCCATCCGGCCGTCGCCGAGTGCGCGGTCATCGGCGTCCAGGACGCGCTGAAGGGGCAGGTGCCGCGCGGGCTCGTCGTGCTCAAGAGCGGCGTCCTGGCCGAACCCGAGGAGGTGTGCGCCGAACTGGTCGCGATGGTGCGCGAGCAGGTCGGGCCGGTGGCCGCGCTCAAGGAGATCTCCGTCGTGCCCGCGCTGCCGAAGACGCGGTCGGGCAAGATCCTGCGCGGCGTGATGCGGGGCATCGCGGACGGGCAGGAGGTGTCCGTCCCGTCCACGATCGAGGATCCCGAGGTCCTGGACGGCCTGCGCCCGGTCCTGCGCCGGCCCTAGGGCCCTTCCGGGGGGCGGCGGCCGGTGTCGCGGGGGGCGGCCCTGCGCTTGGGCCAGAACGCCGCCACCAGGAGGATGGCGGCCACCGGCAGGACGATCTGGAACAGCGCCTCCCACACGTTCCAGCCGCCGTTGCCGAGGTCGGACAGGTTCACCAGGCCCGTCCCGGCGAACGCCGCGACGACGCCGACCGTGGTCAGCAGCCATCCGGGCATGCGCCTGGGGCCCCGCAGCACGAGCCTGCTCAGGATTCCGATGGCCGCGCCCAGGACGACGGCGGCCACGAGTCCCCCGATGGTCATGCCTCGCCTCCCCCGTCCCCGTGGAGCCTGCCCGGAACCTACCCGCGTCCTTGATCGGTGACACGGGGCGGCGCGCGGCGGAGGGTCAGCGGATGACGAGGGTGTGCCGCCCCCGGCCGACGAGCTCCCCGATGACGGGCGCGCCGGGGATCTCCCCGGCGACCAGCAGCCCGCCGGAGGTCTGCGCGTCGGCGAGCAGGAGCCGCTCCTCCTCGGCGATCCGGCGGAAGTCGGTGTGCGGGGACACCCATCTGAGGTTGCGGCGGGTGCCGCCGGACACGAACCCGTCCCGCACCGCGGCGCGCGCGCCGTCCAGGTAGGGGACGGCGGAGGAGTCCACGACGGCGGTGACGCCGCTCGCCCGCGCCAGCTTGTACAGGTGGCCGAGCAGCCCGGAGCCGGCGACGCCGGTGGCGCAGGCGGCGCCGCCGTCGAGGGCGGCCCGGCCCGCCGCCGCGTTCAGCTCCGTCATGGCCGCGACCGCGTGCGCGAACACCTCGCCGGTCGCCCGGTGCCGGGCGTTGAGGACGCCGACGCCGAGCGGCTTGGTCAGCGTGAGGGGGACGCCGGGGCGGCCCGCGTCCAGCCGCAGCAGCCGGTCCGGGTCGGCGACGCCGGTGACCGCGAGGCCGTACTTCGGCTCGGGGTCGTCGATGGTGTGCCCGCCGGCGATCGCGACGCCGGCGCGGGCCGCCATGTCCCGGCCGCCGCGCAGCACCTCGCGGGCCAGTTCGGCGGGCAGCGCGTCGGCGGGCCAGCCGAGCAGGTTGAGGGCCATCAGCGGCTCGCCGCCGACGGCGTACACGTCCGAGAGCGCGTTGGCGGCCGCGATGCGGCCCCAGTCGTAGGCGTCGTCGACGACGGGGGTGAAGAAGTCGGCGGCCGACACCACGGCCCGGCCGCCCTCGATCCGCAGCACGGCGGCGTCGTCGCCGTCGGGGCCGCCGACGAGGAGCGCGTCGCCGCCGCCGGTGAGGCCGGCCACGACCCGCTCCAGCTCCCCCGGCGGGAGCTTGCACGAGCCGCCGCCGCGCGCGTACTGCGTCAGGCGGGCCACGGGGGCGAGTCGGGTCACCGCAGAATTTAACGCACAACTACCTCAAATGATCAACAAACGGACGGTACGCGCCCGGTCACCGATCGCCCACCGGACCCCGCGACCAGCGGGGAAAAGCCCCGAAACCCTTGTCCGAACCCGGTTCGGCATGATGCGATCTCCCCTCTGCAAGTCATCACTTACTAGACTCACCAACGACCACGAGGGGCGTCATGGGGATCCAGGAACAGCGGGCCGACCTCGACCGGGCCGTCGCGGGGCAGACGATCTGCACCGCCCTCGCCGCGACCGCCGCACGGCACGGCGGCAGGCCCGCCTACTCCGACCGGACCGGCGGCGAGTGGAGGACCCTCACCTGGGCGGACACGCGGACCCGCGCGCTGGAGACGGCCGCCGGGTTCGCCGCCCTCGGCCTGGAGGCGGGCGAGGTCGTCGCGCTGATGATGCCGAACCGCTCCGAGCACGTCCTGGCCGACCTCGGCGCGGTGCACGCCGGCGGGGTCCCCACCACCGTGTACGCGACGCTCGCGCCCGACCAGGTCGCGTTCGTGGCCGGCCACTGCTCGGCGAAGTACGCCGTGCTGGACGGGATCGACCAGCTCGGCCGCTGGCTGCCCGTCCTGGACCGCCTCCCCGACCTCCGCAAGATCATCGTGGTGGACGCCGAGGCCTGCCCGCCCGGCGACCGCTTCCTCACCTGGGACGCCTTCACCGAGCTCGGCCGCCGGGAGCTGGCCGCCGACACGCTCGCGATCGACCGGCGCTGGCAGGCGGTCAGGCCCGGGGACACCGTCACCCTGCTCTACACCTCCGGCACCACCGGCGACCCCAAGGGCGTGCTGATCACGCACTCGATGGTGCTGCACGAGGCGGAGATGGTCGAGCGCAGCTCCGTCCTGCCCGAGCACCCGGCCGGCATCTCCTACCTGCCGTTCGCGCACATCGCCGACCGCGTGCTCAGCTACTACCTGCCGGTCCGGCTGGCCTCCCACATCCACTTCTGCCCCGACCCGGCCCAGCTGACGACGATCCTCGGCGAGGTGCGGCCGCACTCCTTCTTCGGCGTCCCGCGCGTCTGGGAGAAGATCATGGCCGGCATCCAGGCCGTGCTGTCGGCCGAGCAGGACGAGGCCAGGAAGCGGGCGGTCGCCGCCGCCCTCGACGCCGGCCGCGCCTACGTGACGGCGCAGGAGCACGGCAACGCCCTCACCCCGGAGATCGCCGAAGCCTTCGAGCGCGCCGACCAGGCCGTCCTCACCCCGATGCGCGCCCTGCTCGGCCTGGACCGCGTCCGCCAGGCCTCCAGCGCCGCCGCGCCGCTGCCGGTCGAGGTGGCCCGGTTCTTCGCCGGCCTCGGCCTGAAGATCTTCGACGCCTACGGGATGACGGAGACGACCGGCGCCATCACCGCCAACCTGGCCGACTCCTTCAAGCTCGGCACCGTCGGCCGCCCCTTCCCCGGCGTCGAGCTGAAGCTCGCGGAGGACGGCGAGATCCTCGTCCGCGGCGCGACCTGCACCCCCGGCTACCTGAACCGTCCCGACGCCACCGCAGACCTCATCGACGCCGACGGCTGGGTGCACACAGGCGACGTCGGCCGCCTCGACGCCGACGGCTTCCTCTCCGTCGTCGACCGCAAGAAGGAACTGATCATCACCGCCGGAGGCGAGAACATCGCGCCGTCCCTGGTCGAGAACCGGCTCAAGGAGCACCCGCTCATCGGCCAGGCGCTCGCCTTCGGCGACCGCCGCCCCTACGTCGTCGCGCTCATCACCCTCGACGGCGAGGTGGCGCCCGTCTGGGCGGCGGCCCACGGCATCGACACCACCGACCTCGCCGCGCTCGCCGACCACCCCCTCGTCCTGGAGGAGGTCGCCCGGGCCGTCGAGGACGCCAACGCCCGGCTCGCCCGCGTCCAGCAGGTCAAGAGGTGGCGGCTGCTCACCGCCGAGTGGACCGCCGAGAGCGAGGAGCTCACCCCGACCCTCAAGCTGAAGCGGCGCGTCGTGCACACCAAGTACGCCGCCGACCTCGACTCCCTCTACCTCGGCTAAGATCGCCGCCGGAGGCGTGCGAGTGCCTGGTGGCCTCCCCGGCCTTCAAAGCCGACGGTCCCGAGGATCTCGGGACGGCGGGTTCGATTCCCGTACGCCTCCGCCACCCCGCCCTCGGGCGGGGCGCGGAGGGCGGGGCGTCGTAACGTGAGGGCATGAGGCGTCGCAAGCTGGCCTACGGGATCATGATGGGCACCTGCCTCACCCTGTTCGTGCTGGCCTGGGCGGTGGTCCGGCTGTACTCGCACCCGGCCGCGATCGCGATGTCGGTGGTCGCGCTGGTCATCCCGCCGTTCGCGGCGGTGGTGGCGAACTGGAACATCGACCGGAGGGACCGGGACGAGTGAGCGGCCACGGGGTCGCGTGGCTGCTGGACCTCGCAGGGATCTTCGTGTTCGCCGTGTCGGGCGCGCTCGCGGCCGTCCGGCAGCGGCTGGACGTCGTCGGGATGGTGGTGCTGGCCGAGATCACCGCGCTCGGCGGCGGGATCCTGCGCGACCTGCTCATCGGGGCCGTCCCGCCCGCGGCGTTCACCGACCTCGGGTACGTGCTGGTGCCGATGGCGGCGTCGGCGCTGGTGTTCTTCTGGCATCCGCAGGTGACCCGGCTGCTGCCCGCCGTGCTGCTGTTCGACGCCGCCGGGCTCGGGCTGTTCTGCGCGACCGGGACGGTCAAGGCGCTGGAGTACGGGCTCTCGCCGGTGCACGCGGTGCTGCTCGGGATCGTGACGGCGGTGGGCGGCGGCATCCTGCGCGACGTGCTGGCCGGGCGGATCCCGGCGGTGCTGTACGACCGGCAGCTCTACGCGGTGCCCGCGCTGCTCGGCGCCACGGCGACCGCCGCGGCGGACGCGGCGGGCCTGCACGGCGGCGCCGTCACCGCGGGCGCCGCCGTGATGGCGTTCGGGCTGCGCGTCCTCGCCATGCGCCAGGGGTGGCGGGCGCCCAGGCCCCGCGGAGTGCCCGACTAGCGCGCGCGGCCCGCCCCGGCCCCTCGTTTGGGACGGTTTCCCGGGGTACCGTCAACGGTCATGGGGCGGATCACCGTGCGCAGGCCCGTACTGCGGCTCAGCGCGTCCGGGACGCAGGTACGGCGGCCCGACACCCTGGCGGCGGAGGAGCCGCTGGAGATCCGCGTCGCCGGCAAGCCGCTCACGATCACGATGCGCACCCCCGGGCACGACTTCGACCTGGTCGCCGGGTTCCTGGCGGCCGAGGGCGTGGTCGGGCGGGCCGGCGACATCGCGACGATGCGGTACTGCGCGGACACCGAGGAGCAGAACACGCTGGACGTCGTGCTGTCCCCGGGCGTGCCGCCGCCGGACGACTCCATGACGCGGGCGTTCACCACGACGAGCGCCTGCGGGGTGTGCGGGAAGTCGAGCATCGAGGCGCTGCGCGCCGACCGGCCCTACGAGGTGGCCGAGGACGCGGTGCGGCTCACGCCGGACGTCCTCGCGGCCATGCCGGAGCGGCTGCGCGGGGGGCAGCGGGTGTTCGACCGGACGGGCGGCCTGCACGCCGCCGGGCTGTTCGACGCCGCCGGCGGGCTCCTCGCCCTGCGCGAGGACGTCGGCCGCCACAACGCCGTCGACAAGGTGATCGGATGGGCCCTGCGGCAGGAGAGGCTGCCGCTGACCGGGACGGTCCTCATGGTGAGCGGGCGGGCGTCGTTCGAGCTGACGCAGAAGGCGATGACGGCGGGCGTCCCCGTGCTGGCGGCGGTGTCGGCGCCGTCCTCGCTGGCGGTGGACCTCGCCGAGGACGCCGGGATGACGCTCGTGGGCTTCCTGCGCGGCGAGACCATGAACGTCTACACCGGGGCGCAGCGTATCGCCCTGTGAGCGGCGCCACTTGTCATAAAGGACCGAAAACCAAGCGGTAACTTGTTGGCTTCCCCTCAAGAAACCACGGGCCTCGCAGGAGTTGACTGCTCTGCCAATGACCACCGCGGCATCGGGGGCACGCCGCGCCCGGCCCGGACGCGTGGAAGGCGAGGACCGAATGACGAGGCCCCAGGTGAGCGGCGGAGCGGCGCCCATCGACGAGCGCCATCCGCCGATCAAGCCGCGGCGCGTCGCCTTCGACTGGTCGGAGACCCCGCTGCACTGGGTGCCGGGCGACCCGGTCGCCACCCACATCATCAACTCGTTCCACATCGTCCTGCCCGAGGGCGAGAAGTGGTTCATCCAGTGCGTCAAGGACGCCCGCCCGCACATCCGGGACGAGCGGCTGCTGGAGGAGATCAAGGGCTTCATCGGGCAGGAGATGGTGCACGCCCGCTCCCACCAGGGCGTCCTCGACCAGATCCTGGAGCGGGGCGGGATCGACGTCTCCAAGATCACCGACGCCGCGGGCCGGGGGAACGCCGAGCGCCCCGCGCAGATGGCGGCGCTGAAGGAGCGCAACCCGCGGGCCTGGCGGCGCCGGCTGCGCTTCGAACTGGCCGCGGTCGCCTCGATCGAGCACTACACCGCCGTCCTCGGCCAGTGGATCATGGACAACGACCGGCTCGACAAGGCCGGCGTGGACCCGACGATGCTGGACCTGCTGCGCTGGCACGGCGCCGAGGAGGTCGAGCACCGCTCGGTGGTGTTCGACGTGTACAAGGCCATGGGCGGCCGGTACCCGACCCGCGTCGCCGCGTGGGTGGTGTCGCTGTTCTTCCTCTACTGGGCGCTGATCGGCGGCTCGCTCTACCTGCTCAAGCAGGACCCGACGATCAAGAAGCGGGTGACCCCGCTGCGCGTCTACCGCTCCTACCGGCGGTCCGTCCGGCTCGGCCACGTGCCCGGCATCTTCAGGCTCCTGCTCGGCGAGGCGCCCGTCTACCTCAAGCCGAACCACCACCCGTCGAAGGTGTGCTCCACGCCCCGCGCGCTGGAGTACCTCCTCCAGTCGCCGGCCGCGAAGGCCGCGGGCTACGACCCCTACTAGACCTCCCCTCCCCTGGGCCGCGCCGCCGCGCCATCCGCTTCCGCGCGGTGGCGGGCATCACTCCGCGAGCCCTTGACCCGGACGCGGATCGGCGATTTATTAACGATGTGTCCAATAAAACCGCGCTCGCCCGCGTGCACGACGAGGCGGAGCTCGAGCGGTTCCGTGCCGTCCAGCGCCTGAGCTACCGGTGCGCCGAGGAGGTCGCCGGCACGCTCGAACCGGGGGTGACCGAGCGCGAGGCGTGCCGCCGCATGCGCCGGTGGCTGCGCGAGCGCGGCGTGGACGACTGGCTCCACACCCCGTTCGCCTGGTTCGGCGACCGGTCGGCGTTCCGCGGCTTCAAGGTGCCCACCCAGTTCCTGCCCGGCGGGACGCGCCTGGAGGAGGGCATGCCCTACATCCTGGACATGGCCCCGGTGAGGGACGGCTACTCCGCCGACATCGGGTACGGGGGCGTGCTCGGCGAGAACAGGATCTGGGAGAGGCTCGACGCCGACCTCGCCGGCTACCGGGACCTCATCCTCCGCCTCGTCCGCGAGCGCCGCACGTTCGCCGACGTCTACGCCGAGGTCGACGCCCTCATCGAGCGGCAGGGCCATGACAGCCGGCACCGCCGGTATCCGGGGCGCGTGATCGGCCACCAGGTCGGCGTCATCGGCGGGATCCTCCCGAAGCGCGTGGGATTCCCATTCGGTGTACGGTTCCTCCAGACCATCGGCCGCGAACTGGTCAAGGAGCGCCTCGAGGGGCGCTCCCCGCTCTGGAACGGGGCCGCGCAGTCCCAGCACCCCCCGACGCCCGGGCTGTGGGCGGTCGAGCCCCACATCGGGTTCCGCGGCGTCGGCGTGAAGTTCGAGGAGATCCTCGTGGTCACCGAGGACGACGCGTACTGGCTCGACGACGACCTGCCCCACGTGCACCGGTGGGCCCGACGGGAGACGACGACCGCATGACTCAGCCCGCCCCACCCGTCACCCGGCGGCGCGTCCGCGGCGACGGCGTCGACCTCGCCGTCTACGAGCAGGGCGACCGGTCCCGCCCGACCGTCCTGCTGGTCCACGGCTACCCCGACACCCACGCCGTGTGGGACGAGGTGGCCGCGCGGCTCGCCGACCGGTTCCACGTCGTCCGGTACGACGTGCGCGGCGCGGGCGCCTCGTCCCGGCCGTCCGGGCGCAGGCGCTACACGTTCGAGTACCTGATGGCCGACATGGAGGCCGTCCTGGACGCGACCGCGCCCGAGCGCAAGGTGCACCTGGTGGGGCACGACTGGGGCTCGATCCAGTCGTGGGAGGCGGCCTGCACGATGCCGGACCGCTTCGCCTCGTTCACCTCGATCTCCGGGCCTTGCCTCGACCACGTCGCGCACTGGACGCGCCGGAACCTGGCGCGCCCCACCCCCGCCAACCTGCGGCGGGCGGCCGGGCAGGCCGTCCGGTCCTGGTACATCTACTTCTTCCAGACGCCGGTGCTGCCGGAGCTGCTGTGGCGGGCCGGGATGGCGAAGCCGTTCGCCAAGGCGCTGGAACTGGGCGAGGGCGTCCCGCCCCGGCACGGCCACCCGGCCGGGACGATGGCGCGCGACGCCGCGGCCGGGGTCGGGCTGTACCGGGCCAACATGCTCCAGCGGCTCCGCCGCCCGCGCGACCGGCGCACGGACGTCCCGACGCAGGTCATCGTCCCGACGAAGGACCTGTTCGTCTCGCCGCACCTGGTGGGCGGGCTGGCCGGCCGGGTCCCGAACCTGTCGCTGCGGCCGGTCAGGGCCGGGCACTGGGTGCCGCGCAGCCACCCGGACGTCGTCGCGCGCTGGATCGGCGAGCACATCGCCGGCGTCCGGGGCGGCCCGCTCGGCGCGGCCGAGTCGCGGGCCCTCAGGCGGGCCAGGGTCGCCCGGAACCGCCGGCCCTTCGACGGGGCGCTCGTCGTCGTCACCGGCGCGGGCAGCGGGATCGGCCGCGCCACCGCGCTCGCCTTCGCCGAACGCGGCGCCGAGGTGGTCGCCGCCGACATCGACCGGGCCGCCGCCGAGCGCACCGCGGAACTCGCCGGCCTCCTCGGCCCCGCGGGCCACGCCGTCCAGGTGGACGTGTCCGACCGCGGCGCGATGGAGGACTTCGCCAAGTCGGTCATGCACGAGCACGGGGTGCCGGACGTCGTCGTCAACAACGCCGGGATCGGCGTGGCCGGGCCGTTCCTGGAGCACGGAGCCGACGACTGGCGCCGGGTCCTGGACGTCAACCTGTGGGGCGTCGTCCACGGCTCGCGGCTCTTCGCCAAGCAGATGGTGGAGCGGGGGCAGGGCGGCCACATCGTCAACACCTCGTCGGCCGCCGCGTTCACGCCGTCCCGCGCCCTGCCCGCCTACGCGACGAGCAAGGCGGCCGTGCTGATGCTGTCGGAGTGCCTGCGCGCCGAACTGAAGGGCAAGGGCATCGGGGTCAGCGCCGTCTGCCCGGGGGTCGTCAACACCAACATCACCCGCACGTCCCGCTTCGTCGGCCAGAGCAAGGAGGACGAGGCGCGCAAACGGGAACGGGTCGTGCGCGCCTACGCGCGCCGCAACTACGGCCCGGACCGCGTGGCCGAGCAGATCGTCGCGGCCGTCCGCGACGACCGCGCGGTCGTCCCGGTGACGCCGGAGGCGCGGCTGGGCTACCTCGGGTCGCGCGTGGCGCCGGGCGTGATGCGGCTGCTGGCCCGCCTCGACGTGGGCTGACCGCGGCGCCGCCGCGGGGTGCCCGTAGGGTGACCGGCGGGAGGGGATGCCGCATGGCTGACGCCGTGGTCGTCGGCGCGGGGCCCAACGGGCTCGTCGCCGCCAACATGCTCGCCGACGCCGGGTGGGACGTGGAGGTCCTCGAAGCGCAGCCCGAACCCGGCGGCGCGGTGCGCAGCGACGAGGGCGTCCGGCCCGGCTACGTGAGCGACCTGTGCAGCGCGTTCTACCCGCTCGGCGTCGCGTCGCCCGCGATGCGGGCGCTGGAGCTGGAGCGGCACGGGCTGCGCTGGCGGCACGCGCCCGCCGTCCTCGCCCACCCGCTCCCCGACGGGCGCTGCGCCGTCATCGAACGCGACGCGGACGCGACCGCCGCGGGCCTGGACGCGCTCGGCGCGGGCGACGGCGAGGCGTGGCTGCGGCTCTGGCGCCTGTGGGACGTGATGGGAGAGGACCTCCTGCGCGCCATGCTCGGCCCGATCCCGCCGGTGCGCGCCGCGCTCCCGCTGCTGGCGTCGACCCGCCGCGCGGGCGGCCTGCGGGCCCTGCGCACCCTGCTGGCCCCCGTCCGCACGCTCGGGGAGCAGGAGTTCGGGGGGCCCGGCGGCCCGCTGCTGCTCGCCGGGTCGGCGCTGCACACCGACGTGTTCCCCGAGTCGACCGCCGGGGCCATGTTCGGCTGGCTCCTCGCCATGGCCGGCCAGCGTTACGGGTGGCCGGTCCCCGAGGGCGGCGCGGGCGAGCTGACGGCGGCGCTCGTGCGGCGGCTGGAGTCGCGCGGCGGGCGCCTCCGCTGCGACACCCCGGTCGCGTCCGTCGTCGTGCGGGACGGGCGCGCGCTCGGCGTCCGCACCGCGGCGGGCGAACCGGTGCGCGCCGCGAAGGCCGTCCTCGCCGACGTCTCGGCACCCGCCCTCTACGGGGGCCTGGTCGGCTGGTCCGACCTGCCCGCCTCGCTCCGCGCGGACATGCGCCGCTTCGTCTGGGACCACGCCACCTTCAAGGTCGACTGGGCGCTGTCGGGGCCGATCCCCTGGGCGTCGGACGGCGCCCGGCGCGCCGGGACCGTCCACCTGTCCCCCGGCATGGACGCGATGACCGACTACAGCGCGCAGCTCGCCACCGGCCGCGTCCCGGCCGAGCCGTTCGCGCTCCTCGGCCAGATGACGACCGCCGACCCCACCCGCTCCCCCGCCGGGACCGACTCGGTGTGGGCGTACACGCACGTCCCGCACCGGGTGAAGGCCGACGCGGGACCGGACGGCATCACGGGCGCCTGGGACGAGCGCGAGCGCGACGCCATGGCGGCCCGCGTCGAGGACGTCGTGGAGCGCCTGGCCCCCGGCTTCCGCTCCCGCGTCCTCGACCGGCGCGTCACCGCCCCGCCCGCCTTCCAGGACCACAACGCCAACCTGCGCAACGGGGCGCTCAACGGCGGCACGGCGATGCTCCACCAGCAGCTGGTGTTCCGGCCCGTCCCCGGCCTCGGGCGCGCCGAGACGCCGGTCGCGGGCCTGTACCTGGCGTCGGCGTCCGCGCATCCGGGCGGCGGGGTGCACGGCGCGTGCGGCGCCAACGCGGCCCGGGCCGCCCTCGCCCACGCCGGACCGGCGGGACGCCTGCTCACCCCGGCCCTCGGCGCGCTGTCGCGCCTCCTCGCCCCCTGACCGGGGCGGGGAGGCGCGACCGGAACTCCGTCAGGCCGCCGCGGCCTGCTCCGCCGACAGGGGCTTGGCCACGTCCTCCAGGGACCGCTGCGCGGCCTCGACGCCGATGGCCAGCTCCACCAGCCCGGCGGCGATCATCAGCGCGGCGCCCAGGTAGTAGCCGTTCACGACGTTCGCCACCTTCTCGGTCTCCACCAGGCGGCCGAAAAGCGCGGGGCCGATCACGCCGCCGAGCCCCGTCCCGACCGCGTAGAACGCGGCGATCGCCATCGCCCGGGTCTCCATCGGGAAGATCTCGCTGACCGTGAGGTAGGCCGACGACGCCCCGGCCGAGGCGAAGAAGAAGACCGCGCACCAGCAGGCCGTCAGCGTCCAGGCGTCGAGCAGGTCCGCGCGGAACAGCAGCCCCGTGCCGATCAGCAGCACGCCGGAGAGGACGTAGGAGGCCGTGACCATCGTCCTGCGGCCGACCGTGTCGAACAGCTTGCCGAGGAAGAACGCGCCCAGGAAGTTCCCGATGCCGATCGGGATCAGGTAGTAGCCGACCTTGGCGTCGGGGACGTCGAAGAACGTGCTCAGCACGAGCGCGTAGGTGAAGTAGACGGCGTTGTAGAGGAACGCCTGCCCGATGAACAGCGAGAGGCCGAGGACGGTCCGGCGCGGGTAGCGGCGCACGGCCGTCGAGGCGATCTCCCGGAACGACACGACCTTGCGCTGGCGCACCCGGATGCTCTCGCGGGGCTCCTCCAGCGCCTCGCCGGTCTCCTTCGTGATCTCGCGCTCGATGCCGCCCACCACGCGCTCGGCCTGGTCCTCGCGCCCGTGGATGAACAGCCAGCGCGGGCTCTCCGGCACCGTCCGGCGCACGAACAGCACGCCGAGGCCGAGGACCGCGCCGAGCGCGAACAGGGCCCGCCAGCCGAGGTCCTCGGGGACGAGGTCGCCGTTCAGCACCGGGATCGACAGCGCCGCCGCGATGGACGTGCCGATCCAGAACGAGCCGTTCACCACCACGTCCACCCGGCCGCGCACCCGCGCCGGGATCAGCTCGTCGATCGCCGAGTTGATGGCGGCGTACTCGCCGCCGATGCCGGCCCCGGTGAGGAACCGGCAGGCGTAGAACCACATCGGGTTGAACGAGAACGCCGTCGCGACGGTCGCCGCCAGGTACAGCGCGAGCGTGGCGATGAAGAGCTTCTTGCGCCCGAACCGGTCGGTCAGGTGCCCGAAGAACAGCGCGCCGAGGCACGCTCCGATCACGTAGACGGACGCGGCCAGCCCGACCTGGCCGTCGGTCAGCCCGAGCCCGCCGGAGGCGTCGGTGAGCCGCGGGCCGATGACGCCGACGACGGTCACCTCCAGCCCGTCCAGGATCCAGACCGCGCCGAGACCGAGCAGGACCGTCCAGTGCCAGCGCGACCACGGCAGCCGGTCGAGCCGCCCGGGGATGTTCGTTTCGATGGTTCGCTGCGCCGTCATCGCCATGCATCCCTTGGTTCCCGATCTACGGCATTTATTCGGCCTTTATGCCGTCACCTGACCGGGGCGTTTCCCGGACCGGGGGTTTCGCTGGACGCCGGAACATGCGATTTTGGCAGGACCAAGGCCCGGCAAGCGGCCCCGCCCCCGGCGGCCGCCGCCCCGCGGGCCCGAAACCGGCACCGGGAGCGTGAGGCATGCGGATTCGCGACATCCTGCGGAGGAAGGGAGACGAGGTGGCCACGGTGCGGCCCGACGCCACCGTGCGGCAGCTCCTCGCCGTCCTGGCGGAGCACAACATCGGCGCCGCGGTGGTCTCGCCCGACGGCGCGTCGATCGCCGGCATCGTCTCCGAGCGGGACGTGGTGCGGCGGCTGCACGAGCACGGCGCGGCGCTGCTCGACCACCCCGTCTCGGAGATCATGACGGCCGAGGTCCGCAGCTGCGGACCCGGCGACCAGGTGGAGGACCTGCGCCGCGCCATGACCGAGCACCGGTTCCGGCACGTGCCCGTCGTCGAGGACGGCAGGCTCGCCGGCATCGTCAGCATCGGCGACGTCGTCAAGAGCGCCATCGACGAGCTGGAGAGCGAGCGCGAGCACCTCGTCGACTACATCCAGCGCGCTCCCTGACGCCGCTCGGGCGCGCCCCCGCCGGGCGGGGGCGCGTCAGACGTAGGCGGGCAGGGGCCGGGCCGCCGGCGCCGCCTCGGCCTCCCGGTGGGCGAGGGCCAGGCGCCGCACGGCCAGGCGGAGCGTGTCCGGCGGCAGCACGTACGGCAGCCGGACGTAGTCCTCCAGCACGCCGTCGGCCCCGAACACCGGGCCGGCGACGACCCGGACGCCGAGCCGCTCGGACGCCTCGGCGACCCGGGAGGCGATGGGGGCGCCGATCCTCGCCCACAGCGACATGCCCCCGTCGGGGAGCCGGAACTCCCAGCCGGGCAGGTGCTCGCGCAGCGCCCCGGCGAGCGCGTCGCGGCCGCGCAGCAGGCTCGCGGCGCGTTCGGCGCGGACCTCCTCCACGCGCAGCAGCAGCTCCTTGACGATCAGCTGGTCCAGGGTCGGGCTCGCCATGTCGAACGGCTCGCGGGCCAGCACGATCCGGCGGGCCAGCGGGGCGGTGGCGCGGATCCAGCCGATCCTCAGCCCGCCCCACAGCAGCTTGGAGGCCGACCCGATCGTGACCACCCGGCCGCCGGAGTCGAACGCCGCGAGCGGCGGCTCGCGCGGCGCCTCGGGGTCGTGGGCGAGCTCGGCGAAGGTCTCGTCGGTGACGAGGAACGCGTCCGCGCGGCGGGCGGCGTCGACGAGCGCGGCCCGGTCGCCCGGCCCCATCAGGTGCCCGGTCGGGTTCTGGAAGTCGGGGATCATGTAGGCCATCCGGACGGCGGCCTGCCGCATGGCCCCGGCGGCGAGCTCGACGTCCCAGCCCTCGTTGACCCCGACGGGGACGAGCCGGGCGCCGCGGCGGCGCAGCGCCCCGAGCGCGTGCGGGTAGGTGGGGCGCTCGACCAGCACGGCGTCGCCCGGCTCCACCAGCAGCTGGGTCAGCAGCGTGAACGCGTGCTGCGCGCCCGTGGTCACGACGATCTGGTCGGCGCGGGTCGGGACGCCGCGCGCGGTGTAGCCGTCCGCGATGACCTCCCGGAGCTCTGCGAGCCCCGCGGGCGCGTAGCCCGGACCCGAGCTGTAGCGGGGCAGCTCGTCGACGGCCGCGGCGACGGCCTCCTGGAAGATCTCGGGAGCGCCGGGAGCCGCACAGCCGAGGTCGATGAACGAGGGGTCGTCCGGCGCGGGGTGGGCCTTGCCGTACCGGTGGCCCGCTGGGACGGCGTCGCCCGAGGCTTCGCGGAGCCCCCCGTGCGGCTCGGCCGACGCCATCCGCACCGTGGGCAGCGCCGTCCAGCTTCCCGCGCCCTGCCTGCTCTGGACGTAGCCCTCGTCGCGGAGCCGGTCGTAGGCGGCCGTCACGGTGGTGCGGCTGACGCCGAGGGCGGCGGCCAGGTCGCGTTCGGCGGGCAGCCGCGTGCGCAGCGCGAGCCTGCCGTCCAGGACGAGGGCGCGCAGCGACCGGGCCACCGCCGCGTAGACGGGGCGCTCCTCCGAGACGTCCCCCAGCAGCCGGGCCAGATTCGGGCCGCTCACGTAGCGCGTGCTCATACAGGCCACTTTCGCACATTGGCTCTACTGACACCAGTCCACTTCCGCAAGAGTGGTGCGGGATGATGGTGACCAGTGGAGGGAAATCCCGATAATGGCCTTGATGGCACGTCGCTTGGTGCAGCTCTACGTTGGATTGGCCTTGTACGGGCTGGGCATCGCCCTCCAGGTGGCGTCCGGGCTCGGCAACGACCCCTGGGACGTCTTCCACCAGGGGCTCTCCCGGCGCTTCGGCCTGTCGATCGGCGCCTGGATCATCATCGCGGGCGCCCTCGTGATGCTCGCGTGGATCCCGCTGCGGCAGCGGCCCGGCATCGGGACGATCAGCAACGTCGTGCTCGTGGGCGTCTTCGCCGACCTGTTCCTGTGGCTGCTGCCCGCCCCGGACGCGCTCGCCGGGCGCTGGGCCTACCTGATCGCCGCCGTGCTGGTGGGCGGCTTCGCCACCGGCTGCTACATCGGCGCCGGCCTCGGCCCGGGACCCCGGGACGGGCTGATGACGGGGCTCGCGGCGCGCGGCCACTCGATCCGGGTGGTCCGGACGGCGATCGAGCTGACGGTGCTGGCCGCCGGATGGCTGCTCGGCGGCACCGTCGGCGTGGGAACGGTCCTCTACGCCGTGGCGATCGGGCCGCTGGCCCACGTCCTGCTGCCCCGGCTGACCGTCCGGGCCCCCGCGCCCGCGCCCGCGCCCGCGCCGGAACCCGAGCCCGCCTGCGTGCCCTAGCGGAGGACGGCCCCCTGGCGGAGGAAGCTCCCCTAGCGGAGGAAGAGGCGCACCGCCTGCTCGGCGACGGCCGCGAGCAGGGGCGCGGCGCCCGCCTTCAGCTCGTCCAGGGTGCGGGGCCCGTCGGCGAGGCTGAACGCGGCGGTCAGGCCGAGCGCGTGCAGCTCGTCGAGCGGCCCGGCGACGCCGCCGGCCAGGGCGACGCACGGGACGCCGCGGTCCCGGGCGAGCGCCGCGACCGCGGACACCACCTTGCCGCCGGCGCTCTGCCCGTCCACGCGGCCCTCCCCCGTGACGACCAGGTCGGCGCCGTCGAGTGCGGCGGGCAGGCCGACGGCCTCGGCGACGAGCCCCGCGCCGCCCGACGGCTCGGCGCCGAGCAGCCCGACGAGGCCGCCGCAGGTGCCGCCGGCCGCGCCCGCTCCCGGCAGGTCGTGCACGCGGGGGCCGCCGCGCGCGGCCAAGGCGTCGGCGAACACGGTGAGGGCGGCGTCCAGCTCCGCGACCTGGGCGGGCGAGGCGCCCTTCTGCGGGCCGAACACGGCGGCCGCGCCGGCGGGCCCGACGAGCGGGTTGGTCACGTCGCAGGCCACCCGGAACCGGGTCGCGCGGACCTCCTCCGGCACGCCGGAGTCGTCGATCGAGGCCAGCCGGGCGAGCGCGGCGCCGCCCGGCGGCAGCTCCGCGCCGGCGGCGTCCAGGAAGCGGACGCCGAGCGCGCTCAGCAGCCCGGCGCCGCCGTCGGTGCTGGCGCTGCCGCCGATGCAGACCAGGACGTCGCGGGCGCCGCGCCGCACGGCGTCGGCGATCAGCTCGCCGGTGCCGGTGGTGGCCGCGTCCATCGGGGCGGGCGGGACGTCCTCGACCAGCGGCAGCCCTGAGGCCGCGGCCAGTTCGACGACCGCGGAGCGCCCGTCGCCGGACAGCGCGTAGCGCGCCTTGACCGGACGCCCCACCGGGTCGGTGGCGGCGACCTCGACGGCGTCGCCGCCGCGGGCGCTGAGGAAGCAGTCGAGGGTGCCCTCGCCGCCGTCGGCCATCGGCACCGCGGCGACCTCCGCGTCCGGCGCGGCGCGCCGGGCACCGGCCGCGACGGCGGCGCAGACCTCCGCCGCGGAGAGGCTGCCTTTGAACGAGTCGGGCGCGACGACGATCCGCGTCATCGCTCCGCCGCCAGCGTCGCGAGCACGGAGGCGAACTCCTCCGGCAGGACCAGCGTGTCGCCCTCGTAGCGGGTCTCCAGGCAGGTCAGCTCACCGGCCCGCCACCAGTACAGGTACGGGCTGAGCGACCCGGGGCCCTCCTCGTAGGCGCGGTGCGCCTGCGCCTGGAGCTCGGTCGCCGCCGCCACGGCCTCGCGGTAGCGCGCCCTCGGGTGGCGGTCGGCGATCCGGAGCGGGTGGGCGACGATGAGGCTGCGGTTGGGCGCGATGACCAGCGCCCCGTACGGGCCGATAGGCAGGTACTCCTCCAGCCACGCCAGGTGCGTGACGGCGTAGAACGTCCACCCGTGCAGCACGGAGACGCGGACGCCGCCGAGGTCCTGCTCGTCGAGTTGGAGCGGGCCGTCGGCGCGGACGTTGGCGCGGCCGAGCATGAACAGCGCGTCGCCCGACACCGGCCAGCCGCCCATCTCCTCGGTGGTGACCGTCCGGACGGTGGTCGGCGTGTCGACCACCACCACCTCGATCAGTCCGGGCGCGAACGGCCGGGCCGCGAGCACCCCGTTGTCGGCCTCCGCCGGGTAGATGCGGGTGCGCAGCAGGTGCTGGGCGAGGTCGAAGTCGCTGAGGTCCAGCGGCTCCTCGATCGCGGTGACGATCGTGGTGACGTGGTCGGAGACCAGCGCGGGCCAGTCGTCGCGCGGCACGAGCCGGGCGAGCTGCCGCAGGTCGCGCAGGCTGACGTGCAGCCTGTTCGCGCCCTCCAGCAGCATGACCTCGCCGGGCACGCGGCTGCACCGGTAGCCGAGGCTCTCGGCCACGAGGACGAGCAGGGAGTCGAGGGTCCCCTCGTCCCATGAGTCGGGACGGGCGTGGCGGCCGCTCATCGCGCACCTCCCGGGGGCGCTTCGAGGGTGAGCGCGCCGGTGTCCGGCACGGCGGGGTGCGGATCTGCGGGGTCGTGGCCCGGCGGGGCCGGGGCGTGCAGCACGGCGGGGGCGCCGAGTTCCAGGGTGTGCTGGCGCGGCCCGTGCCCGGCGGGGAGGCCGGCGAGGACGGGGACGCCGAGCGGGCCGAGCCGGGCGGCGAACACCGCGTCGAGCTCGGCGGGGTCGCCGCAGTCCTTCCAGGAGCCGAGCGCCACCCCGGCCGCGCCGTCGAACCAGCCGGCCTGGAGCAGCTGGACGAGCATCCGGTCGATCCGGTAGGGCGCCTCGGTGACGTCCTCCAGGAAGACGATGCGGCCCGCGGCAGGCGGCGGCGCGTACGGGGTGCCGAGCAGCGCCGTCAGGAGCGAGAGGGTGCCGCCGGTCAGCGGGCCCTCCGCGCGTCCGGGCCGCAGCGTGCGGGTGCCGGGCAGGGTTGCGGCCCCGCCGAACAGGGCCGCGCGCAGGGCGTCCAGGGAGTCGTCGGGGGCCGCGGGGTCGAGGTCGGCGATCACTCCGGCGGGCATGGGGCCGAAGGACGTCGTGACGCCCAGGCGCGTTCCAAAGGCGGCGTGCAGCGCGGTGATGTCGCTGGAGCCGTGGAGGATCTTCGGCCCGCCGGAGGCCGGGGACGCCTGGGTCGCGGCGCGCAGGGCGTCCCAGTCGAGGAGGTCGAGCACGCGGGTGGCGCCGTAGCCGCCCCGCGCGCAGACCACCGCGCGGACGCTCGGGTCGCACCAGGCGGCCTGGAGGTCGGCGGCGCGGTCGGCGTCTGCTCCGGCCAGCCGGTGCCAGTCGCCGCGCACCGGCTCGGCGGAACCGAGGTTGACCTGGTCGAGGGCGTGCTTCCCCACCACGGTGTCAAGGCCGAGGTCGCGCAGGACCGCGCAGCCGGCCTCCAGCCGGGCGGGCTCGGCAGGACCGCTGGGCGCGACCACCGCGACGCGGTCGCCGGGCAGCAGACGCCGGTACCTGCGGGCCTTGCGCGCGCGCTCCGGACCGCCGGGCGTGCCGACGGCGGGCGCGTCAGGCGGCCCGCCGGCCGCCACCGCGCGGGCGCCCCCGCTGTTCAACCCGATCCCTCCTCGCACCGCGACGGATAGAGCTTGTCAGGATCCGGACGCCAGTGGAAGGGGCGACCGGTCACGACCCGCCAACAGATCATCGCCCCGTGCCGAGCGCGAGGCCGGCGAGGCGCGGCAGCGTCTCGCCGATCGGCCGGCGCAGCACCGCGTCGGCCAGCTCATCGTACGGCGTCTCCTCCGCGTTGATGATCACCAGGCGGGCGCCGTGGTCGACGGCCTCCAGGCACAGGCCCGCGGCGGGCTGCACGGTGAGCGAGGTGCCGACCGCCAGGAACAGGTCGCAGGACCGCGCGGCGGCGACCGCCGCGTCCAGCACGTCCCGGTCGAGGGCCTGGCCGAAGGAGATCGTCGCGGACTTCTGGATGCCGCCGCACTCGGCGCAGGGCGGGTCGTCCTCCCCCGCGTCGACGCGGGCGATGATCTCCGGCATCGGGGTGCGCAGCCCGCAGGCCAGGCAGACGGCCTCGCGCATGGTCCCGTGGATCTCGATGACCGTGCCGTCCGACGATCCGGCGCGCTGGTGCAGGCCGTCGATGTTCTGGGTGATCAGGGCGCGGATCCGGCCCGCCCGCTCCAGCTCGACCAGGGCGGCGTGCGCGGCGTTCGGCTCGGCCTCCCAGACGGGGTCGTCGCGCCGCGCCCGCCAGGCGCGGCGGCGGACCTCGGGATCGGCGAGGTAGGAGCCGATCGTGGACATCGCCTCCGCCGAGGGGTCGCGCGTCCAGACGCCGTTCGGGCCGCGGAAGTCGGGGATCCCGCTGTCGGTGGAGATGCCGGCGCCGGTGAGCACCGTGATCGCCTCGGCCTCCGGCAGAAGCCGGGCGAGGGTCAGGGGAGCGTCCACCTCACCATCGTAGGTCCGGGGCGGACCCGCGCGTCCCGGTGACGGTGCGGTCCGCGGCGGTTAACGGATGGGTATCGGGCGGGCCTCACGGAGGGTCACGGGCCGCCCCGCCCTCAAAAGGTGACAAACTTGGCCCGGTATGAGGTCGACGCCGCACATCCTGGTGATCAACGGCACCAAGGTCCGCCGCCCGGTGTTCATCCTGGGCGCTCCGCACTCGGGTGCGGAGCTGCTGGCGCGCGCGGTCAAGCGCTCCCCCGGCTTCCACCTGACCACCGGTCGGCCGGGCGTCCTGCGCGTCACCTACGCCTTCGCCCGGCAGCCCTCGATCGCCGAGCGCGGGGAGGGCGCCGCCCGCGTGCTGCGCGACGCCTTCGCGCAGGCGTGGCAGGTGTCGGCGCGGGCCTGCGCGGAGTGCCCGGACGAGTGCCGGGAGATGGGCGGGCTGCCGCCGCGCCCGCCCGGCCGCCCGGAGGGGCCCGCGCCCGGCTCCGAGCTGCCCGGCCCGTGCGTGCAGGCGCAGGGGCTCGCCCGGTTCGCCGACGCCTCCCCCGACCTGATCTACAGCGCCGACGTGCTGCTGGACGCCTTCCCCGACGCCCAGCTCGTCCAGGTGATCCGGGACGGCCGGGACGTGGTCGCCGACATGCTGGCCGACGAGCGCTGCCTGGCCTGGTTCAAGCCGGGGCTGGCCAACCTCGACACGGTGTTCCCCAACCCGTTCTTCGGCGTGGAGGACCACACGGACCGCAGCCGGTGGCCGCGCGCGGCGACCGCCGTGAAGTGCGCCCTGCGGTGGCGGGGCTCGGTGCGGCTCAGCGCCAGGCTCCGCCTCCAGGTGCCGGAGGAGCAGCTGGTCACGGTCCGGTTCGAGGAGCTCGTCGCCCGGCCGCGCCGGGTCGGGGCCGAGCTGGCGGAGTACCTCGACGCGCCGCTGTCGAAGTCGGCGCTGTCGGGACTGGTGCGGGCCGGCGCGCAGGACGCCGCGGAGCCGGGCGTCGGGGTGTGGCGCGAGCGCCTCACCCCGCGGCAGGCCGCCCAGGTCGAGAAGGTCGCGGGCACCGAGCTGCGGCGGCTCGGCTACCCGGTCGGCCCGGACGCCTGAGCGGCCGCCGCCCGGCCCTCGGCTACTCGGCCCCCAGCGGCTCGGCCCCCAGCGACTCGGCCCGCAACTCCTCCCCGGGACCGGAATCGCGCTGGTGCGAGAACTGCGTGCGGTAGAGCTCGGCGTACAGGCCGCCCTCCAGCAGCAGCTCCTCGTGCCGGCCGCGCTCGGCGACCCGGCCGCCGTCGATCACCAGGATCTGGTCGGCCTCCCGGATCGTGGACAGCCGGTGCGCGATCACCAGTGAGGTCCGGCCGGCCAGGGCGGTGCGCAGCGCCCGCTGGACGGCCGCCTCGGACTCGGAGTCCAGGTGCGCGGTCGCCTCGTCCAGCACGACCACCGAGGGCGCCTTGAGCAGCAGCCGGGCGATGGCCAGCCGCTGCTTCTCCCCGCCCGACAGCCGGTAGCCGCGGTCGCCGACGACGGTGTCCAGCCCCTCGGGCATCGCGGCGACGAGGTCGCCGATGTGCGCCGCCTCCAGCGCGGCGAGGATCTCCTCGTCGGAGGCGTCGGGGCGGGCGTAGCGCATGTTCTCGCGGATCGTGTCGTGGAACAGGTGCGCGTCCTGGCTGACGACGCCGATCTCGGCGCGCAGCGACTCCAGCGTGACGTCGCGGACGTCGACGCCGCCGATCCGGACCGCGCCGTCCGACACGTCGTACAGCCGCGACACCAGGTGCGTGATCGTCGACTTCCCCGCGCCGGACGGCCCGACGAGGGCGACGAGCTGCCCCGGCGCGGCGGTGAAGTCGACGTCGTGCAGCACCTCCCGGCCGGGCGCGGTGTCGGTGCGCGCGATCGACTCCAGCGAGGCGAGCGACACCTCCTCCGCCGACGGGTAGGCGAACCGGACGTGGTCGAACTCGATCGACGGGGCCTTCGAGAGCGCCGGGCCCGAGCCGTTGCCGGACGGCGCGCGGGCCCCGGCCAGCTCCCGGGCGTCCTCGCGGTCGCGGACCAGCGGCTTCAGGTCGAGCACCTCGAACACCCGGTCGAAGCTGACGAGCGCGGTCATCACGTCCACGTGGACGTTGGACAGCGCGGTCAGCGGGCCGTACATCCGCGTCAGCAGGGTGGCGAGCGCGACGAGCGTGCCGAGCTGGAAGGCGCCGTCCACCACCAGGTAGCCGCCGACGCCGTAGACCATGGCGGTGGCGAGCGCGGCGACCAGCGTCAGCGCGGTGAAGAAGACCCGCCCGTACATGGCGGCGACGACCCCGATGTCGCGGACGCGGGCGGCGCGGCCGGAGAAGTTCTCCTCCTCTTCGTCGGGGCGCCCGTAGAGCTTGGCGAGCATGGCGCCGGCGACGTTGAACCGCTCGGTCATCAGCGAGCCCATCTCGGCGTCCAGCACCATCTGCTCGCGACTGATCCGGCTCAGCCGCTTGCCGACCCACTTGGCCGGCAGGATGAAGATCGGGAGCAGCAGCAGCGCGATCACCGTGACCTGCCAGGACAGCACGAGCATCGTCACCAGCACCAGGACCAGGCTGATCACGTTGGACACCACCGACGACAGGGTGGTGGTGAGGGCCCGCTGCGCGCCGATGACGTCGTTGTTGAGGCGGCTGACGAGCGAGCCCGTCTGCGCCCGCATGAAGAACGCGACGGGCTGCCGCTGGACGTGCGCGAACACCTGGCTGCGCAGGTCGTAGATCAGCCCCTCCCCGATGCGCGCCGAGTACCAGCGCTGCGCGAGGCCGAGCACGGCCTCCACCAGCGCGAGCCCGGCGACGGCGCCGGCGAGCCACAGGACGATGCCCGACCGGCCCGGCACGATGCCGCGGTCGATGATCGATTTGAGCAGCAGGGGGTTGGCGACGACGATCAGTGCGGCCAGCGCGTTCAGCCCCAGGAAGATCGACAGCTCGCGGACATAGGGGCGGGCGTAGCCCGCGATCCGCCCCACGGTGCCGGGCGCCAGCTTCTGGTGGGTGACGGAGCTGTCCTTGCGGAACGAGGCCATCACCTGCCAGCCGTTGCCCGGCATTCCCGGCATTCCCACGAGCGCCTCCCGGAGAGCCTCGACGTGACCAAGTACGTAATCAAGTAAGCATCTCAGTATCCGGCGGACACAACGCGGACGCGCGCACCGCTCTTCCCGGCTCCGCTCACGGCGTAACGCGGCTCTGGACAAGCCGCTCCCGGGGTGTAAGCGTGATCTCCGTTCCAGGCTCACATCCCCCAGGAGCCCCTATGAGACGACGCCTCACCGGCGGCGCCGGCGTGATCACCCTCACCGCCGCGCTCGCCGCCACCACCGCGCTGCCCGCGGCGGCGGCCGGGCCCACGAGGTCCGCGCCCCGGCCTTCCCACGCCGACGCGGGCGCCCACCAGGTCACGGTGCGGAACGGGGAGACGCAGCCGGTCTTCTCCCGGGCCGACGCCGTCACCCAGACCGTGAACATCGAGACCACGGCCGACAGCGACCGCGACGGCGTGCGGGACCGCGTGCAGTTGCGGATCATGCGCCCCAAGGAGACCGACACGGCCGGCCTCAGGGTCCCGACGATCCTGGAGCCGAGCCCGTACTGGGCCGGGATCAACGACGTCCCGAACCACCCGGTCGACATCGGCGACGCCAGGGCCCGCGCGCTGACCACGACGCAGCGCAATCTCGCCGAGATCTTCCCCGGCTACTACGACAACTACTTCCTGCCGCGCGGCTACGCCGTGGCCGACCTCGACAGCATCGGGACGGGCGGCTCGACCGGCTGCCCGACCTCCGGGGACCGCAGCGAGCAGGCGGGCGCCAAGGCCGCCGTCGACTGGCTGAACGGGCGGGCCCGGGGCTGGGCGCCGGACGGCACGCCGGTGGCGGCGACCTGGTCCACCGGGAACGTCGGCATGATCGGCCAGTCCTACAACGGGACGCTGCCGAACATGGCCGCCGCCACCGGGGTCGAGGGCCTGAAGGCCATCGTCCCGATCGCGGGCATCTCCAGCTGGTACGACTACTACCGAGCGGGCGGCGGCGTGGTCGCACCCGGCGGCTACCAGGGCGAGGACCTGGACGTCCTGGCCAAGGCGGTGCTGACCCGCAAGGACCCCGAGGTCTGCGCGAAGGTCATCGACGACATCGAGGCGACCCAGGACCGCGAGACCGGCGACTACTCCAAGGTGTGGGCGGAGCGCGACTACGTCGGGCAGGCGCGCAGGGTGCGCGCCGCCGTCATGGTCGTGCACGGGCTCAACGACTGGAACGTCAAGACCAAGAACTCCGTGCAGTGGTGGAACGCCCTGAAGGAGGCGGGCGTGCCGCGCAAGCTCTGGCTGCACCAGGGCAACCACTCCACGCCGTTCCGCTGGCGGGTCGAGGAGTGGCTGCGCCAGACGCTGCACTGGTTCGACCGCTACCTGTACGGCATCCGCAACGGCATCGAGCGCGAGCCGCGGGTCGACGTCCAGCACGCGGACGGGACGTGGGAGACGGCGAAGGACTGGCCCGTCCCCGGCACCCGCACCGTGCCGCTGAGCCTCAACGCCGGCCCCTCCGGGCAGCCGGGCGCCCTCGGCCTCACGCCTCGCCCCGGCGCGGCGCAGTCGTTCGCGGACGCGGGCAAGACCCGCACCGCCGAGCAGCTCCTCGTGAACGAGGACCGGGCCGACCCGAACCGGCTCGCCTACCTGACCGGCCCGCTGGCGGCGCCCGCCCGGGTGGACGGGATCCCGTCGGTGTCGCTGCGGGCCTCGCTGGACGGCCGGTCGCCGTACCTGACGGCGCTGCTGGTCGACTACGGCACCGACACCCGTCCCACGGGCGCGCGGGTCGCCACGGGCGAGCAGGTCTGCTACGGCGAGAGCGTGCCGGGCGACCCCGGCTGCACGACCCGGCAGGTGCTGCAGACCGAGACCGCCCCCTACAAGATCATCACGCGGGGGTGGCTGGACGCGCGGAACCGGCACGACTTCGCCAGGACCGAGCCGATCGAGGCGGGCAGGACCTACACCTTCACGTGGGACCTCGAACCGACCGACTACACGGTGAAGGCCGGCCACCGGCTCGGCGTGGTGCTGCTGTCGACCGACTACGACTACACGCTCCGCTACCCGGCGGGGACCGAGGTCGCCGTGCGGCCGGGCGTCAGCAAGGTGCTGCTGCCGCTGGCGCGGGGCGGCCGCGAGTCGCTCCGCTAGAGCGGCGCGGCGGGCCGGGGGAGGCCCCCGGCCCGCCGGCCGTCACTTTCCGAAGACCTCGCGGAGGCGGCCGATCTGCTCGCGGCGCTCGGCGGCGCACTGCTCGTCAAGGGTGTTCTCGGCGGCCTGCCACAGCAGCCGCTTGGTCGCGACGGCCGCACCCGGGTTCACCGCCAGCAGGGCGCCGGCGAGGTCGCGGACGGCGCCGTCCAGGCCGTCGCGCGGGACCACCGTCTCGGCCAGCCCGATCCGGGCAGCCTCGTCGGCGAGGACCGTCCGGGCGGTGAGGCACAGCTCCAGGGCGCGCCCGATCCCCACGATCTCGACCAGCGGCTTGGTGCCGGTCAGGTCGGGGACGAGCCCGAGCGCGGGCTCCTTCATGCAGAACTTGGCGTCGTCGGCGACCACGCGGATGTCGCAGGCCAGCGCGAGCTGGAAGCCGGCGCCGATGGCGTGGCCGTGCACCGCCGCGACGGAGACGATGTCGGGGCGCCGCAGCCAGGTGTAGCCCTCCTGGAGCTCGGCGATGAAGCGGTCGGTGCCCTCGGCGTCGGAGCCGTCGGTGAACCCCTCGCCGCCTCCGCCGCCGGAGAACATGCCGAGGTCGATGCCGGCCGAGAACGAGGGGCCCGCGCCCTTCAGGACGACGACGCGCACGTCCGAGGGCAGGGAGCGCCCGATCGCGGCGAGGCCGCGCCAGGTCGCGAAGGTCATGGCGTTGCGCCGCTCGGGCCGGTTCAGGGTGACGGTCGCGACCGCGCCGTCCACGTCGAGCCGGAGGCCCGCCTCGTCGAGGCCGGGCGGGACGTGCCGAGCCGCCTCCGCCGCCGTGGCCGTTTCCGGCCTGCCGGCCGTGGTCGCGTCCCCCATGGGTCTTCCTTCCGATGAGCGTTTCGGGTCCCGTCCCGCCGTCCACGGGGCGGGACCCGAGATCCTGTCCGCCGCCGCGACCGAACCTTACTCGGTCGGTCGCGGCGCCGGGTCAGGCGGTGCGCTCATCCGGGGGCCGGTGTCCGGTCAGGACTTCTTGCCCCGGGTCGCGCCACCGCGACCGCGCAGGTTGACGCCGGACTCGGTCAGAATCCGGTGGATGAAACCGTACGAGCGGCCGGTGGCGGCTGCCAGGGCGCGGATGCTCTCGCCGGAGTCGTACCTCTTCTTCAGGTCCGCCGCCAGCTTGTCGCGCTCGGCACCGGTCACGCGGGTGCCCTTCTTCAGGGTCTCGGCCACGAGTACCTCCCGTAGTGATGTGGTGACCGCTGCGTTATCCCCCGCCATGATCAGTCATTCCCGCCGGTTCGGCTACCCACTCGGCCAGAAAAGATCTGCGGAAGTCATCCCGCAGGTCACGCGAGCGCCACCAGATCGGCAAACTCGTCACTCCAGATGTCTTCCACACCATCTGGGAGCAAAATCACTCTTTCCGGTGCCAGCGCCTCGACCGCGCCCTCGTCGTGGGTCACCAGGACGATCGCCCCGGCGAACGTCCGCAGCGCGGCGAGGATCTCCTCGCGGCTCGCCGGGTCGAGGTTGTTGGTGGGCTCGTCCAGCAGCAGCACGTTCGCGCTGGACACCACGAGCATCGCCAGCGCCAGCCGGGTCTTCTCGCCGCCGGACAGCACCCCTGCGGGCTTGTCGACGTCGTCGCCGGAGAACAGGAACGAGCCCAGGATCTTGCGGACCTCGACCGGCGCCAGCCCGGGGGCGGCCGACTGCATGTTCTCCAGGACGGACCGCTCGACCTCCAGGGTCTCGTGCTCCTGGGCGTAGTAGCCGATCCGCAGCCCGTGGCCGGCCACGACCGTCCCGGTGTCGGGCTTGTCGACCCCCGCCAGCATCCGCAGCAGGGTCGTCTTGCCCGCGCCGTTCAGGCCGAGCACGACCACGCGGCTGCCGCGGTCGATGGCCAGGTCCACGTCGGTGAATATCTCCAAAGATCCGTACGATTTCGACAAACCCTCCGCGGTGAGGGGGGTTTTGCCACAGGGTGCCGGGTCCGGGAAGCGAATTTTGGCCACCTTGTCGGCCTGCCGCTCGCCCTCGACGCCCGCCAGCAGCTGCCGGGCCCGCCGGTCCATCTGCTGGGCCGCCTTGGCCTTGGTGGCCTTGGCGCGCATCTTGTCGGCCTGCGACAGCAGCGCGGACGCCTGCCGCTGGGCGTTCGCCGTCTCGCGCTTGCGCCGCCGCTCGTCGGTCTCCCGCTGGTCGAGGTACTTCTTCCAGCCGACGTTGTAGATGTCGATCACGCAGCGGTTGGCGTCCAGGTGGAACACCCGGTTGACCACCGCGTCCAGCAGCTCCACGTCGTGGCTGATGACGACGAGGCCGCCCTGGTGGCCCTTCAGGAAGTCGCGCAGCCAGACGATCGAGTCGGCGTCCAGGTGGTTGGTGGGCTCGTCCAGCAGCAGGGTGTCGGCGCCGGAGAACAGGATGCGGGCCAGCTCGACGCGCCGCCGCTGGCCGCCCGACAGCGTGCCGAGCGGCTGGCTCATCACCCGGTCGGGCAGGCCGAGGCTGGAGGCGATCGAGGCGGCCTCGGCCTCGGCGCTGTAGCCGCCGAGGACGTGCAGCCGCTCCTCCAGCCGCCCATACCGGCGGACGGCCTTGTCGCGGCCGGCGTCCGTGGCGGTCGCCATCGCCTCCTCGGCGGCGCGCAGGTCGCGGATCACCTCGTCCAGCCCCCGGGCCGAGAGGATCCGGTCGCGGGCCAGCTCGTCCAGGTCGACGCCACGGGGGTCCTGCGGGAGGTAGCCGATCGTCCCGGAGGACGTCACGGCGCCCTGCGCGGGCTGCGCCTCGCCCGCCAGGACCTTGGTGAGCGTGGTCTTGCCGGCGCCGTTGCGGCCGACGAAGCCGACCCGGTCGCCGGGGTTGACCCGGAAGGTGGCGGCCTCGATCAGCAGCCGGGACCCGGCGCGCAGCTCGATGTCTTTCGCAATGATCACAGTGACAGGGCTCCCCTGACGGACGGCTCGGTGGACAGGCACGAAGAAGCGCGCCGCGCGGTCCTGTGACCGGGGCGCGCTGGGCGGCCTGTCAGTTCGGGAGCGGAACCATCCGCCCAGTGTACGTGAAGCCGGGCCGGTCCCGGCCATCCCGGAGCCCGCCGGGAGCCGATGTGTAGACGCGGGAGGGCGGGGCCAGGATGGAAGTGGCGGCGCGTGCGACGGGACGGCATCGGGGCCGTGGTCCCCGGCACGAAGGAGTGTGAGGCAGATGACCCACGTCACGAGCAACGCGCCTGACGGGACGCCCACCTGGCTGGACATCGGCATCCCCGACCTCGACCGCGCCAAGACGTTCTACGGGACCCTCATGGGCTGGCAGTTCGAGGACGCGGGGGCGGAGGCGGGCCACTACAACCTGTGCAACCTGCGCGGGGAGCCCGTCGCGGGGATGATGCGGAACCCCGAGGGCGAGCCGGACGTGTACTGGTGGGAGGTCTACTTCGCCGCGGGCGACTGCGACGGGTTCGTCAAGCGGGTCACCGACGCGGGCGGCGAGGTCGTCGTCCCGGCCATGGACGTCATGGACCGCGGGCGCATGGCGATCGTCCGCGACCCGCAGGGCGCGCAGTTCGGCCTGTGGCAGGGCCGCGCCCACCCGGGCTCGCGGATCGTCAACGAGCCGGGCTCGTTCGTGTGGAACGAACTGGTCACGAGCGATTCGGCCGCGGCCGGGGAGTTCTACGGGGCGGTGTTCGGATACGAGCTGGAGCCGATGCCGGGTGACATGGACTACACCGTGCTGAAGCGGGCGGGCGACGGCCGCTACGTCGGCGGCATCCTCGGCGGATCCGAGATCCGCCTCGGCGGCGGCGAGCACCCCGCCTCGTCCTGGGTGACGTACTTCGCGGTCGACGACGCCGACGAGGCGGTCCGCAAGGTCCGCGCGGGAGGCGGCGCCGCCGACTCCGAGCCGCAGGACACCCCGTACGGGCGGACGGCGGCCGTCCGCGATCCCTTCGGGGTCCCGTTCAACGTGATGAAGCCCGCGCAGGAGCCGCAGTCCTGACCCGGCGGCCCCGGGGGCCGGCCGCCACCCGGCGGCCCCCCGAGGGGCGCACCCAGGGCTCGCCGGCGGCGC